>JAFDWD010000491.1 GCA_018268695.1 Actinomycetota bacterium
GAGATCAGCGTGCCGAGGTAGAGGACGCCCGCCGAGGCGATCAGGCCGACGATCGTCAAGAGCAGCGGCAGCCCGGCGGCGACCAGCGAGCCGAAGGCGAGCACGAGGATCGCCAGCGTCACCGGCCAGGAGAAGAGCTCGGACTTCATCATCGCTTCGCGGTTGGCTTCGTTGAAGTCCGACCACATGCCGGCGGCGCCGGTGAGGTTGGCTTCGACGCCGGGCGCGGCGACGGCGGCGACTTCGCCCTTCAGGTCGTTCGCCGCGGCAACCATTTCGTTGGGGCTCGCGCCCGCGGTGCCGATCACGATCGCCGTGTGGCCGTCGCGCGACACCTGGCCGCTGGCGGCGGGCGGGATCACCCGGCCGACCTTGGAGTCGGCCGCGAGCACCCCACCGACCCGCGCGACCGTGCGGCGGAAGGCCGGGTCGGCGGCGGTCAGTTCACTGGAGTGGACGGCGACCTGGATCGCGTAGGAGCCGGAGCCGGCGAACGCCTTGTCGGCGGCTTCGCGGACCGCCACCGACTCGGAGCCGTTGGCCTGCCAGCCCGCGCCCGACAGCGCCGTCTCCACCCGCGGGGCGAGGAAGCCGAGGCCGACCGCGACGATCGCCCAGGTGATGAAGACGGCGCGGCGGTGCACCGCGGCGAAGCGGCCGAGGCGCCCGATCGGACCGAAGGCGGTCATCGTGGGCACCCCCGTTCGAAGCCGAGATAGCGCTGCAGGAGCCAGGAGCTCGGGCAGTTGCCGAAGGCGACGAAGGCGAGCTGGTTGGCGCCGACGAACGCCGTCAGAAGCAGGAACCAAGGGCTGACGATGGCGGCCAGGAGCGCGCTGAGGATGGTCATCGTCCCCGCGAGGAGGAAGAGCGTGCGCTCCAGCGGCCACCTCCGTCGCCCGGCTCTTGAGCCTTGTCGTAGATCTACCGTGGCCATGTCGCTATCCTTTCCAAGAAGTACAAATTAACAACTTCACAGTTGTGGAAGCGAGAGTAGCAAAGAATGCAAAGCCCGTTGACCCCAGATGCCGCCGAGCTGATCGCCCGCCGGTTCCTCGCCCTC
>JAFDWD010000492.1 GCA_018268695.1 Actinomycetota bacterium
GACGACGATCGTCGCGGCGATCCTGATCGGCTGCCACACGCTGGTCGTGCGCGAGCCGGGGGCGGCGAAGAACGACCTGATGGCGGCGGCGCTCCTGCTGGCCGGGATGGCGATCCTGATCGAGGCCTGGAACGCCCAGGAGAAGGAGCGGCGGGCGCTCTACGGATGGCCGCTCGACGCCGCCGGGCTCGGAGTCGGCCTCGCCGCCGGCACCCGGCTCACGGTCTTCGCCTTCGCCGCCGCGCTCAGCGTCGTCGTCATCGTCCTCGCCCCCTCCGGCAAGCGCTGGAGGGCGGCGGGATGGTGGTTCGTCGCCGGCCTCCTCGGTGGCGGCTACTGGTACCTGCGCAACCTGCTGGTCGCAGGCAGCCCGATCCCCGAGGTGACGAAGCTCGGCCCGATCCCGCTGCCGCACCCCGAGCGCCTGCAGGAAGGCCGTCCCGGCTACAGCATCTCCCACTACCTCACCGACACGGGCGTCTGGCGCCACTACTTCGCGCCGGGGGTGCACGACGCTTTCGGCGCCTTGTGGCCGCTCCTCCTGGTCGGCGCCGTCGCCGCCTGCCTCTTCGCGATCTTCGCCGGCCGCGACACGCTGATCCGCTGGCTCGGCGGCTGCGCCCTCTTCGGCCTGGTCGCCTACCTCTTCACGCCGCTCGGCGCCGCCGGGCTGGAGGGGGCGCCGGTCGGCTTCGCGATCAACATCCGCTACGTCATCCCGGCGCTGCTGGCGGCGCTCGTCCTGCTCCCGCTGCCGCGCTTCCTCGACGGCGAGAAGCGCCAGTGGGGGCTGATCGCGGTGCTGACGGTGGCCTACCTGATCACCGACCGCCCCGACGACGGCCTCCACGACAAGGCGCGCCTTTTCGCCGTCGCCTTCGTGATCGTCTTCGTCGCCGTCCCGACGCTGATCTGGCTCGCCCGCCGCGACGGGCTGCCCGGGCGCCTCGTCGCCGCCTCGCTGGCCGCCCTGGCGCTCGCCGCGATCGCGCTCGGCTACCCGGTGCAACGCCACTACCTCAATCACCGCTTCGCCAACGTCAGCGCCGACACCTCGATCCCGGGCATGGAACTCGACGACCCCTACCGCTGGGCGCGCGGCATCGAGGACTCGCGGATCGGCCTGGCAGGCACCACCGCCGGGTTCGCCGGCTACGGCTTCTACGGGCCCGACCTCTCCAACAAGGTGATCTACCTCGGCGAAGAAGGGCCGCACGGCGCCTTCAACGCGATCCCCACCTGCGAAGGCTTCCGCGAAGCCGTCAACGCCGCCGAACTCGATTACCTGGTCACCTCACCCTTCCTGAACTTCATCCATCCCGACCAGCCGGTCCCCTCGCCGGAGGCGCGCTGGCTGCGGGGCGCGGGCGGCGTCAAGCCCTACTTCAACGAAGGCAAGGTCACCGTCTGGAAGGTGACCGGGCCGCTGAAGACCACCTGCACGAAGGCCAACGCCCCGCTGCGCGAAATCCCCCAGACCCCCGGGAGTTAGGTGGTTGATTCCGCGGGGGGCTCCGGGGAAAGGGACAAAGGATCGTCGCGCTCGGGTCACGCGAGGCGCACGCAAGAGCGGGAGAAGTCCCGACTTCCGTGCGTGTCGCACAACGTCGATTTCTCGATGCACGGGTTTTCCACGCCATAGGGTGGAAAAGGCGTGCAACGGCCCTTGGGCCGCGACGGAAGGCCACGGACCCTCGGAGAAACACCGCACTCCCTGAGCCCCAACGTCGAATCAACCAGCTAACGTCCGTGGCAGCGGCTCGTGGCGATCTCGGTGGCCTCCTCGGCGCCGATGAAGGGTGCCAGGGTGAAGTAGGTGAGGAAGGGGGCGAGGCGGGGGAGGTCCGTGGCCTTGCCTTTGTGGATCGCATCGAACATGACGCCGAGCATCGCCCCGACTGTGGCGTCGAGGACGAGGGGAGAGGGGGTGACCTCGCCGCGTTCGGCGGCCGGGCGCAGGAGGCAGCCCACGACCTGCCGACCGGTCGCGTCGCGGTCGGCGACAGCCTCGGGCCCGGCGGCGTAGACGTCCACCATGCGCAACGAGGCGAAGTCGGGCTCGGCGGCGAAGAAGCCGCAGATTTCCTCGAAGCCGACCCGCACCGCCGTCCGCCAGTCGTCGATCCGCCGCACCGCCGGCATCACGGCGCTGACCAGCTGGGCTCCGCTCGAGTCGAGCGCCGCCGCCAGCACGTCGGTCTTCCCGTCGAAGTATTCGTAGAAGGTGGTCTGGGAGATCGACGCGGCCGCGGCCACGTCGGCGATCGTCGCCGCCGGGTAGCCCCGACGGGCGACGGCGGCGGCGAATCCGCGGATGATCCGCTGTTCGGGGCTGTAGGAGGCGAATGGCGGGGCGGGGGAGACCGGTTTGGCGACGATCAGGCGGCCGGGGCGGCGCAGCGGCCGGGGCGGGGACGGGAAGCTCATCGCCCAGTCCCAGAGCTCCGGGACGAGCTCCGGAAGCTCCTCCTCGCGGTGTGCGAGGACACGCCCATAGATCACCTGGTAGAGGCCGGCGATGATCCCGCGCAGCAGCTCCCGTGGCGTCCCGGCGCGATCGGGCATCTCCTCCGCCGCCTCGTGGGCCAGGGTGACGATCTTGTCGATCGTCCGGCGGATCGGCTCCATCCCGGCCTCACCGGCGGCGTAGGACTCGACCAGGCACATGCGTGCCGCCGCGGGCTGCTCGACGACGATGCGGACGAAGGCGGCCAGCGCGGCCCGGGCGCGCTCCTCGGCGCTCCCGTCGCCGTTCAGCTCCTCGGCGATCGCGGCGATCGCGCCCGCGACGATCTCCTCCGCGGCGGCCCGGAAGCAGTCGGCCTTGTCGTCGAACTGCTCGTAGAACGTGGCACGCGAGACGCCGGAGGCGCGCAGAAGATCCTCGACCGAGGTCGCCTCGTAGCCCTTCCGCACGCAGCTGGCGACGAGGGCGGCGAAGAGCCGTTCCCGCTGCTCGCGGCGGGCCGCCGCGCGGTCACCGCTGCGGCCTGGCGGCAACCTGCGCTCGCGGAGCGTATCTGCGTCCCCCCAGGGAGTGACCAGCATCGACGGGACAATAGAACGGAATTCCTTACGGGTACAGTCGGACAATGGCTTATCCACTCGCCAACGCGATGTTCCAGTGGGAGGAGGGTGCCCGCGAGCTGGCCGCGATCGAAGATCCGCGCCACCGGCGCCTCGCCGACCGGGTCGTGAGCGCGGTCCGCGTCGAGCTCCGCCGCCGCATCGGCCCTACTTTCAGCGCCGACGAACTGGCCTCCCTCTACGGCGAGGGAACCGACTGGGCCCAGCAGATCGCCATCGATGTCGCCCCCTCGGCGGCCGACGACGCCCAGATGCTGGCCGACGCGGCCTTCTGGATCTATCTCCGCGGCGCGGGGGACTATTCAGGCGGCCGGACGCCCGCCTGACCGGCGAGGCGTCGGATCCCGGCGGCCCCTACTCGTCGTCGTCTGAGTCGTCGTCGTCGCCGTTGGCGCCGGCGCGACGGATGACGATCTGGTCGGCCTCGATCCGCACGGTGACGTCGCGGTTGCCGGCCCAGTTCTCGGCGTAGACGGGGTTGTCCTTGACCGAGGCGTCGAGCCAGAGGCCGTAGCCCTCGTCTTCGCCGTGGTCGAAGGTCGCCTCGTACTCCTTGCGGCGACCGCGACCACCGCGGCGACCGCGGCGGCGGCGTTTGCGCGGACGGCCCTCGCCGTCACCCTCGCCGTCCTCGTCGCCGTCACCCTC
>JAFDWD010000493.1 GCA_018268695.1 Actinomycetota bacterium
CGCTCTTCCCGTTCAAGCCGACGCTGGACGCGATGACCTCGGCGCTCGAAGCCGGCAACGGCGGGATCGGCGGCCCGCTGCTGCACCTGGCGATCCTCGCGGTCGCCTACACCGCGATCGCCCGCCTGGCGCTACGGCGCTTCGCCCGCGTCTAGCGGACCGGGGTCAGGGGCGGCAGCGGGCGCAGGCCGCCGCGTTCCACGTGGTGGAGGACGAACTCGCGCACGCTCATGTCCGGGGCCAGGGACGCGCGGACGCGGTCGATCATCGCCGGCGTGGTCAGCTCGGGGAAGGTGCGGTCGACGGCGGGGATCGCGGCGAGGGCGACCGGCGAGCCATCGACGAGGAGGGGCCCGTGGACGCCGATGAAGGCGTCGATCTCCCGCGGCCCCTCTCCCCCGATCTCGTACTCGGCGGCGAAGTCGGCAAGCCGCTCGAGCCGGTAGTTCTCCCCCTCGGTCGCCGTGATCGCCTCCAGCTGTGCTTCACTCGGGAAGACGAGGTGGACGCTCGCCATCGTCCCCGGGCTGGGGACGACCGCGGCCGGCACCGAGCCGTACCGGGTGATGTGGGCGGAGTAGACGACGTCCCAGCCCCGCAACGTGACCCGCAGCACCGCGATCGGCTCCGGCGGCAGGTGGGCGAGCTTGCGGGTCAGCGCCTCCGGCGACGCATTCGACCCGTAGGCGAGCAACGCCCGCCGCCCGTCGACGTCCACCTCCGCCGGTGGGACCGGCAGCGTCCGGTCCCCGATCTGGACGAAGGAGCCGGCGGGCGGCCCATACGGATAGGCAAGCGCCCGCCGCACCACCTCGTCGTCATCAGGCAACCCCACCACCCCCCAACCCTTGCACGCTTGTCTCGCATAGCGAGACAAGCGTGCAGAGGTAGGGTCGCGGCATGCGGCTGCTCTTCATCGGTGACGTGGTCGGCGGGGCCGGCCGACGCGGGCTGCGCGAGACGATGCCCTCGCTGCGGGAGCGCTACGCGCCCGACCTGATCGTCGTCAACGGCGAGAACTCGGCGGGCGGCATGGGAATCACCGAGCGCACCGCCAACGACATCTTCGACACCGGCGCCGCCGTGATCACGCTCGGCAACCACGCCTACCGCCACCGCGACGCCTACCCGTTCCTCGAACGCGCCGAGCGCGTGATCCGCCCGGCCAACTACCCGAGCGGCAACCCCGGCCGCGGCTACACCGTGGTCGAGGCGGGCGGGATGCGGGTCGGTGTGATCAACCTCAGCGGCGGGGTCGGGCTGAAGGTCGCGCGCTCCCCGTTCGACGCGGTCGACGCGATCCTCGACCGGATCGAGGCCGACGCGGTGATCGTCGACTTCCACGCCGAGGTGACGAGCGAGAAGGTGGCAATGGGCTGGCACCTCGACGGCCGCGTCGCCGCGGTCCTCGGCACCCACACCCACGTGCCGACCGCCGACGGCCGGGTCCTCCCGAAGGGGACCGCGTTCATCTCCGACGTCGGCATGACCGGGGCACGGCAGAGCATTCTCGGGGTGCGGATCGAGGACGCGCTCGGCGCCCTGATCACCCAGATGCCGACCCGCTTCGAGACCGCCGACGAGGACGTCTGGGTGATGGGCGCCGTGGTCGACGTCAACCGGTCGGGACTGGCGGATTCGTTCGAGCAGGTGATGGTGCCCGCCGTCTCGCCCGGCGCTCCCTGACCCGTCGCACGACGCCCGGGACCTCGTCCTCGTCCGGCTCCCCGGTCCGCTCGAGCAGCGCCAGCGCGACCAGCATCAGCGGGAAGAACCAGACGATGTAGAGGTAGAACCAGTGGTGGAGGGTGATCTGCACGCCGATCATCAGCGCCGCCGAGAAGGCGGCGACCTGCAACAGGGTCTTCTTGCGGGGGACGAAGGCGAGGGCGATCGCCAGCACGCCGGTGGCGGCGAGAATCGCGACCCGCAGCGGTTCCAGCCATTCCAGCTGTCCCCAGATCGAGAAAGGCGAGCTGCGTCCTGCCTGGGCGGCGATGGTCCGTTCGTAGAAGACCTTGAGGCCGGGGTCGATCGCCGGCCAGAGCATCGAGGCGACGGCGACGAGGGCGAAGCCGGCGGCGAACAGCAGCGCGGTCCGAGCCGGCCTGCGCGGCGATGGTCCGTTCGTAGAAGACCTTGAGGCCAGGGTCGATCGCCGGCCAGAGCATGAAGATGACGGTGACCGCGGCGAAGCCACCCGCGTAGAGGGCGAGCTTGCGGGGCTTCCAGCCGTCGAGGGTGAGCAGCATCGGGCCGAGCATCAGCGGCGTGAACTTGGCCCAGGTCGCGAGCCCCA
>JAFDWD010000494.1 GCA_018268695.1 Actinomycetota bacterium
GAGGCGCTCGGCGTGCTCGCGCGGCGCCGCCGGGACCTGCCGCCGCAAGGGCCCCAGCCACTCCCCGAGCACCGGGTCGGTCAGCAGCCGCACCCCGTCCATCTCGATCAGGACGGTCGCGTGGCCGACGTAGACGATCTCGGCCGTCACCGGCCAAGCCTAGACCGCAGGTCTTCGGACGTGGGCGGCCGTCCGAGAGACACCCAGGACGGGAGGGTTCCATCTCCGCCAGCTGTTCTTTATGGACCCCACAAGGCCATAAAGAACAGCTGGCGGGCAGGACACACCCGCGTCTTGCCTCGGGACCCGCTAACGCGGCAGCGGGAAGCGCATCAGCAGTTCGGTCCCCTGGCCTTCCTGGGAGATCGTCAGCTGGGCCGCCAGGCGGGCGATCGTGGGGAGGCCGAGGCCGAGGCCGTCGGAGTCGCGCAGGCCGAAGCCGGCGCCGCGGTCGATCACGCGGATCTCCAGCCAGTCCCCGACCACCGCGACCGTCAGGCGGACCGGATCCTCGACGTGGGCCTGGGAGTGTTTGACCGCGTTGGTGACCGCCTCGGAGACCGCGAGCGCGATGTCCCCGCAAAGATCGGCGTCGGCACCGTGCTCGGCGGCGAAGTCGGCGGCGGCGTGGCGGAGGATCGGGACGGACTCGGGAACGGCCGGGTGACAGACCTTCAGCGAGTAGAGCGTCGGCGACGAGGCGGGCTCGTCGCTGATCGGCGCCTCGGTCATCCGTCGTCCCGCTTGTCGGTCGCATGGGCCATCTCCACGGCCTCATCATCGCGCTTCGCGACCACGAGATAGGAGTCGTGCCGCCCGTTGACCTCCGCGGCGGCGGCCTGCTCGACGGCCGGGGACGGCGCCCCCACGGGCCTCATCTCAGAGCTCTCATCGGCCATGGCGTGCCCATCATTCCCGAGCGGGCGGCGGCGTAAACGCGGCCGCGGGCACCAGTTAGGCTCGGACGAGCCTGCCGACCGAACGAGGAGCGCCAGATGAACGCCGATGAGATCGACCAATCCGTTCCTCCCAGCGGCGATGGCTGCGCCGAGTGCACGGCCGACGGGGGCTGGTGGCTTCACCTGCGCCGCTGCGCGACCTGTGGGCACGTCGGCTGCTGCGACAACTCGCCCGCACAGCACGCGAGCCGGCATCAGGAGGAGACCGGCCACCCGGTCATCCGCAGCTTCGAGCCGGGTGAGACCTGGTTCTACGACTACCGCTCCGGCGAGTTCTTCGAAGGGCCCGAGCTGACGCCGCCGGCGGCGCATCCGATCGCCCAGGGCGTGCCCGGGCCGGCGGGCTCGGTGCCGGACGACTGGCAGTCGAAGCTCCACCCCTGACCCCGCGCTCGGCGAGGCCAGGGGCGGAACGGCTCATTTGAGCCTGAATTCGACCTTGTAGACCGAGTGGCCGGAGACGAGGTCGCCTTTGACCTCACCCTGGCCACCCGTTCCTTCGAAGCGCCCGACGGGTGGGGTGTCGGGACCTTCGTCGTGGACCTGGGCGACGCGCGCGTCGCCTTGCCAGGCCAGCTTGGTGAGGGTGAAGGTGCGTTCGGTGTCGCCCGTCTCGAGGGTGACCGTGGCCACCGGCGGGTCGCCTTCGACCTTCATCGAGCCGGAGCTGACGACCGCGCCTTTCACCCCCAGGCCTTGGGCGACACCGATCGCCGCGCCGAGGCTCCCGGCCTTCGCGGTCGGGTCTTCGGCGGCGTTGGTGAGTTCGTATTCGCCTTCGTATTCGGCGGCTTCACCTCCC
>JAFDWD010000495.1 GCA_018268695.1 Actinomycetota bacterium
GAGGCCCCCGGCCCGCACGTCGACGAGGAGATGCGCGAGCGGATCGGCAAGATCGCCACCGACGCGGCCGCCGCGGTCGGCTATCGCGGCGCGGGCACGATCGAGGGCATGCAGGTCGGCGACGAGTACTTCTTCCTCGAGATGAACACCCGCGTCCAGGTCGAGCACTGCGTGACCGAGATGGTCAGCGGGATCGACATCGTGCGCGAGCAGATCCTCGTCGCCGCGGGCGAGCCGCTCTCGGTCTCCCAGGACGAAGTCGACCTGCGCGGCTGGTCGATCGAGTGCCGGATAAACGCCGAGAACGCGGCGAAGAAATTCGCTCCGGCTCCCGGTCCGATCGGCAAGTCCTACCGCGAGCCCTCGGGCCCCGGCGTGCGCGTCGACTCCGGCGTCGAGGGCGGCGGCGAAGTGTCGCCGATGTATGACCCGATGGTCGCCAAGCTCATCGTCTGGGATGTCGATCGTGAGAAAGCGACCCGGCGCATGCTGCGGGCGCTCGACGAATACGACACCGGCGGCCTGCAGACGCTGATCCCCTTCCACAAGACGATCCTGCGGACCGAGCAGTGGGCCAAGGGCGAGACCTGCCGTGACCTGATGGAGGACACGGACTGGCTCAAGTCCACCGCCCCTGAAGAGGTCGCCGCGCCGGAGCCCTCGGAGGAGGGCGGCGAGATCGTCACCCGTGACTACAAGGTCGAGGTCGCGGGCAAGCTCTTCGACGTCAAGGTCATCGGCGAGGCAGTCGCCGGCACGGCAGCTCCGTCCGTGAACGGACGCAAACCGCCGAAACGCGATCGCGCCGCCGCCGGCGGTGCCGCCTCCTCCAGCGAGTCCCTCCCTTCGCCGCTCCAGGGCACGATCCTCAAAGTCGCGGTCGCCGAGGGCGCCGAGGTGACCGAGGGCGACCTGATCTGCGTGATCGAGGCGATGAAGATGGAGAACGAGATCACCGCCCACCGTTCGGGCAAGGTGACCTCGCTCAACGTCGCCGAGGGTGCCGCGATCGGCTCCGGCGACGTCATCGCCACCATCGAGTAGCGACCTTCAGGCAGCTGTTCCTTTTGGTCGTCTGGCGACCATAAAGAACAGCTGGGGGGCACCTACGGTTTTTTCGGTTTGCCACGTTCGCGTTCGCGTTCGCGCTGTTCTTTTTCGCGTTCGCGTTTTTCGCGTTCGTGTTCCCGTTCGCGCTGTTCTTTTTCTTTTTCCCGTTTGACTTTGAGCTGATCCTGCCTGGTCAGCGGGAGTTTTTCGGCGACTTCCTGGCAGGTGCGCCCGGAGCATTCCTCGAGGCGGACCAGTTCGTTGTGCAGGAAGGCGCGGATCGGCGCGTAGTTCTTGTCCCGGACGATGTTGTTGAGCTCGTACGGGTCCTTGTTGACGTCGTAGAGCTCCTTCTCACCGTCCGGCCACTCGATGTACTTGTACGGGCCGAGGCGGATCCCGTAGTAGTTCTTCGGCGGCGCGACCACGGAGGCGTGAGCGGGCGCTCCCTTGACACCGAGCTTGCCTCGCGACTTACCGGCCGCGGTCGATTCGCCGGTGGCGGCGTTGCCGTCCTGTTCGACGTCGTTGGTCTGGACGAAGGACTCGAAGAGCAGCGGGCGGCGGGTGCGCAGGCTGGGATCTTTGGCGAAGGGGACCATCGAGACGCCGTCAATGCTCTTGTCGGGTACGACGCCTGCCAGTTCGAGGATCGTCGGGGCGATATCGGGGGTGTTGACGAGCTGGCCCGAGTGGGTGTTCGGTTCGATCCCGGGGCCCCGGATGATCAGGGGCAGATGGGTCGAGGGCTCGTAGGCGAGGAACTTGCCGCCGACCAGGCGGTGCTGACCGAAGAAGAAGCCGTTGTCGGAGGTGAAGATGACGTAGGTGTTGTTGATCCGCCCCAGGGCGGTCAGCTGGTCGAGAATCTGTTTGACCCCTTCGTCGACCGACACCAGCGCGTTCAGGCAGTTCTGGTAGTAGACGCGGTAGGTGTGGATTTCCTGGGCGCTGAGGTAGGGCGCTTCGCGGATGAAGCGGGGCTTGTCGTTGACGTTGCCCTCGTTGAAGCC
>JAFDWD010000496.1 GCA_018268695.1 Actinomycetota bacterium
CTCCGCCGCCCGCGCCATCACCTTGCGGCCAGTTCTGTCGGAGCCGGTGAACTGGATGAAGTCGACGTTGTCGACGAGGGCCCCGCCGGTCTCGCCGATGCCCTGGACGACGTCGAAGACGTCAGGCCCGCCGATCTCGTGCTTCCAGGCATCCGCCACCTCGGCGATCCCGAGCGGCGTGAACTCCGAGGGCTTGATCACGACCGCGGCCCCCGCCACCAGCGCCGGGATCGCGTCGCCGAGCGAGAGGATCAGCGGGAAGTTCCAGGGGCTGATGATCCCGACCACCGGGTGCGGCCGGTACTGGACGCGGAGCTTCTTCGCCGCGAGCAGGGGGGAGTGCGGACGGACGCTCTCCTCGCCGATGAACTTGGCCGCCTGGGTGCCGTAGAAGTTGATCGTGTCGGCGAGGTAGGTGGGCTCGTTGGAGGCGTCGGCGCGGACCTTGCCGGTCTCCCGCTGCATCGTGTCGAGGATCCGGTCCTGGTTGTCGAGGATCCAGTCGCGGAGCTTGCCGAGCCAGTGGTAGCGGCCCTCGATCCCCATCGCCTCCCAGTCGGGCTGCGCGACGCGGACGCGCGCGACGGTCGCCGCGACGGCCTCGGGCGGGTCGATCGGCAGCGTCGCGATCGTCTCCCCGGTCGCCGGGTTCAGGACATCGATGGTCTCCGCCGCGGTGGCGATCGAGCCGTCGGTATCGGTGCTGGTCCCCAAGGTGCCGCTCTCCATTCTCACTCCTCCGTCCCCTTTGGCTGACCAGCCAACCTTAGCCGGGCGGGGCCGCCGCGTCACTCGGGCCCGTAGGTGAAGCGCCCTTCGGTCCCGACGCCTGGCGGGATCCAGGTGACGCCCTCGTAGAGATCGTTGGCCTCGATCCCCAGTGCGCCGATCAGCTTGGCCAGGATCTCGAAGCCGGGATTGCGCTCGCCTCGCTCGAGCAGGCTGATGTAGGTCGGGTGCAGGGCCGCCAGGTGGCCGAGTTGCTCCTGGGTGAAGCCTGCCGCTTTGCGGCACCGCTTGAGATTCGCCCCGATGGTCCGGTCGAGTGCGACCGCCGGCTTCCCCAGTTCCGTTTTTTTCTTCCTCCCTGCCACAGCGCCGATGGACGGTTACCGTTCCCAAGCAAAACTCCCACAGATAATTGATCTAGATGGCCCAAAAACCCGAGGACGCACGCAAGCGTTTCGCCGCGAACGTGGAGCGGTTGTGCAGACAACACGGCTACTCCGTCGAGCAACTCGCCGAGCGGTCGGGAATCGAGGGCGAGGCGCTCGAGGCGATCCTTCGGGGCGAGGCGGAGGCGTCCGTCGAGGCGGTCTACCGGCTCGCGGGAGCGTTGGACGTCACTCCGGGGGAGCTCCACGAGGGCGTCGCGTGGATCCCCGACGGCGAGGGCGGCGGCGGGTTCCGGATCGACGAGCCGGACGGCGACTGACCGTGAAGGGCTACCGCTGGACGAGCCGGTAGACCGGTCCGTCCTGGGAGGCGACGTAGAGGTGGTGGGCGTCGTCTTCGCCGAACGAGGTGGGGGAGGCGACGGCGAGGCCGAGCTTGTGGTCGCCACTCGCGCGACGTAGGTGGGGAGTGAGGACGCGGAGCTGCCCCTCGCAGTAGTCGGCGTAGACGTAGCGCTTGTAGAGGGAGGGCAGCGAGCGGTCGGCGACGACGTAGCCGCCGATCACCGAGCAGCTGCCGTCGCGCGAGTGGGGGTAGGCGAGGATCGGTTTGGCCGTGCCGCCGGGGTCCGGCGTTCCCGAGTCTTCTTCTTCGTAGGGGCGGAAGCCCTCGATGGCGTCCCAGCCGAAGTTGGCGCCGCGGGCGGCGGCGACGGTCGTGTAGTCGATCTCCTCGAACTTGTTCTGGCCGACGTCGCCGATGACGATCCGCGGTTCCTGGGGATTCGTGACCGAGTCGAAGCTGAAGCGGAACGGGTTGCGCAGGCCGTAGCTGTAGATCTCGGGGCGGCCGCCGGCGCCGACGAACGGGTTCGAGGCCGGGACCGTGTAGGGCTTGCCTTCGGCTGGCAGCGGGTCGATCCGCAGCAGCTTGCCGAGCAGCACGTTCTTGTTCTGCGCGTTGTTCGGCGGGTCGCCGGCGGCACCGCCGTCACCGGTGCCGAAGTAGAGATCTTCACCCAGGAACTGCATCTGGCCGCCGTTGTGGTTGGCGTTGTCCGGGTGCGGGATCGTGATCACGGCGCGCCGTGACCTCGATGCCGCGCGGGTCGAGCTCTGGCGGTGGAATTCGTCGATCTCGATCGAGCCGCCTTTGTTCACGAAGTAGACATAGAAGCGTCCGCTTTCGCCGTAGTCGGGCGGGAAGGCGATCGAGAGGAGGCCGCGCTCGGCGCCGTCGTAGTCCACCAGCGAGCGGACGTCGAGAAAGGGTCGGCCGAGGCGCTTGCCGCCGTCGAGCACGACGACTCGCCCTTCCTGCTCGACCACGAAGAGGAGCCGGGGGTATCCGGGGGCGCCGACGACGTAGACCGGGTGCTCGAAGTCACCGACCTTCTTCAGCCCGAGCTTGCCGCCGGACTTGGGGCCGCCGGGGCGGGCGGCATCGCGAGGCACCGGAGCGGCGGTCTCGGTCGCCGTCGTCGTCCGGTCCGTGCTCGCGCCGGAGCCCCCGCACGCGGCGAGGCCGACCGTCTCGGCGAGCGCGAGGACCATGAGGACCGCGGGGACGAGACGCGGGCGCATCGCAGCAGGCTAGCCGTCGGGCGGGCCCGGCGAGTCGAGTCAGCCGAGGAAGTGTGAGACGACAGCACCGACGAAACCGGTGGCGAGCGCTCCGAAGAGGATGTTGAATCGCTGCTCGATGCCTTCGAAGCGTCCGTTCATCTCGGTGCGGAGCCCGCGGATCTCCGTCTGAAGCTCATTGCGAAGCTCGGTCCGGGCATCGCGAATTTCCCGCCGGACCTCCCTGAAGTTGTCTTCGGTCCGCTCGGAGAATTCGTCCATCCGATGATTGGTCCATGCCCGGTTGCTCGACTCCATGTGGCCACTGTAGGTGGTGCGGGCCCCCTCATGGGAAACAGGACTGTGCCAATTGTGTGCCAACTTAGGAGACGTCATCGAAAGGGGGTTGGTCGGTGAATTCTTCGCTTTCGAGATCCAGATAGACCCCGTCGAGCAACTCGATCGGCGCAACCCCTAGAGCGGTCGCGATTCGGTAGACGGTCACGACACGGGTTCCGTGCTTGCCAAGCTCCAAGGGACTGATCGCCGTGCGATGGAGGCCGGCCAGGTCGGCGAGTTCCTCCTGACTGAGTCCGAGTTCTTCACGCCGTTTCGCGATCCGCGGCCCGACGATGTTGAAGAATTTCGCCCCAAGTTCTTTGTCGGCCCCCGCCACACCCTGAGCGTTACGGTCCTTCCGGTGTCCCTCTACAGACAAAAGAATGCGACATGCGCAGGGAAATTTTTCGGACATAGGGGGAAGGCGTCGGTAAATGCGGGGTCGAGGGGGGAGAGTCCCTCGGCCCTCCGCCTTAGGGATCCGGGTGGATGAGCAGACGCGACAGGTGATGGCTCTGATCGCTGCCCGCGTGACCCGTGTCCGTCGGGCACGCGGGCTCGCGATCGAGGAGCTCGCGCAGAGGTCGAAGATCACCGAGTCCGAGCTCGACGCCATCCTCCGCGGGCGGAGGAATCTTCAGATCCAGACGCTCTTTCGTCTCGCCGCTGCTCTCGAGGTCAGACCGACCGCCCTACTGGACGGAATCGAATGGATGATGGACGAAGGCGGCGGCGGTCACTTCGAGATCGAGGGTTCGCGCGACGACTAGCTGCACTCGCCGGCCAAGAACTCAGGCCTCATCCTCGCTCAGGCGGGTCGTAGGTGAAGTGGCCTTGCTCGGTCTCGCTGGGGACGAAGGCGACGCCTTCGAAGAGGACGTTGGGGGAGACGCCGAGGGCGCCGGCGAGCTTGGTGATGATGCCGAGCTTGGGCTCCCGCTCGCCTCGCTCCAGCAGTCCGATCTCGGTCCGGTGGAGGTCCGCCCGCTGGGCCAGCCTCTCTTGCGAGTAGCCGCGCTTGTTGCGCCAGTGCCTGAGGTTGGGGCCGAAGGATCGGTCGAGGTCCACCGAGGGCTTGGGAGGGGTCTCGCTCTTTTTCCTGCGCCCGGCCACCGGCACGAAACGGTCGCGTAACGCCGACATAAAATCTACAGACAAAAAATACCGGGCATTTGTAGTGAACAATCCGGACTTTGGACGGACGAGCTGGAGTGGAGGGGGTAAATCTCCTTTGAACCGGCCCTTGAAAATCCATGGCCGACACCGACAGAGACGCACGGGAGCGCTTCGCCGCCAACATCGAACGGTTGCGGCGCCGCGACGGGTCGTCGGTCGAGCAACTGGCGGCGCGGGCGGCAATGGACGGCGCCGAGTTGGCGGAGATCCTGGCGGCGGAGCGAGAGGCCGACTACGGGACGATCGTCGCCCTCGCGGGAGTGTTCGACGTCGAGCCCGGGGATCTGTTCGAGGGCATCGACTGGATCCCCGGCGACGGGGATCGGCCGGGCGGATTCAAGGTCGACGGGCCCGGCGATTAGCCGCCGGACTTGGAGCCGCGCTTGATCTCGACGATTTCGCCGGCGGCGTTGACTTCGGTTTCGGGGAGCTCGGTGCTGATGTTCGTGACGAAGGTGCCGCCCGGTTTGACGCCCGAGGAGGTCTCGGCCTTCGCTTCGCCGGAGACGCCCGCGTCGATTTCGTAGCCGACGGTGTATTTCCCGGCGCGCACGGCAGAGAGCTTCCAGACCGCTTCTACGGACTTGCCGGGCTTGAGCGGGCCGAAGGAATAGGTCTTCGCGTTGGAGGTCTCGGCGCCGCCGGGGGAGGAGGAGCCGGCGAGGCGGGGATAGGTCGCGGCCAGGACCCAGACCGGGCGGTCGGGGCCGGCGAGGCCCGCCTGGGTGTCGTGGACGGCGAACGGGATCCGCGCCTCTTCGCCCACCTTGCCCTGGATATTCATCGTCACGGTGAGGGCGGGCACGGTTTCCTTGCCAGCGTTTTCGACGTCGATCTTCATCAGCGAGGTCTGTCCGACGACCTGCTTGGGGGGGAAGCTGGCGTCGGTGACGGCGACCGTGTAGGTGCCCGGCTTCTCGTTCGAGTCCGAGGAGGACGACGATCCGCAGGCAGCGAGAAGCACCGCCATGGCCAAGACCACGGACCCCACCGCGGCGGCTCTGAGGCGGGCGCCCCGGTGTGGTGTTCCGGCTCCCCGCAAAGCGTGGCGAATTTAGCACGGGGAATCCCCGCAACCGAGCCATTTTCGGGACCGAGGCCTGGTTAGCGAGATCTCAATATGCGGCTAACGGAGTGGGCCGACCGATCACATACACTCCGCGCGTCGAGTGGGGCTGCCGCGACCGTGGAGGCGCGGCCTGCTGGAGGAGCAGATGGTCGGATCCGC
>JAFDWD010000497.1 GCA_018268695.1 Actinomycetota bacterium
AGGTCTTCGTCGGCGAGGACTTCGCGCTCCAGCGCCATCGCCGACATCAGCAGGGAGCGGACCGACTTGCTCCCGGCGCTCGCCCCCTCGGCGTCCACCCCATAGACCTTGCCGACCCCGCCTCGCCTCCACAGTTCGAGCAGTTCGGTCGGGTCGACGGCGGGCGAGGCGTCGGGGCGGGCGGAGAAGCCGATCGCCGCTTCGCCGGCCGTGCCGAGCACGTCGCCTTCGGCGACCCGATCCCCGGCGCCGACCTTCACCTTGCCGAGGTCCGAGTAGACGAAGCGGTCGCCGTAGGCGTCCTCGAGCACCACGTACCTGCCGAGCGCTTCGTTCTCGCCCACCTTGGCGACCGTGCCGTCGACCACCGCGAGGACCTCGGCACCGGCTTCGGCCTGGATCGAAGCGGTCGCCGCGCCGGCGACGTGGAAGCTCGAGCTGCCGGCGACCGGGAAGGTCGTGCCCGCGCTCAGCTCGGTCAGCGAGTTGACCAGGTTGGCGGCGACGCGGTCGTAGCGGCGCGCGTCGGCGAGCACCTCGCGGACGTACCAGTCGGCATGGTTGTAGGCGAAGACGGCGTCGTAGATGTTGGATTCACCGCCCGAGGCGGCGAGGTAGCGGGCGGCCGAGCAGATCGCGTCGACCGGGTCGTCGGTGTCGGCCTTGCCGTCGCCGTCGCCGTCGGTCCCGAAGCCGGTCTCGACCTTGTTGATCGCCGCGAGCACCTCCCAGGAGATCCCGTAGCGGGTTCCGCACGCCTGATAGATGGGCAGCAGCGCGATCGGCACTTCCAGTTCCTCCAGGGTCGAGGCGCCGTCGCCGAGGTCGAGTGACGAGAGGGCGCCCGAGGCTTCTCCTTCGGCCGCTTCGGCTTCCGTGGCCTGCGCCGCTTCTTCGGTCCCCCCGCCGATCGCTTCGAGTTCGATGACGCCTTCGCCGAGCACCGATTCGTAGACGCTTTCGGAACTAGTGCGCCCCTCGCCGGAGGCTGCCGTCGCCCACACGGCGCCGATCAGGGTCGGGGCCGCGATCGCCGCGAGGGCGACGGCAAG
>JAFDWD010000498.1 GCA_018268695.1 Actinomycetota bacterium
CGGATCGGCGAGGTCGAGCTTGCGGTGCGGGCGATCACGGCCCTGGTCGAAGGCGGCCTGCTGCTGAAGGTCGACGAGTACGTGATGGCGACGGCCGCGGCGGTCAGCTTCAACGAAGTCGCCCTCGCCGCCTGAGGCGACCTGCGCTTGAGCTTCCGCTCAGGCGCGGTCGCTACCGTTCCCGGATGGCCCCACGGGTGAGATCGGCCGTCCTGGCGGCGATCGCGTGCGCCTTGGCGATCGCGCCGCTGGCCGTCATGGCCTACGCCTGGAACCCGTTCCAGCGCGTCGACCTGCGGGGATTCATCCACCTGCGCCACGAAGAAGGGCCGATCCACGCGTTCGCCTCGGTCCTCGTCAACCTCGGCGACCTCGCCGCCCTGCTCGTCCTCCTCGCCGTGGCCTGCGCGATCGGGCTTCGCTACGGGCGCCGCCGCGAGGTGCTTGCCGCGATCGTCGTCGTGGTCGGCGCCAACCTGACAACCCAGTTGCTGAAGACGACCCTCGAACACGCCCGTCACAAGGCCTTCGAACACGGCGTCGAACTTCCCTGGCCGAACTCGTTCCCCAGTGGCCACACCACTGCCGCCGCCTCGATCGCGGTCGCGCTCGTGCTGGTCGTCCCCGCCACCCACCGCTTCGTCGCCGCGATCCTCGGCCTCGCGATCACCGGCGCGGTCGGCTTCTCGGTCGTGGTCCTCGGCTGGCACTACCCGAGCGACGTCCTCGGCGGCCTCCTCGTGGTCGGCGCCTGGAGCTTCGCGGCCCTCGCCTGGCTGCGCTACCGTCGCGGCCCCGACCGCGCCCCGAGCACCCAGGAGCACCGCCGTCCGCGGCACCTGGCCGTCTCCACCGACTAGCGCGCTCTACAGTTCCCTGCGGTCCCGCGCCGGAGTGGCGGAATTGGCATACGCGATCGACTCAAAATCGATTGCCCTTGCGGGCTTGTGGGTTCGAGTCCCACCTCCGGCATCGTCACCCCTCGTCCAGCTGTTCCTTATGCCCGCTATACCGGCATAAGGAACAGCCAGCCGCAGGGACGGATCCCGCCAGCCGTTCTTTATGGACCTGTGGCGACCATAAGGAACAGCTGGGCACCTCCTCTGTGAGGTCAGCGATGGACCTCAGCTGTATCCCTGAAGAATTTCGCCGTTATGGGGCAGGCGCAGTACGACGCCTAGGTGGCCCACGAGCCTGCCATTGACCTCGACCCGCACCGCGAACTTGTCGTGCGGGTTTTTCGGATCGAGAACCAGCTCGGCGCTGCACTCATATCCGTGCGGTTCATCTCCATCGGGAGGGGTCGATCGAGGCTTCGGCTCCAGCCCGAACAGCTTCTGCCACCAAGAGGCGCTTCGCTCCTGCATTGGCGGGCCGGGTCAGGCGGGTTGGGGGGCGGTGCCGCCGGAGGAGCCGGCGCCGTAGTTCTCGCCGTTGCCGATCGGGCGCTCCTCCTCGACGTTCCAGGCCTGGTTGAAGCCGTAGAGGGCGACGACGATCACCGCCAGCTGGACCACCGCGAGGATGATCACGAGGACGCCGACCAGCGAGGAGGAGAGGCCCGCTTCGCTGAAGCCCGCCTTATCGCGGGCGAACCAGCTGTCGGCGCCGACCGCGCAGAAGATCGCCAGGATCATCGACAGCGCCGCGGCCAGCGGCAGGATCCCGCGACGCCACCGCGCCACCAGGATGGCGAAGAAGAAGTAGAGGATCGCGTAGATCGCGCAGACGAGGCCCATCCCGCTGCCGCCCTCGAGCACGCTCCACCCGCCGATCGTGATCACCCCCGCCAGGCCGGCGGTCAGCAGCAAGAGCAGCACGGTCAGCCACTTGGTGGTCACCGACGCGGGTTTCTCCCGATTCGGGCGCCACAGCTCGTAGCCCGGTCTCACCTCCCCTACAGGCACGCGACGATCATAGAATCTGTGCGCGACGCGGCAATTGACCGCTCGTTAAGCCGGATCGGGTGCCACGCGGGCGTGGCGGAATTGGTATACGCGCCAGGTTTAGGTCCTGGTGGGC
>JAFDWD010000499.1 GCA_018268695.1 Actinomycetota bacterium
TCGGCGACGGAGGCCTCGTCGGCGCTCTCGTCCTTCTTGCCGCCCATCATGCCCTTCCCCATGAACCACATCATCAGGCCCATGCCGATCGGACAGGCCAGCAGCGCCAGTGGGGTGAGGATCGGGGCTATGGTCGCCATGTCTTCTCCTTCGCGGCGGTGAATGACTCCTTCGTACGACTAACTGTAGTAGATAAGGCCGGCCCGGGCAATGGCTGGGAGGCATGCCGACAGTCCGTCCGAGATCCGCGACCACCTCGAACCCATGGTTGTCGGGCCAGCGCGACGTCGCCAGCCCGATTCGGGCGGGAGCGAACCGCATGGGCCGTGCCGTTTCCGGCTGGACGCTCCTTGAGAAGGTCGAGTGCCCGTCCTTTCGTCCGGTTGTCCCTACGGATGACCGTAGGCCACAAGCGCGTCGGTGCCGCCTGTCCAGCACATCCTGGGCGCTGCTACGCGCCTGCCCTAGACCGACTGGAAAAAGTTGAGGCCGAAGCGACCAAGGAGGTGCTGTGCCTCGATATTGAGCCGAAACAGCTCACCGCTGATCACCAGAACCCCGGTCGTCAACAGAAGCACGCCGGCGCCCACCTGGATAGCGGTGTAATGGCGCTTGATGAAGCCGAGGCTCCCTTGCGCCGCGTCGAAGGCGATTGCGGAGAGCAGGAACGGCACCGCCAGCCCGGCCGAGTAGACGGTGAGCAGGAGGGCGGCCTCCCCGGTCGACTGGCCCGCCGCGGCCAGGCCCAGGATTGCCCCGAGCGTCGGACCGACGCAGGGCGTCCAGGCCAGGGCGAAGGCAGCGCCAACCGTCACCGGCCCGCCACGACCGGCGCGTTCGGATAGCCAGTTCGGGCGCCAGTCGCGGTTGAGCCGCACGACGAAGACGGAACCGATCATCAGCAAACCCATCGCGATGATCGCCAGACCGCCGACTCGTTCCAGGGTCGGCTTATTGGTGAACAGGAAGGCGCCGAGCGCGGTGGCGCTCAAGCCGAGGAGGACGAAGATGCTCGAAAAGCTGAGGACGAACAGGAGGCTGCGGCCCAGGACCTGAGGATCTAAGCGGCGATCGCGTTCGCCTCCCCCGGGGGCGCCGGTGACCGTTGCCAGATAGCCGGGGACCAGGGGCAAGCAGCAAGGAGAGACGAAGGACACGAAGCCGGCGGCGAAGGCGAGACCGAGGCCAGGCCCGCCGATCATCGAAGCGCGGGTCGGGCCGAGGAAAGGGGCTGGGACTTCATCTTCTACGCAGCATAGTAGCCAGGCACAGCACTCAGCCGCGATACTGGGTTGGCATCTCCGGCACCCGGTGAGGAGTGGATGTTGGAGGCGCCGAGGTGGGCTCGCGGACAGGCGGGAGGGGTGGAGAACCTCGCGTCTTTCAGGTGTGGCTCCAAAAGCATCGTGCGCGCGTTTCGGATCAGTAGCCGAGCGGGTGGCGTACCGCCAACTTCCCCGACACGACCGAGGCCGTATCCGCATACCAGCGTGGACCGGTACCGTCGGCCGAGCCCGCGGTGTCCCAGCGCAACCCCGCGATCACCGCGTAGGTGTGGCCGGAGTTGGCGTAGACGGTGATCCATCTGCCGGCTTCAGGTTCGCCCCAACTCATCAGGCCCGTCGAGTCGAGCGGTGAGGTGATCAGGCCGCCGCCCCGCAGGGCGTAGCTCACCGCGCCCGAGCAGTCATAGCCCGTGTCCCACCATTTGCCGTGCCCACCGCCCCAGACGTAGGGCTTGGTGCGGATCCGGTTCGCCCATTCGATCACCTTCTTCACGGCCGGCGGGGCACTCGCCGGTGCGATCGCCATGCCTTCGACCAGCTTCGCCCTGGCTCCCGGCACGGTGGGGACGGGCGCCGTTCCCGGCACGGCGGCGACAGGCGGCGCTTCGGTCGAGGTTTCCGGCGCGCAGGGATCCTGGCCGGCCGAGACGCCACCGAACTGGTTGCAGGCGGCCGAGGCGCCGCCGGCGTTGATCAGTAAGGCGAGGAGGACGAGAGCAAGTGCCCCTCCCAGCCGAGTTCTCTTTGAAAGCAAGACCATCTCCTTCGTCGGCCTACGGAGTTAGCTGACGGGCTCGCGCTGAAAGAGATCGCGCTACGGACTCAGACGTCCGATTCGCCCCGCGGGGCCGACTTGGCCCCTGTGGTTCCCCCGTTCCGCGTCATTCAGGCGCGGATTCGGCATAGCTTTGACGCGGCAATATACAGACTTGTACTACGGCGTGTCGGACTATCCTCCCACGGCGCAGTCAATCTGCCGACCTGGGCCACGACAGATGCCGCTGCCATTCAGGGTCGATCTCGTCCAGCTGCGATGCCAGCCGGACCACCGCCTCGTCGCTCTCGAAGGCGTCGTCGACGACGACCCGGAAGCGCTTGCCGACACCGTCGAGATCGCCCACCTCGTACCGATCGCTGAGCTCGGCGATGATCGCTCGACCCTGCGGATCCTCATCCAGGCGCTCGACGACGACCGCGGGGCCGGAGAACGACGGCTTGACCTCGAGGATCGGTCTGAGTCGGCGAACGTGCGGCGGTTTCGAAGGACGCCTCCTTCGCAGCCAGTCGAAGTCCATCTAGTCGCCCCCCATCCAGACGCTTCCGAGCGCGAGCA
>JAFDWD010000049.1 GCA_018268695.1 Actinomycetota bacterium
CGGCCGACCGAGACCAGGCAGGCGAGGCCGCCGGCGAGGCCGGCCAGCGTGTAGACGAGGATCAGGACGCGGCTGACGTTGATGCCGCTGAGCCGGGCGGCGTCCTCGTTGGAGCCGATCGCGAACAGCGAGCGGCCGAAGGTCGTGTAGCGGAGGATCCCACCCGCCAGCAGGATCAGGACGACGTCGAAGATCAGCAGCAGCGGGATCGGGCCGATCGAGTTGGTGACCAGGTCATGGATCGGGGCGAACGCCTTGGCCGAGAAGATCGAGACGGTCTGGCCTTCCTGGACGACGAGCGCGAAGCTCTGCCAGATCGAGAGCGCGCCGAGGGTGACCGCGAGGAAGGAGATCTTCGCCTTGGCGATCAGGACGCCGTTGCAGAAACCTGCCGCGGAGCCGAAGGCGAGCGCGAGGGCGACCGCCGGGACCAGCTCCCAGCCCGATTTGAAGGCGATCGCCAGCATCATCCCGCTGGCGGTCATCACCGACGCGGTCGAGAGGTCGATCCCGGCGGTGATGACGACGAAGGTGGCGCCGAGGGCGAGGACCAGGATCACCGAGTTCGCCCCGATGATGTTTTCCATGTTCGCCCAGGTGAGGAACGAGCTCTGGGTGACCGTGAGGACGGCCGAGACCACGACCAAGGCCACGATCACGCCGGCGTAGCGGCCGAGGGACAGCGCCTCCAGTGAGCCCAACGGCGATCGGCGGGGCTCCTCGGCGGGCGCCGCGACGGCGCCGGGGGTCTCGTCGGTGCTGCTCATGTCACTCACCTTCCGTTTCGTTGGGCTGGGTCGCTGAAGGCGCCTGGTCGGCCTCCGCGTGGGCGCCGGTCACGGCGACGTGGGCGACGGCTTCCTCCGCCATCTCCTCACGGGTGAACTCGCCTTTGATCTCGCCGCCGAAGAAGACGACGACGCGATCGGCGAGCCCGAGCAGCTCGGGCAGCTCGGAGGAGATCAGGACGATGCCCGCCCCCTCTTCGGCCGCCGACTGCAGCAGGTCGTAGATTTCGGACTTGGCGCCGACGTCGACGCCGCGGGTCGGCTCGGAGAGGACGAGGACGTCCACGTCGAGCTCGAAGGTCCGCCCCAGCACC
The DNA here is from genome assembly GCA_018268695.1 of Actinomycetota bacterium. The sequence goes on from JAFDWD010000049.1 coordinate 1,103, forward strand.
ACCTTCTGCTGGTTGCCGCCGGAGAGCGTCGTGATCATGCTCGACGCCGAGGCGGTGACGACGTTGTAGCGCTTGATCGACTTGGAGACCTCGCGGCGCTCTTTCTGCAGTTTCAGGATCCCCTTGTTGGAGATGCGACTGATCCACGGCAGGCTGAAGTTCTCGGCGACCGAGCGGTTGTGGAGGATCGCCGAGCGCTTGCGATCGTCGGGGACGAAGCCGATGCCGCTCGCGATCGCGCGCCGCGGATCGCCGAGCTTCACCTCCTTGCCGTCCACCTTGACGGTGCCGTGGCTGCGGACGGCGCCGCCGAGGACGAGCCCGAGCTCGGCCTTGCCGGAGCCGACCAGGCCGGCGACGCCGACGATTTCGCCGCGGTTCACCTTCAACGAGGTCGGCCGCAGGACGCCGTCCTCGGAGGTGAGGCCGTCGAGCTCCAGGACCAGATCGCCACGCGGGACCTCGCGCTTGTTGTAGTAGTCGTCGAGCTCGCGGCCGACCATCATCGAGACGAGTTTGCGTTCGGTCGTCTCCGGCAGTGGCGCGTTGCCGACCAGGTGGCCGTCGCGCAGCACGGTCGCGGTCGAGCAGACCGCGTAGAGCTCGGCCATGCGGTGGGTGATCATCAGCACGGCGACGCCTTTGTCGCGGTGCTGTTCGACCAGCTCCAGCAGGCGGCGGGTGGCGGACTCCGACAGCGAGGAGGTCGCCTCGTCGAGGATCAGCAGCTTCGCCTCGCTGGAGAACGCGCGCGAGATCTCCACCATCTGCTGGAGCTCGACGTTGAGGTCGCCGACGATCGCCGTCGGGGAGACGTCGACGCCGATCTTCTCGAGCACCTCGCGGCCGTCCTTGCGCAACCGGCCCCAGTCGACGCGCCC
>JAFDWD010000004.1 GCA_018268695.1 Actinomycetota bacterium
CCCAACCCCAACCCCAACCCCAACCCCAACCCCAACCCCAACCCCAACCCCAACCCCAACCCCGGTTAAGTCTATTGTGCTACTGCTCTGCCGTCTCTTTCCTATTAAATACTGAAGTTAATGTGCTTGAATTGTTTCTTATATCGATCTTGTGCACAGTGACTAAACAGAATGTGATAACTTATGTGAAGCGAGTCACATCATGGACTGGATTCGTCCCAGCGTCAACTTAGGTGGCTCTTCGAGCTCGTGATGCTACGCCTCGACGCCCGAGTCGTTGGAAATATACGACTCCACAAGGTGCATCTGTGGCTAGCTGTCTAGGTCCGACTGTTCCTGCATCAGACTCTCCAACTCCTCCAGCTTCAGCGTTCTGTCCATGTCGAACAGGAAGCCATACTATTCCCCCGTTTCCTGGCTTATTCTCTTTTCTCGAGTAAAACATTCGATTATCCGATCTCTCTGGTTGAGGTCCGGCAGCAGCACTTTCCAGTCCTTGAGTATGTTCAGTTCAAGTCCCTCCTATTCCGACCGAGCGGCACTCTCGTTTTCGAATTCCTTTAATCGTGCCGACTTCAAATCAGTGAGGTACTCCACAGCGTGCTTAAATATAATCGCTTGGGTCGGTGGCTTCAGCTTGTCTTCAAAGCGCTCTGCGATTGCTTCAAACAGAAGCTTGGTGGCGCATAAGCTTTTGAATGTCCACTGGCACTCGCTGAGGAAGTTGCTCATGGCCATAACAATTTGCTTTTATGCCTGACGATATTCTGTTCCGAGACGCTGCTGAGAGCTCCCGCACCAGTTGACGTTATACTCATTGACACTGACATCCACAAGATATTCGGTGTAGTCGTTAAAGGTCTGCCTCTCACAGTCGCAGTCGGCCTCGAGGTAGATGTTGCGGGTTTGCGCAACGCCTCCGAAGTGTTTTTCGAGGTGGAGTTGGCTGGGCAGCTTTCGTTGACTAAGGTACAAGCATTTAATACGATTGCTACTTTACTCCTGAATCAGTACTTTAGCAGGTTGCACTCAGCCTCTTCCTCCTGACGGTCGAGCAGTTCTTCAGTAGTGAGTTCTAACTGCCGGAGGAACTGGTAAGTGTAGAGGATGTTGGCGAGCGCATGGAACTTTCTCATGCGGGTTATCCACAGCTTCTGCATGATGCGCCAGAGGTTGAAGCTGGGATGCATCGAGTATGTGGGGTAGCATACTTAGAATACCATCACGAAGTGCTTGAAGACGAATCCGAGTTTTTCCTTTGTTAGATGGCAGCATACCTCAAGCTCAATCGCAGTGTGCCTATACTGCCGGTATCTTGTCATAAATTCCAACATGAACTCCACGGGGCATTCGCCAACGCTGCTCCGAATACTGTCCGTGGCTGATGATGTCATTGAGCACTTGTTGATGCTGCCAGTCAGGTTGGTCGCGGTGCTTGTCGTGCTCGCAGTCAGTCCCGTCTCTGAAAGTTCGACCCCGGAAAGTGCGTTGAGGTACGCCGCGACCCCGTCCAGGTGGTTTCCGATAAGTAGCACGACCAGCTGGATGATATTCGCCAGTAGGTTTGGAGTCGCTTGGTATCGGGACAAAACTTCTGCGCTATAGCGAATGTTCTTCAGAAGAAACGGTTCGCAAGCGTCGAATTCCTCTTTGAAATTTTCGAAAACCTCCAACAGCTTCTTCTTAAGCGGCAGGTACTCCTATGGCTCCCACTCGTCCTAAAGTGGAGGAGCCGGCTCGTCCAACTGCGCCAAAAGCACCTGGAACGGAGAGTTGCAGTAAGTCCCAACCGTCTCATGCCGCAGTTGCGGCAGCGGAAGGTCTGGCTCACGCAGCACTCGCCGGAGGTCTTGGATCAGCGTGGAGGCTTCATGCGGCTCGATGATGGTGGCGAGAATCGAATGCAGCGCTGAAAGGTAGTGGTTGAGCCTGCGCAGCTGAGGCGCCCAATCTAACCGTTCTTGTTCGTTGAGTGCAGTGAGTCGCCGGTGTTCATAACGCTGAACATCGTCGCTGGCGTATACGCCGGCGAGTAAAGACCTGTCGCATTGCAGAGCGGCCTCGAAGTACAAGCGGTTGGTAGCGTGGAGATTGCTCAAAATCGAGGTTCGGATTTCCCGTGAGGTGCTGAGTAATGCCAACAGATCCTCCTTCGCAAGGAAATCCAGCAGGAGGATGCTGGTGCAACCCTTTCCCGAAAGGAGCTGCAGTAACAATCCAATCGCTTCCGAATCGACTATGTCCATAAGCTCCGATTCTATTGATAATATTTCAGTACGAAGTCAGCCTCCTGATATTTCCTCGCCCGTCTGATCAAATCCGGCGTTCTCTCCGAATGCGCACTTCTCGCTGCAGAATCGGCTTCTCCAATCGAATCCCCGTTCAGCCGAACGAAATATCACAAAAGGACACCCCGGGCAAAAAAATAACGAGCTCTACCGGATCGCTAACTTCTAACTGACATTTATTTAGCCTTGCAGAGGGTTCCCAGTTTCGCGGAACGTCCGTGTTTCTCAGTTCGTTGACTGTCACAGTTATCTTCTACAAGAACCTATCACTCTTTCGGCGCTTCGGGCTTTTCGTCAGTGCCGCCTTCTTACTCGTCCTGCTCTTCAGCAGGCGTGCTCTCCTTCCATCTGCGGTAGTAACTCTTCTTCTTCATTCGCCGCATCACTGAGCTGCAAGGCCTTGCACCGTGATTGGCCTTCTTCGGAGGTCGCGCATTCCTGTTAAGGTTGAGGATTGCTTGTTCAAGTATGCTGGGTTCTTCTCGTTACGGACGAGCAATCGGAGAAGCAATGACTGTCACCGGTTGTGGCATCATTGTGAATCTTTAAAGAAAGGCTTTCACCAGCCTCGATAGTGCACTCATTGTATTGAAATATTACATACTCCAAGTGTTAATAGATGAGAACCACATCAGACACTGAGACCCTAAGGTCCTTTGGATGCCTCTGAAGGATAATAATTAAATCAACAATTCAAGTCAGCTAGAGTCATTGCCCGTCTCTCGATATACGGCTGATGCTAAAGTCTGACGATAACAAGCACTTCCTCAAGGCAGCCATGTCCACTTCATTGGGTATGTGCGAACTGATAGGACTCATATCTATGAATTTGATGCCTAAGCGGCAATTTGTAAAAGAAACCTCTTCAATAGCAACAAAGCGTTCAAGAATCGTCGCTGGACAGAAAGATCCACACTTACAATGAACAACATTAACAGTGGTACTATTAAATCATGCTCGTTCTCTCGCGCCGAAATCGGTTTGGTGTTGGTATGCGCCGGGTCCGATATTCGGCAAGTGCTTCGATAACGGACGGTCCCTCTCCACTTTTCCAAAGCTCTTCACGCAGCTGTTGTGAAATTTGGCGTTGAAGTAAGTACCATTGGGATTAAAATTCTATTTTGTTTAGTAAGAACCCGGTCCTGGAAGCACTTCAGGCTTGCGCCCTTTCGAAAGCACGTTCTTTAAGGTTGGCGTCGAGGTATTGCGGAGTGTGGATAGTGTATATCTTCCGTTATCTGCCAGAAACTTAGGAATATTATCTAGGTTATTTATTGGCTTACAAGCGCCAGGTCCGGGATTTCTGTAGGAGGAGTCGTGCATTTCCTTCAATCGAGGTTTCATTGTGATTTCAGGCGTGAGTCTTGTTTCGGGAGATTGGTAAGCACCCGGACCAGGCGTCGAAGAGGGAGTGAAGATACTGCCGTGCTTGAGCTTCTAAGTTGAGTGAAGCTTTACCTATCTGCCCAGTCTAAATCCATATCCCTTCTTGCACTCGTCAAAGATGGACTTTATCGAATACTTGTTCGGCGAAGGATATGGGACAGCGGACTTGCGCACAACATCTTCTTTGCATCCGTAACCTATTGCGGCTTTTGGGGAGTTCTTGCCGATAAGCTGAGGCAAGTCGTAGAATCGATCACATCTGCATGAGTTCATCCTTACGAGCTATTGGAAGAATGGGAGGATGCCGATCCAAAACGTTTAGTGCGCGAGAAGCTGAACAGCATCTTGGACTTGCTGGTATTGAGCGGACTGTTCGCCACTTTCCGCCAAGAAGAACCTTCCATATCGAAGAAATATTTATGCTCGCAAATAAGTGCACACACAATCATCTAGTCTTGTTCGGAACTGCCGTACAAAAGGGAATGCGGTATTTGGTCCAGTCTTCACAGACGAGGTTGGTTGCCTTTTTGATGTCAGGAACGCCACCCTGAGTTACAATCAGTGTACCTTCTGTAGCTGCCCTGTCGCCTTAGCAACCTTCAGCAGGAAGTCTTGCAGGCCATCGAATTAGGGAATGCGGTAGATTTCTAGCAATGCGTCATGGGAAGCGGATTTGATTATTTACTCAACCAAAGCCCCCGAGTGCGAGCCTTTTTCTTTGCCTTTGAGTACGAGAGGACTTGTAGTGAGTTCCAATTCGCCGATGGTATCCAAAACGCTGATGTTTTTATTAACTTCTATCAAGACTGGCTCTTCTTGTTCGATTGATACTCCTGTTGTCCTTCCGATCTTTGCAAACGACTCCAGCAAAGAAGTTCTGCCAACTCCGCTTGCACCTGCGACACCTATCACAGATTTCTCTAAGGCCGTCAAGCTCTTTATGATATGGAACAAGTAACCATGTCCAACCGCAGTGCATTAAAGTTTGCTCTTTGAGTTTGCGACAGAGCCAGTGCAGCTATACAGCACAGTCGGATGCGTCTCGTTCAGAAGTTTCTGCCAGCCGACAGCCGTCTCATCAGGCACTAAATCAGCCTTGTTTAGCAGCAGAATCAATTTCTTACCCTGTTAAATGACGGTCTTTTCGAATTAGACGTTTCTGCAGGCCGCAGGATCCCTTGCGTCAAGCACTTCGATGACAGCATCGCATTTACTAATGAAGTTTTCGATGTTGGTGAACTGCTTCTTATTGTTGGCCAAGGTAACTTCGTTTTCGGGCTGCATCTCGACATTCTTAGTGTTCTTTTTGCTCTTCTTCAGAGAGTTGACATAGTCACGCTCCCGTTTGGTTTCTTCGATGACGTCGGTCTTGAACGGAAACATGTTTGGGAGAGGCATCTATCTTTTCCCACCTTTCTTGGCGCCTGTGGCCCTCAGTTTACGAGCGGTTCGCCTCGATCGCTTGTGGAAAGCCTTGATCTTGCGCTCTATTTTGTATTTCTGCTTGAGCGTCTTTCTCTTTGTTGGACGGCCACCCGGTTTGTTGGAGAATTTGGCCATGGACTTCAACAACCAACTAATTATAATCTCGCGGTGCGACTAATCTTCACATTGTCATCATCATCAATACTTCTTGGTCGTGACGCTGCTGGCTGCGGGTTTCGAACCTCCTCCGGTCGTGGCGAGACCGACAGCGGTCTTGAAGGTGTCGTAGATCCACCACTGAAGACCGGTCAGAGTACCAATCATAATGATCCTTGTCACGAGTCCTGCCCAGAGTCCTCGGAATCCGATCTCACCGTAGATCTTGCCGATCTTTTCACCGAGGGATCCTGCTTCCTTTCCCTTGCTGTAGAGTTTGCTCACCATGGTATCGGCGGGATGAGACACAATTGCGCAGAAAATACCAGCGAGATAGCCCGATGCGAAGGTGACTCCGAGCTGCAGGGGCTTAGAGTAGGTCTCCTTGCCCTTAGTAAAGATGTTGTCATAGAACATCTGCACGAACCATTCGAAGGCCACGAACTTCACGATGGTGTAGGGAACCTGACGAGCCCAGAGAGGAGCCAGACCCTTGTACGCTCCATTGAGACCTACATTTCACCACCAAGTACCTTCTTCAGCCTTAAGCTTCGCAAGTGCTGCTCCGAGTTGGCTTGGATATTCGGAGCCAGGCCTAGACAGTTGGATCTTGAGCTTGGTGGCTTCCCACGGGCAGAGAAGGACGTCGGCAATGATTTCAGCCGAACCAGAGGCAATCGACCAACCGATTTTCTTATACTTGTCGGCGTTCTCAGCGCCAACGATTCCCTTGTAGACATCCTTGAAGATTTCGTAAAAGCCGAACTTCCCGAGACCCTGAAGGGAGTAACCAATCAAAGTGGGAGCAATACCGAGGGTGAGCTTTCCCTGCGCTTTGATCTTGGAGAGGCCTTCGCCGAGGCTCTTGCTGAAGTTGGGATCGACCTGTCGCATACACTTGACGACGTCGAGGGGCACGATAGCGGCATGGGTGAGTCCGCAAGCGAGCATACCACCGATCATGCACTTGAAGTAGTAGGTGGCGTCATGGACGTCGTGCTTGGCTGTCGACATCGAAAAGTTGATTTAATAAAGTTGAATGGGTTTGTGGCTTTCCAGCAGTGTAGCAATAAATCACGAATGAACCCTTAATGCGACGCCATTTGTACAGCTTTTCGTTGGCTGACACAAAAAGATATCCAACAAGCTCAGGAGCATCTATATTTCATCGGGATGGAACCTCCACTCGATTGGAGGACGGTTCGACTATATTCTGAGAAGACGAAAAAGCTTGTTTAACGCCACAAATATTTTTGGATAAGATTTAACATCGTCCCAAACCTTCCCTGCCGATGGGCTCAATGGAATAGCAGATTTCAGTTGTTCTCAAAGAGTTTCATTATATTACATCATATTGATGTAGTATCGCGAGTTTTGGCGATACGATAAGTTACTGATGAGACGCTCTTCTTCAAATGAAGAAAACAACTGATTTAATAATCATTTGCCCACCGTAAACCCTGATTGCTGAATGTATCTCCTGACGAAACCAAGAGGCAGTATCAGTGTAACTAACGCACGACGCAGGCAACTGGAAACACCGTATTTATATTTGTTTTGTTAATAAAATGCTGTCCAGTTCTGGCAGTTCTAAGCGCCTGCTTGTATTCCACGGATCGAGTCCGCACCGCTCAACATTCAGCCGCAAGGGAGTGTCTACCGAAAAGCACAACGACACCACGACCAGCTGCTTTGGATTGGAAGAGTTGAACCCCGAAAACAAAGTGTTGGTGACAGCCAAAACCAGAGTTAACGTGGAACGCAGCGAAGCCGACCTACGAGCAGCCCTAGCTGCCAAGGACGAGATGCTGGAATTTTATCGCAAATAACAGCAGCGCAGAAAGGAGAGATTCCAGAAGGAGCTGTCCAGCCGCTAGGCGACCCTCACCTAGACCCTAAACAACCTCAAGAACCTCGTGTGGATCGAGGCTTAAAAGAACTTTAAGCTGTAACGCAAGATTGAGGCTCTTAAGAGCACGCTGCCTCAGCAGGAAGTTAGCGCGCGGCGAGACCAAAGCAACCTATTGGACTACAGCGATCTGAACTACCTAGAAATCAGCGGTTCGTAGGCGCACCGCCGGGAGGATACGCTGCTGCTCGAGTCCATGCACGAGACTTCTTCGATGACGCTCAACGACTACATTTGACGTGGTTTGATGGTACTACATCGCAATTCAAATTTAACCGATTGCAAGGTGTGATCACTGCGAAAAATTGTCAGGTCTGGGCCTTCCGTCAGTCCAGACTGTATGTAAGCGACGTTTATGAGTCCAGTCGGTTACTGGATAAACTCTCTTTGAGCTTCAGCGCGGCGTTTTCCCGGATGGCCTCGACGTACTCCTTCTGAAAGTGTTGGTAGTCGCGGATAAACCGGTTCAGTCGGTTTCGGGTGTTGGCCAGTTCGATACGCGTAAGGTTTGTATGCGCCTGCTTCTGCTGTTCGTGCAGTCGTTATGCGCAGTGCAACCTGACAGCCATCTTTTCCATCTGCTTCTTCATCAGGATGTTCTTTTCTCGGAGGTCGTGCGTCTCGTGCTGCAGCCGACTGTCGAAATGGTTATTGAGGGCGTTCAGCTGTTCCTTGAGAGCCACGATTTATTGGCTGAGAAACGCCTCCTTGGCACTGGGCAAGCTGGCTGCACACTCGTAATTCCTGATGATAGTGCGTTTAAAGTCCAACTCGCGTTCGATTTCACTGATGTACTATTTGAGCTGCCGATTTGCTTCTCTAAGGTCTCGAAATTACCTGAACAGCTAATTCTTATCTTACTAGAGTTCAGCCCGCCGACTGTCGTAGATGTTTTTCTTAAGCTTCAGTAGCATCTTCGACCGGTTGGGTGGCTGATCCATAGTATCAGTCTCCGTTTTAGGCTGACGGTTATCGAGTTCGGAGTTCAATTGCCGATTACACTCTTCAAGTTCTCGGTTGCTGCTTTACAGGTTGGCGTTCATCTTGTGCAGCTGCTGGTTGTCGCGCCAAACATTCCTGAGCTGCGTCTGAAGAGATGACAGCTGGCTTTCCAGCTAGGCAATCAGCACGTCCTTGTCCAGCACTTACTGGATGTTCCTGTTGAGGGTGACATTCGTTGTGCTTCCAGAATTATTCACCCGTGTCTTCTGCAGTTCCCTCAATTCTGAGGAGGTGCGGTAAGGCGTGGTCGACCTTTTATAGGTGCCTTTCGGAGGGCTTTCTACTCTGCTCAGGGTCTGCTCGGTCGCCCCACTACTCTACAAATTACCATGGGTTTGCTGTTATTCGCGCACAGCGCTGCTCGTCTTCACAAAGAAGTTCTGAAAATTGGTGGTAGATTACTTCCTAAACTTTCTCCTGCTGCTTCTACTGCTTTCCTTACTGGGGGAGTGTTAGGTTTGGGGTGTGTAGGTTCCAAGGCAATTTCGAGTGAATAACGTACCTTTCCTGGGAGTTGACAGGGTTGTTATAGAATGCACAGTGCGCGCAGACGCTAGAGGCTTTTCACTGTCCATAAATAAAATGCATATATTGGGCACACTTCAGATAACCTCTGGGCATCATAAATATAATGCTGGAGTCGGAGGAGGAAGAGCCTCTTGTGGAGGTGCTCCGACAAAAAACGCGCAGGGCTCGCAAGTCGCCATTTGCCGAAGAGCTTGAACCTTGGTCAAGGACAGCAAAAGTTCGCAGCGAACAAACTTCAGCAGACGCCTCGAGTACATTTTGCAAAGCTGACCGGCCAGTCGCAGTAAATCGCTTTTTGGCGACCGTAAAGACTGCCGCCCATAGCAGAACCTAGAAGAAGCGCAGCAAAATGTCTCTGAGAGATGAGCCTACTTTTTGTTTTGACCAACACACTTCCAAATAAGTGTGCCCGGAAGACTCTGAGCTCGAGCCATACGTGGTTCCGCCTAAGATTCGAGAGAAAAGAGCAACGGACGTGTTGATGCTGACTCAAAACGACGTAGCCGATGGGCGAAGATCAAACATGAAGCACAGAATCGTCCCAGAGAGCAGTCATCTTCTAACGAGGAATACCATTACACTGAACTCGGACTTTGAGCGAGCAGTCAACACCAACGAGCAGGATTTGCGGTTTCGATCCAACCTGCAAAAGCTGCTGAAGCTGCGCGAAAACGTGCGAAAGAAGAAGCTGTCGGTTGTAGAACGGAGTTCCTAAAGACCGACAGTGGACATCAGACAGACCCGCACCCATATGAATCTCTCGACAAAGGCCAAGATGCAGCAAGTACCTCTTACCACAATCGATCATCTCGACTTTGGCCATCCCTCGTTCTCCGAGGAGAAGCACCGGCGCTAACCAAACAAGAACTGCTTTCTGATGACATACAAGTTCATCCGGGAGAAGTCCAAGGAGCGGTAGCAGAAGCAGCACCGCTGTAATCTCGACAGCAAACTCTCCGAAATCAACAAGCTGATCAACTGCATTCGGCAGCACGGCGTCGAGTATTCGCAGCTGCTTGGCCACACCCAGCAGTTCAAAGACAGGCTGCTCTCCCGCGACAGGCATCGTCCCAACTGAAGCAAGTAATGCATCGTCAGAGTGCCTACTTGCGCTTCTCTTGCACATCCATGCGATTGATGTAATAAAAGAACCTGTTGCCTTCCTTCAGGAAGCTGCTCATCTTTCGCTTCACCTTCAGCTCATTGTACAGGCACCGGATGAGTCCCCATCCCTTTGCGTCCCGCGAGTGCTTCGACTGGTACACGTTGAAGTGCCTGCGAGACTGAGTGCGTCGCCGGGCCTGCTCCAGAGCATCCTTCCGCATATCCGCCATGTAGTTCTTCAGAGTAGACTTCTGAACGAGTTCATCTTAGCTGTCATTATTGTCGCTGATATTGTCTCCGTCAGAATCGTTGACGAACATGCTCTTCTGATTGGAGCTATCGTCGAGCCCAGAGTGTCTGGAGTTGACACTTTTGAGATCTTCGAGATCCACCCACCTTATGTCCGTGACTGCGGTCTTCTGTGCTCCCTGTTTGAGGTGCCTATCTTCTGTGAGCGTATCGATGATGTCTGCTTTGGAGACCTTAGCGTAGTTCCGATCTACCTTTCTGAGTCTGTTCATGAACTCATCCTCGTAGTAAGTAGATAGCAAATCGTTTTCCATGTCGCTGTCCCCTTCATCCTCTTTCTGATTCTCTTCCTTGAGCCGGACAAGATCGTCGTGAAAGTCGTTGTAGAGGATGTTGCGAAAGTTGTAGGGGTAGTTGCCGCTGCGCTGGAGTACTCGATGCAGATTGAAACGAGTGCGCGTCGACATCTTGTCCCGCTTGTCAATCGACTTCGATTTTGAGTCTGGATCGCGTACAAGTGCCATATCCAGAAAGTTCTTACGCCGGGAATGACGATCTTCTACTTCCTGCCTCTGCCGATCGAGCTCTTCCAGCCGGTCTGGGTTATATACCCACTTCCCCTTTTGTATGAGCTGCTGCAGAGCGTTGGAGTTCCAACTCGCTCTTTCCTCCTCGATGTTGATCTACTGCGGTACCACCGTCATATTGTAGAGCCGCACTTCAATGGCTTTGATCTTTTCAGTGTTGAAGTGCATTATTTCCTTCGACAGGCGTCGGAACAGCTCGTTTTAGATTTCTCGCTCGGCGACCCTTTCGCCTTTCATGATTCGGTTGATGATGGTCACGATTTCCTTGGTGAGTGCCACCAAATTCTCTTTGCGTTGATTAAAGGTCTTTTGGAGGTTCAGCACGTGCTGCTTGAGATTGAACATGAACTTGCCGAATTGCACCTGCTCAAACATCACAGGCTTGTAGACTTCGAAGAGAGCCAGCAGTCCCCGTTTGAAACGGATCATGCTCGAAAGCAGTCTCTCCTCGTTGAACATCATGTCGTCGAGAGCTAAGAACAGCAGGCAGTAGAGTCGCTCGGTGTCCACCCAAAATTTGAACTTGACCGACATTTTGCGAGCAATGGGATCCTCGACGTAGACGAGTCTGTCGTCGAGGGTGTCGAGATCGAAGTAGTTGCTGAGCATTTCGAGGATATCGAAGAAGACGACTGAGCCGGAGTCCCAATAACGCTTGCGTTCGAGTGCGTGCTGGTTGAAGTAAGAGAAGTTGGGGTCGGTGACCACGATAAGCAGGTACTTCTCGTAGTCGACGTCGCAGAAGTTCTTGAGGAAACTGTCTTCGTCGTAGGGCTTGAACCAGAGCTCCTCAATTTCCTCCTTCATTATAAGCGGTATGCAAGTTGAGCAGAATCGGCGGCGCGTGGCCTACTTCTACAACAGCGAAATCAGTCGCTACAGCTATCCCTCTGACCACCCCATGAAGCCCGAGCGAATAGCGATGGCCCACAACCTTGTCGTCCAGTACGGGCTCTACCCCAAGCTCGACGTGTACATGACCCGCAAGGCCACCGCCCTCGAACTCGCAAAGTTCCACATTCGCCCGTACGTCGACTACCTTAGCAACTACGTCAGCAGCAGCATCGTCAGCAACTACGACCTCCTCGGAATCACTTCTATTATGGGGCTGCGCTCCCAGGAAGAGCGCCGAACCAACATCAACGAGCTCAAGCTCAAGCAGATGTACAAGGTAGGCGATTCCTTCGACTGTCCCGCCTTCAACGGCCTCTACGACTTCTGTCAGCTGTCCGCAGGCGGATCAATCGATTGTGCCCGCACCATCATCTATGGCGAGGCGGATGTAGCCATTAACTGGGGAGGAGGGCTGCATCACGCCAAAAAGTGTGAAGCGAGTGGTTTTTGTTACGTCAACGATATCGTTCTGTGTATTCTTGAACTGCTTGAGGTATACCCTAGAGTCCTATATCTCGACATTGACGTGCACCACGGGGACGGCGTCGAAGAAGCCTTCTATCTCACCAACCGAGTGATGACTGTGAGCTTCCATCAGTACGGCGACGATTTCTTTCCGGGCACTGGGAACATCAGTTCGGTGGGGCAGGGCGAGGGCAAACACTATTCTCTCAACATTCCTCTGAAGAAGGGAATCAGCGACAACCGCTACTTCTAATTGTTCAAGACAGTGATGGGAGGCGTCATGGAGCGCTATCGACCAGATGCAGTCGTGCTGCAGCTGGGCGCAGACTCCCTCTGTCACGACAAGCTGGGCAATTTCAATTTGAGCATAAAGTGCCATGGAGCCTGCGTAGATTACATGCTGAAGTTCGGCGTGCCCGTTGTGATGATGGGCGGAGGCGGCTATACCGTTGAGAACGTCGCAAGATGCTGGGCTTATTAGACGGGGGTGGCACTCGGAGAACAGCTGGAGTAGCCAATTCCGAAGTCCGACCCCTACTACAAACGGTACAATCACGACAAAAAGCTACACATCGAGCCGATGTCAGTGCCGGACCTCAACACCAACGAAGACATCGAAAGCTTAAGGAAGCAGGTGTTCGAGCACCTGCGGTAGTTGGAGATCGCCCCGGGGACGCAGTTCCACGACGTGAGTTGGCGCAACTGCGTGCTGCTGGACGAGGAGGGAGAGTTCGACCTGGAGGCGTCATCGTCGGAGCAGCCGTGATACTTCGTAGCGTGTAATAATACGCAGTACAGAATGTCCAGCGGAGCTCACCTTTCGAAAGACCTCTACGACGTGATCAAGTCCATCGGGTAGACCAAGTCCAAGGAACAGGAAGACCGCATCATCCAGAACGAGCTTATGCTGCTCAAACCCGAACTCGCGAAGCCCAACATCGTGCCCAAACGCATGAAGGAACTGCTGATCCGCGCCCTCTACATCGAGATGCTTGGCCATAGTGCCGAGTTTGCCTACATCCACGCCGTCAACCTCACGCAGAGCAAGAACCTCGTGCTCAAGCGCATGGGGTATCTCCTCTGTTCGCTCTTCTTCAACCAGGAAAGCGAACTGCTGATCATGCTCATTTCCACCATCCAGAAGGACCTCGCCAGCACCAACATCCACGAAATCGTGATAGGGCTCACCGCCCTCACCAAACTCATGAACACGTCGATAGTCGGCAGTGTCGCAGACGCAGTCCTCAAGCTGCTCAGTCACCAGACCGATCTCGTAAGGAAGAAGACGCTGCTGGTCATTCAGAAGATCCAGCGGGTGTCTCCCAATTACCTCTCGGATTACGGCGAAAAAATGAAGAAGGGGCTTTGCGACCGAGAGCCAAGCGTCATGGCAGCAGCACTCAACCTCTACCACACGCAGGTGAGGACCTCTCCGGAGAAGTACAAGGAACTGACACCGTCGTTTGTGATTATCCTCAAGCAGATCATCGAGCACAAACTGCCAAAGGAGTTCGACTATCACCGGTCGCCCTCGCCCTGGATGCAGGTCAAGATCATGCAGATCCTCGGCTGCCTCGGACAAAACGATCAGAAGGCCAGCTAACACATCTACGAGATATTGAGTCAAGCGTTGAGGAGAGCAGAAGACGCAACTAACAACATCGGTTTCGCACTCGTCTTCCAGTGCGTGCTCACCGCTGCGAAGATCTACCCGCAGCAGGGCCTGCTTACTGAAGCCGCCGCGTGCATCAGCAAGTTCCTGGAGAGTACGAGTGCCAACCTTAAGTACCTGGGCATCCGAGCCATGGGCGAGATCTTCAAGAGCTACCCGAAGATCCTAGAGGAGCACCAGCTGACGATCGTGGACTGCTTGGAATCCAAAGACGAGACGCACAAGAAGCTGACGTTGGACCTGCTGTACCGAATCACCAACGGTAGCAACATTGAAGTGATCTGCAAGCGTATGCTGGCCACTCTGCACGCCTCCACCGACCCGTTCTTCCGACAGAACCTCGTCAACCGCATCAGCGAGCTCGCCGAAAGGTTCGCTCCCAACCATCAGTGGTACATCGACACCATGCACATCCTCTTCGAGTTCGGCAGCGAGTACATCACCCTCGGAGTGCTCAACAACTACCTTAAGCTCGTGGCCGACAACTATCAGGAAAACCAGGACTTCGGCACGCTCATCATCGACAGCAACATGAGTCTGCTAGAAAGGGTGCAGCCCACCGACCTCATAATCAAGATGGTCAGCTGGATCTTCGGCGAGATTGGTTCTAGCGTCTATGCCAACAACTCAGAACAGCTCCAGGAAATCGCAGAGGTCCTCATCAAGTCGCTGACCATCGAGTACTAAGACAAGTCCACTAAAGTGTGGGTACTCAACGCTCTCGCCAAGCTGTCTTCGAGCAAGGCATTCCAGCTTCACAAGGAAGTCAAGGCTGTGCTCGAAGAATACTCTGCTAGCAACGACACCGATGTGTGGGAACGTGCGATGGAATATCGGAAGCTCGCTAAGTATAACGCGGCGCTGCGAATCAGTGACACCTTAGTATTTGATCCGGCCATGCCCTTCTTGAAGGGATTCGTAGACGAGGCTAGGAAGAAAGGAGCTAAAGAGTACCAATCCAACA
Organism: Actinomycetota bacterium; assembly: GCA_018268695.1. The sequence continues at coordinate 14,630 of JAFDWD010000004.1, forward strand.
TGGCGGTCAATAAAGTATCAGACATCTTGGAGTTGAAATTCACTCCCTACGTCATGAACAGGGAGGGAAAGGTCATTTCGACCAACCCGAAATCCTCCGAAGACACGTAATCTCAATATTAATGCAGCGAGCTTAAACTGAACGTGCCGTAGAAATGGAACAAAGACGGCTACACCGAAGAGATCAAACGCGAAGACGTTAAGACAAAGTCGACGCTCACAACCATTTCGAATATGAAGGGCGGCTTCAGCAACAAGGACATTGCTCACGGCTCTAGCGAAGACAAACCACCTACTCAACCCACTTACACTCCCACCAAGCCCAAATAGCCACAAGTCGATAAGGAGAAGCTCAAACTTGCCAATTCACTCTTCCAGCAAGTCATCAACCCCGCCCCAAAGTTTAAAGGACCCGAGTCCAAAAAGAAAATTGTACGCATCTTCTGATGTAGCCCTAACCCGCCAACCTTCCAAAAGCACCTGCAGCTCCGGTCAAACAGCCAACTCCAGCCACGACTGCACCACAAGCGAACGGTCCCAAACCAGGCAAGAAGTCGGTTGAAACCACAGAATTGTTAGACTTGTTGTGACTGCCGTTCCATGCAGATCTATATTGTAATCGGTGGAATGGTGTTCCTATCGACTGTAGTGCTGCAGGGCAACGACTACTTCATCGGCTTTGATAACGCTAGCAACGCGCATGTCTGGGACATCCGACGTGTGGTGACTCGCGAGTATGCCAGCCAGCTCGTACACGGCACTTCTACCTACCCGGCACTCACAAAAGTCCATCTCGAAAATACAGTCTTCAAGTCGGAGACTGTTGGCGACTCGACACTGCTCATGTAGGCGATCAGATCTACTCAGGTGCACTTACTAGAGCCTTTTGGTGGCAGACTCTCCTTCCCTGTTGAACTTTGCTCTGAATAGAGCGCGACAACCAGTGGCGCCCTTCGACAAATTTTTGTATAAGGTGCCCAGCAGCATAATCCAAGAGCATCCACACGAGCGGCATCTGTATAGTACGTTCATGCAGAGGGAAGACATTCTTGCGCTCGGTTTCTCGAGTGGAACAATTGGTGTTTACGACCTGGAGCAAAAGCAACTCACCGCGAGGATACCAGGTACCAATCACCAAGGCTTCTACAGTTCCAATGGGAAATCCATGGTTACTACCCTGACTCAAACCAGCGATCACTTGTTGGCGGCGGGAACAGCCAGCGGGTAGCTGTTCGAAGTGGACTTGAGGCTGGGAAAGAGAGTTCGCAATTACAATCTTGCAAATGGAAGCGAGGCAACGGAAGGTAAGCTTTCCCCAGTGGTGAGTATGACAGTGGTTGACAACTATCTGTACCTCTGTCACGAAAACTACTTGTCTAAATGGAGTTACGGAATCGGCAAGTGCGTAGGCATCATCGATTTGGGTTTCCACTGTTCGGCAATGCTCTCAACCTCGAAAGGCATACTCGTCGGAGGCAACCTCCCGTACTTGTTCTGCCTCTCCGACAAGAACCTTTCGCATAGAAAATGGGATATCAGCCCGGCTTGCGTCTTTGCCATCGGCGAGTTTGAAAGTCTAGTGACTGTAGCTGGGACAGGCCCCCTTGTGGACGTCCTAAACAACACTGACCGGGTCTGCAGTCTGGCAGCCTCTCCATGACATATGGATTAACTTTATTAATGCAAGTGCGTGCATAATTCGTCGGGCCGCAGTTTCGAGAGCAGCGCAAGAGATAGTACGAAATGCACATCAATCGGATGAGTGAAATAATGAAGCGTCACCCTCAGCCAGTGGAGTCAAGCGCGCAGGACCTCCGCGATCCAGCCGTCGACAGACGCGAGAGAAGCATCGCAGCGGAGAACCAGCGCATGTACGGCCGCCTCGTGGAAATCAGTTCGAGGAAGCTGGTGGATAAATGGCCCAACCACTAAAGCGAGTTGATGCAACGGTACAAGGCCACCCTCCGGAAAAGAAGATTGGAGCGAATCCGGGCATAAAATCTGAGCCTGGCAGACCGGCTAACGAGACGGCTGATGGGAGGGTATACGTATGCGCAGCAAGAAATCAGCAATATGCGCAGTAGATTAAATAACTCTGCCCGGCAGTTGGAGCCGGCTCGGGAGCACTCCTCGGAGAGCAACAAGTTGCTGCTGCCCAAGCTCTTCCCAGAGAAGCAGTCGGAAATCTGATAATTCTTGTTCGAATGGAGTCGGTCCATTGCTTCTTCGATTACATATTTTCCATTGCAGAAATGTGGACGGTTCTGATTGTACTCTGCTCAGTCGCAACGCTCGCCACAAGTAATAGTGCCGACTACACCAACTTTGCCGAGTGGGGCGGAGACTGTAACATTGGCCACTCGCAATCACCCGTCAACCTGGTAAGTTCGGGAGCACTCGTGTGCGGTCGCAGTCGCTTCCGGATCAACATGTGGAACGGCACTACAACGGTCCGGCCTGGTCTCGGTCACCACAGCAGCCTCAAGAGCGAATACCCGTCGTCAATACTCACGATAGTGGATTCGACAGGTAAGTTACTGCAGTACATCTCGCTGCAGTACCATCTGCATACACCTTCGGAGCACACCATAAACGGAGCCCGCATGGATCTGGAGTTGCACGTCGTGCACAGCATCAACTCGGACCTGTTCAGCGACGATATGAAACTGGCAGTAGTAGGACTGCTGTTCACGCAAGTGGACGAAAATTCTACCTAGCCAACCATCTTCGACCAGATGGACTTCACTGCGGGCTCGTTCGTTGTCAACTTCAACACCACCGTGGGCCGTTACCTGCAAGACGAAAACGTCTTCCATTACCGAGGGTCGCTGACAACGCCGTCGTGTAGCGAGATTGTGAACTGGTTCGTGGTGCAGAAGGTGTTCCCAATAAGGCCCAGCCAATTGCAGGCAATCAAGCTGCAGCTCAACGACGATGAGCCCAACAGCCGTCCGGTGCAGGATCTAAACCAGCGGTCTATCTTTTACATAACGCCGTCCTGCAACCTCGACTTCACCTTCGAAGTCACCAAGCGGATGCAGCTCAGCAGCGGTAAAATGCAGGCCGCAGTGCTACTTATGCTGTTAGCGTTCGTTTTCTTTCTATGACAATCAGTGATATTTATATTTGAATGGGTGGATTCCTAACCATCGACAAGCATGTCTCCAACCTCGAGGACGTGCTTGAACTCAGCCCGCGCGTCCTCTCTCAAACCAAGTTCGAGAGCCACCTCCCCAGCGAAGTCACGCACCACGTCAAAGTACTCACCCACTTACGTAGGTCTGGAAGTTCTTCGAAGAGGACAGCAAGAGCAAAGCAGTTAACGTAGTGCCCGTCCAGCTCAGTGCTGTCGGCGCGGCCACTACCGTCCTCCAAACCGACTGTTATCTCATGCTGTTGGTGCGCACAACCAATTCATCCTCCACCGATGCCATTCCAGAGCCCTTCTACAGGCTGCTGGAAAGCCTGACAAACGCCATGACGCCGCGAGGACTGCGCACAAGTGTAGCGGAATCTACGAGGTACAATGAAGCATCGAGCATGTCCTACCATTTGTATGTTCTCAACGGGCGTCAGTCACCAGCTCACGTTCAGCATCAGTGCTTCGCTAAGTCTTTCGAGTTTGAGCGCCTGCTGAATAGCTGCGAGCAACTACTACCAATAATGTTCGGAGGAGGAGTTATTCGAAACAAGAAGCTGCAAAAAGGATCGCTCATTCAAGTTGGCCGCGATGACGAATCTCTGCGGACGTTTTAGGACTTGCTCGAGGCTGTCGATGTTTTGAGTCTTGTGAGCAGCAAAAAGTCGCAGCCTGCAATTAAAAACTTGCTAGCATTGCCACCGAAACCACTCAAACACGTGAAGGCACCAGTTGCGAGCCAAGGTGGCCCGAGTCATGTCGCCTCCAGTCAGGGAGTGCCCAGTCTTGCTATTCCGGCGCTTAAGAGGCCCAAGTAATAAAAACCACAGATTCCTGCACTTAACGCGGTCGCACCCGAGCCAATTCCGGCCTCAAATCCAACACCCCCAATGAAACTCAAAACTCCGCTGCTCAATCTTTCGTTGAAGCCGTTCGAACAGACAAAATACGAGGAAATCGAGGAGGAAGCAAACAATGGCAAGATTAACTTTGACATTCGAGCCACAGCCCGTCACTAACTGAAGATGGAGTACTTCGAAAGCGAGTGCACTGAGATCTTAGAGGGACTCTACGTATCCGGCGAGAAAGTGGCTAAGGACTATGAGATGCTTAAGAAACACGGCATTACCCACGTTGTGAATTGCGCAGCTGATTATTGCGAAAATTGGTTTGAAGACATGGGAGTCAACTATCTGGCTTTCTTTTTGAAGGACTCCCAAACAGAAAGCATAGAGTGCCTCTTCTATCGGGTTATTGAGTTCATCGAGTCGGCTCTAAAAAACAAAAAGAAGGTGCTGGTGCATTGCATTCAAGGCATTTCGCGGTCAGTCACCATGGCTATTGCTTATGTAATGTTCGTTTACGAGTACGACTACAAGAAGGCCGAAGCCTTCGTAAAGCAAAAGCGAGGTGTGGCCAGCCCCAACAACGGCTTTATGGTTGAGCTCATCCAGTTCCATAAGCGCCTCTACGAAAGCTTTGACTCATTACCACAGCCAAGAATATACTTGGTGTCGTCGCACTGCAAAGAAACTCCGCAGATGATAACCGCACGGCTGCTCAAACATCCTCTCTACGATAAGCGCAAAAACATCGGACTGGACTGTAGAGGCATGTATATCATTCATCTTCCCGACGAAATCCTGCTCTGGGTGGGAAGCCGCTGCGAAGATCTTCGTTTGGACTGCTATTGGAAGTATGCTCAAGATTACATCAAGAAGCTTCAGAAGTTCGAAAAAGCACCCAAAGTGGTCCGTGTAGTTAGCCAGGGTTCAGAAGGCCTTGACTTCTTTAAATAGTTATGGGGCTTGGATCGCATTCCAGAGCTCTTCGAACATCCAGACTACGACAATTTATTCGTTCCGATCGTCGAAGGCAACCAGTCCTTGAAGCCTGGTGCGAACCGCAAACTGTTCAACAATGACGCAGACGAATAGCTGAAGGTGAAGTGCAAGTTGTTCGTGTACCCAGATCTGAGTCGAGCGTTAGGAGTGTTCGAGTCCGACGACTTGAGCGATCTGAGCGTGATAATGAGGGACAACCAAGAGGAGTTGGAGGTATTTGTCTGGCGCGAACACGACTCTCAAGTGACCGAGGAGCAATAAAAAGAATTCATCGACAGGCTGGTACAGAAACACTACTCGCACATAGACACGCACAAGATAACAGTGTTCAAGGAGGAAGAGGGTCGCGAATCCTCGCAGTTTTTAGAGTGCATGCACTGAGCTATAATGATGATCTTACTTAAGACAATCAATACCGAGCTGCTTGCTGCTAAATATTATTTGAATGCTCGACTGGTTCTACGATAAGCTGGTCGTGAAGCAAGAAATTCATGCGATGCTGTACGGAAAACCCCAAAGTGGAAAATCAACAGTTCTGCACAAGATGAATCACACGGCATTGCCCTAGCGTGGCATCGGTTGGAACATCTAACTTGTGCAGTTTTACTTGCATCGCAACAAGTTTTATGTGTGGGATGTTGGATACAATGAAAGGTACTAACGACTTTTCCAAACTCATGCTGGTCGCTGCAGATATCTGATCTATGTTGTGGATTCCGCACAGAAGCAAGTGCTCGAATAAGACTGTCAATAAGACCTCTGGAATCTACTTCACAAAGAGCTGTTTTCGGACTGCATACTCTTAGTAATTGCTACAAAGCAAGATCTTCCCTCTGCCGTTCCTCTGCCTCATATTAAGTAGGTGCTAAACTTGGACAAGTTCGAAAAACCATGGAAATTAGTCCCTGCTACTCTCAACGATACTGCAACTCTCATTGAGGCCTTCGATTGGCTTGCTGAGCTGACTAAATGATGAAGGTTGTGTTAAATATGGTCGATCACTTCTTCTTCTTCTCGACACCGACGGTGGCTCCCTTGCGACCGGTAGTCTTGGTGTGCTGACCCCTGACCTTGAGGCCGAGGGCGTGCCTGATACCGCGATGGAGCTTCATCTTGCTCATGCGCTGGATGTCCTCACGCAGCTTGGTTTGCAGAATGTTCGAAGCCACCTGGAGGTTCTTGCCTTCCTTGTAGTCGCGCTGTCTGTTCAGGAACCAGCGGGGAATGCCGCGTCCTTCAGGATCAGCAATGACGTTGGCGATTTCCTCGGCCTGCTGTTCAGTGAGTTCACCTGCATAAGCGGTGCGGTACCTGCGCGCATGCGGGGGTTGATCCTGAGAATCTTGCAGATGAGGAATCCGAAGCGCCTTCCGACACCCTCGATGGCCTCGATGGCGTAGGGCACGGTACGGACGCCCTCAATGTTGGTGTTGAGGATACGCAGAATGTGCTTAAAGTTGTCGACGTTTTCGATGACGAGGGTCATGATTGGTGGTGATATAAATATTTATATTTAATTCAATATTCCCCAAGTGGGTTTAATCCCCCAACTGAATTGGCTCACAGTCGTCGGGGAAATTAGAGGGCGTGCAATATCCATGCCCAAAAATAACTGAGAGGTTGAGTTGTATCAAGCCTCTGGCAATACGTCGTAATCTATCGGGCAGAACGCTAATAATCGCGGTGTTCAGTTTGGTTGCGAATAGAGGTTGATTGAGTGCTTAAACAAATCAGCAAGGGCATTATCGTAATATCTGCTCTCGTTTCGGAGGATTAGCAAGGAGCATATAAGTTGGACTACACAGTAGTCCCGCCAGTCTATAATTCAATTTATTTGAGAATATGAACAACACACTGGAGATGCTGTTGAACCGCTCAATTCCGTTTGAAGGAGAAAAGATCCGCCTGTTGGACCAGGTTACACAGGCGCTCTCCAGCTCCGATCCCAGCCAAATCAACAGCGCTAGCCAGATCTGGAAGACTCTCAGCGACGATCCCAATTTTTGGTTGCAGAGCGATCAGATCCTAGTGAACTCGACAAACAATCACACGAAGTTCCTGACGCTGGTGCTCATGGAAAACTCGATTAAGGTACTTGGGGAGTTACGCAGCAACGCTGGTTGGCACTGCCGTTCGAGGAGCGCGAGGGCATAAAGGCGTACATCGTGAGTCTGGTGCTGAAGCTGGGGGGAGCAAGTAACCTGGACAAGAACATGGAGAGCCTGCTGTCGAAGGCGAACTCGATTTTGGTGCAGATCGTGAAGTATGAATGGAACACAACGTGGAAGTCTTTTATTCCGGATATCTGCGCAGCTAGCAAGACGGACCTGAACCTGTGCCAGAACAACCTCAGCATTCTGAAGATGCTAAGTGAGGAGATTTTCGAATTTAGTAAGAACCAACTGACTATGCAGCAGATCGCTGAGTTGAAGCAGCACATGAACTAGGAGTTCACGAAGGTCTTCGAGCTCTGCGATGAAATCCTCCGCAACGCCGATAAGGTCAGTCCTGCCCTCAGCAAGAGCTGTCTCGAAACCCTCTACAGCTTCCTCGGCTGGATCCCCATCTTTTACATCTTCTTCAGCGATATCATCCAACGTATTGTACAGTTTGTCTCCAGTGAGGCTCACCGTGAGCCTGCTCTCCGTTGCCTCATTGAAATAGTGTCTCTCAAAATCGCTGATACGGAGGAGAGAGTGGAATAAATCCGTCAAAAGATCTTCCTTCTGCTGAAGGACTGCCTTGTCCGCTTCCAAAGCATTCCAATGCTCAATGAAACTATCGACAGGCTTATCGCCAACAAACAAAATAAAATTCCCAACGTCTTCCAGTTCGAAATCAGCTGCCAAAACATTGCACGCTTCCTGTGCAGCATCCTCCAAGAGCAATATGAATGGCTAGTCCTGAAGGGTTCGGCAACTCAGATGGTCGGACAAGAGGTGCGCAATGCCCTGAACTGGCTGGTGCGACTCATGCAGATGCCCTTTGATCAGACGTATCGTATGATTGTGGAGTTCTTCCACTTCTTCGCTAAGAAGGTTAAAGAGCAAGGCAGCGTCAACAAACCCTTACTGTATAGCCGGGAGAACATTGGAGACAACTACCCCGAGATCTTCGAAGAGGTCAAGAAGATCATCATTCTGCGCATGGCTAAGCCTCAAGAAGTTCTGATCGTCATTGACGATAATGGTCAGCCAATGCGCGAAGAACTCGCCAACACTGAGAACTATGCCATGTACGAGCTGATGAGGGAACTGCTGATCATCGTTGCTGAGATGAGCTGGTCCACTACCAGGTCTTTCATCGTGTCGAAGATTGAAAAGCAAAACACAAACGAGTTCAGCTTCGACATTCTCAATAGCTTGTCCTGGGCGGTGGGAAGCATGTATGGCAACATACCCGAGCAGGAGTAAAAGCCATTCTTGATTTCAGTCATTAGGGTACTTCCGTTGTAATGTAGACGCTGTTGCATCTGTGTGAGGCCAAAAAAGGAAAGGAGAACAAGGCTGTGGTTGCGAGCTGCATCATGTACGTGGTCGGCCAGTATCCCGGTTTCCTCAAAAGCAACTGGAACTTCCTCAAGACTGTCGTGAAGAAGCTGTTTGAGTTTATGAGGGAGAGGTTCCCGGGAGTCATGGACATGGCCTGCAACACCTTTCTCAAAATCGCGCAGAACACAAGCGAGCAGTTCGTCAAGCTCCAGGAGGGCGACTCCGAACCCTACATCTGCGACCTTATTCGCCGCATTCCCGAAGATACTTCTGAGCTGAACTCGGACTCCTTCAAACTGCTCTTCTATGAAGCCATCGGCCACATCATTTCTAGCGAGCCTCGTTTGGAGGTCAAGACTAATTACATCCGTGGCACTCTCGGTCACTACTACGACGAATATAACCAGGTGCTTACAGCGGCTCAAACCAACCCCGCAATACTCAAAGACGAAAATGTTGAAACCAAGATTCACTTCTTTTTGCGCATCAATGAGAGGTTGGCTTCTTCCATCGGTTTGCCCTATGGGTCGTTCCTGGTGCAGTTCAACGACACGCTCAACAAGCTGTTTATATACTACTGTGGAGAGACTGAACGAGCGGTGGAGACACAGGGCAAGGGAGTCCTCAACTACCTCACAATCAAGCGTATGAAGGCTATCTGCAAGGAGATCCTAAAACTGTACAACACTTATATCGGGAAGTGCATCAACATCAACGAAACCGAGGCTTCTTCGGTGATTGACTCCTTCGTGCTGCCTCTGGTGAACTTCCTTCCGACTTTCAACAAGGCCATCCCTGAAGTTAAGTAGGCCGAGTTCCTGAGCCTGCTCACCACTATCTTCGAGAGACTGAGCATCGCCCTGAAGCCAGACCTGGTCAGCGCTTTTCTGAGTTCGGTGTTCTAAAGCACGCTGGCGATGATAACCACGGACTTCAACAGCTTCCCGGAACACCGCACGAACTTCTTTTCGCTGCTCAAGGCCATCATCAAGCATAACTTCCAGCAGCTGTACAACATGCCCTAGGACAAGTTCCACACCATCATGAACTGCATCGTCTGGAGCATCAAGCACGAACTCAGCACCTTTAGCGACCTCGGTCTTGACCTGCTCTTCGACACCCTCGAGAACCTCACGCGCAACCCACACATCATCAACATCTTCTACCAGAGGTACTATTTGAGTCTGATGTGCGATATTTTCGAAGTCCTCACCGACGGCTTTCACAAAAGCGGCTTCAAAATGCACTGCCGCATCCTCTTCTGCATGTGTCGTGTGCTCGTGGGCAACTATGTACTCCGTGTGTTATTCAGCTTTCAATAAAAGTGGGCGGGGACAGCCAGACCACCAACAACTGGTAGTTCGTGCTGCAGTACCTCACGGACAAGCTGTCGGGCGCCTTCCATAACGTTTCCAAGCAAGACACGATGAACAAGCTGGCACGGATGATGCAGACCCAAGACGAAAAGCAGTTCAGGGTAAGCCCGTGGATTATGTTAGGCCTAAACCGGCGACTATCTCGTCATGATAAACCGGTACACGTCTGCAGAGCAGCAGGACCTGCAGAGCCACTCGTGACTTCGGAAAACTAGAAGTATGCAGCTTCACTTACGTATCTGCGATATTGAGTCGCGCTTCTTCTTCTCGTACGGGTTCGACAGTTCTCGCAGTTTTCCGCTTAGGGAGCTGTTGCGCTTGCTCTTTGCGGACTGCAGAATGCGGTCCGACATGTTGCTCTGACGGCTGGTTACACGATCGCGGCTCGCCTGCTCCCTGAGGAAGCTGAGCTCTTAGGAGAGCTGCTGGTTGTCGCGCTTGAGGTTGCTGATTATGTCGCGGGTGCTCGTCAGCAGTTGTTCGCGTGCGACTTCGCTCTCGTGCAGCTTCTCCTGGAGCGAGTCGCTGTACAGTTTCAGTTGCTGCTCGGCCTGCATTATCAACGGCGTACGCGTATGTGCTGCCTATTCTCACCCTCGTTCTTCTGCAGAAGTCGCTACAAGTTGCGGTAGTCTTCTTCCTGCGGAGCTGCCAGCCGCTCGCGAACCTTCCGGAAGTACAGATCGATAACGTTGCTGATGATGCCCACCAGCTCCAGCGCATCCTGGTAATCCTTCAGCAGCGGCTCCAGTTCCTTCAGATCTTGATTAGTGCGCAGCAGTCCCCGGACCTCACTGATGACCTTCTCGAGGAGGCTGTTAAGGTGTCGTTCGAGACGCGAGTCAGCCATCGTTATAGATTATAAACCGTCACTGCACTGCGATGAAGGACGAGGAGACGGGCAGTCAGCCCGACATGAAGAAGTCGTTCGCAGGGCCCAGCAGCTATCTCAACAGCAATCGCATAACCATGGGTCGAACCAGAGCCAGTTCGGCCGCGGCAGTCCGCCACGACAACAGCCGCTTTTCGGTGATGCGGTCGGTGTCTCGTGGCATCAAGTACCTTCGTGAGCGAGCGTAGACACCACAACATCACGTAGATCATCGCGATGGACCTGCCGCCGGTGGAACCCTCCGAGCCGGAGATTTTAAAAGTCGAATCCAAGAGCGTGATGACGCTGCACGAGATTCGCAAGCTCTACGATGAGGCCCTGACGTTGTCCAACCGACGCGAGAAGGAGCTGCAGGCTCTGCGCAATGAGAACGAGCACCTGAAGGAGAAGCAGCGATAAATGCAACTGGTGACCATGGACATCGAGAAGCTCAACTCCAAGATCGATGCCGACAAGCAGGTGGCCTTCGAATCCTACGAAGAAAGTTTCTGGAACCGCAAGAGCTACGAAAACATGCGGCATCGACTCATCGTATTAGGCGGTTTACGCAGAACGACAAGCAGGTCCTCAGCAAGCGGCTGCTCGAGCTCTAGCAATTTCTCGCGCAGAAGAAGTTCATCAGGCAGGAAATACAAAGCAGATACGAGCAGACCAAGCTCGAAAGCAGTCGCGCTGCCAAGATGCTCGACAAGATGCGAGAGGTATGCCTTAAGGAACTCAGAACCTGGGAGAGCTGGAGATGCGCAAGCAGCAGAAGCTGTCGATGTACGAGGATGGACTGCAGAGCCAATTCGAATACAAGCAGAAGCAGCAGAACAAGGACTCTAGGATCAACGAAATCGCGGAGACGGCCATGCAGGAGAAGGACAACAGCGAGAAGAACTGGAAGAAACTGCTGTCCGTGCACAAGTTCGTAAAGGTGATGCTGCGGCAGAAGATGGAACGGGAACTGAAGAAGTTCCAAGTGGTGGAAACTGCCTACCAATCAATCAAAACCAAAACGGGAGTGTGGCAGGCCGAAGAAATCGTCTAGAAATTTATCAACCGCGACGAGACCTACGGCAACCTGCTTTACTCGATCGCGGAGGCCGAAAAGAAGATATCGGCCAGCAAGCGCCGCAACGAATACCTCCGTTCCAGGGAGAACCAGCTCAAGGACACTCTCAACGAGCTCGAAAAACCCACCAAGAAGACCGAGTTCGACCTCTCCAAAGAGATCAAAACCGTGGCGAAGAACACCCGCGCAAACATCAACTCGGGGCTCATGAAGGAGCGACTCTACAAGTTCGCAGTGGTCACCCTCGAACGTTTAGACGTTCTGTAGAGCAAGTAGAGCAAGGATTACCGCGAATAATTTACCAAGGATCAAATGGTGTAGCTATACGACGTGCTGACAAGCAGGCTCATACAGTTAGATAACAGCGGACTTTCCGAAGAAGTAAACAGGGCCTTATCGCAGATGAAATCACCTGAGAGTGTTCAAAAATTCACAACTATCTCGAACCGCAAGAATGTGAGAGTGCCAATAGACTCGAACGGAACAGCTTCGGACGAGTAGAGCGTGGACGTGACTGAAGAGTAAGCTCAATTGGAGGCCCATCGCAACATGCTGGAAAACACCAACGCATGGTTCTTCGAGGAGCTGCGTCGCAAACAGGCCGAGAACCTGAGGAAGAGACTAGCAGACCGCGAAAAGCAAGTGCCGAAGGTGCGCGAGATCCCAAAAGAGCCGTCAGGCGATGCCTCGTGATGCTACCGCGATTAATATATGGATTACATCGCCGACGGTTCGTTGCTCGAGCTCGACGTTCAGTTCGAGGAAGGCGTCGCACGCCTGGGCAGCTACAACTACTCCAGTAGATAAGTCGTTCTGGAGCCCCAGCGGAGTCCATCGAGGTTGCACACAACCTACCAAATTTTGCTCCCGCAAAGCTTCAACGAACGGGTCGTGCAGACGACCTCATACGATCGTTCCTTGCGAATTGGAGGCGGCTTCTATCTTAAGAACCTATTCACCGAAGAGTATCTCAGCTATGAGGACGCGACTTTGCGTGATCCATTGCTCATCCGCAGCGCCTCTCCCGTCAAGATGTTCTGCTTCGTCCGACCTCATAACCTTGCCTTTCAAGAAGAGGGCTTCGTAGGTTATGGCGTTGAACTCAAACTGTGTGCCCTCAACGGCTAGACCTTCGTACGATGCAGAAGAGTCCCTGGACACTCTAGCGCCCTCAATCTGTCGCTATCCAAAGTGGATTTCAACCCGATCGTTCTGCACCGAAGCTCCCTGGAGAGCAACCGCATTGAGGAAGGCTTTCCGTTCAACGTGTACTTCCTGGAGCAGTAATGCTATCTCACGTAAAGTAACCTCAACGGAGAACTGCAGCTGGAGATCGACAAGTCGCTTCCGCTTATTTCGAGCAAGTTCTATCTCGAGCGATAAGGAAGTCTCTTCTACATGCGGTCCATGTTCTTCAACGGCTACCTCGAGTTTAAGAAGGGCCGTAAACCTCAGCTTAGTAACAGACGGTCAGAAGCAGGGCTGCTCAGGTTGCACCTCTACAGTGAAGGCAACAGCAAGGAAGACAGTAATTCAGTCATATACTGCCTCGAGCATGTAAGCACCGGCGGATACTTCGGCTTCGGTGACAAAGGAGTCGGCTTGTACGAGGGAAAGCGTCTGCTGAATGCTATGCAACTCAGACGATGCGTAATCGATAACATCGGAATCACTGGCTTCATGAATACACTCATGGAGGTCTTCAACTTCGATCCCCTTGAACAGTCCAGCGACTTCCTGCGGAGCTTTCTGATTTGGACCAAGAGTAAAGTTATTAAGCAGATGCAGACGCGGCATTATTCAGGAGAGGTCAGTGATTTTGAGCTGCTGCAGCGAGAGTTCTTCGAGTTCGGGCTAGTCGACAAGCTCTTCCGAATCCACGTCTTGAGGGAAGAAGCGCCAGTACGAAAGGAGGTCGTTATGCTTATCAACTTCTTGTGTAAGGACAGTCCCACCAACTCGGCGTGGCTTCTGCGCGCTCACAACTTCATTCTGGCCAACTTCTATTAGGAGCACTTCGACTTGTCGGAGATCATCGGGTTGCAGGAGCTCGTCTGTCTGCCTCACAACAAGCTGCGTGGTACCCTGAACGAATGCAACTGCCTATTGCTGATGCTCGCGGAAAGGGGACAAGCAGACGACTCCCACCCGAAGTTTCTAAGGTTCTTCAAGTTTACTTTGCAGCTCAACGATGCCAGCGGCCGTAGCCTGCAATCGTTCGCAGGCCTTCTCCGTAGCAGTAGACGCATACAGAACTTCAAACTGGCTTCTCGTGATGAGGAATTCAAGTTAGAAGACCAGCTCATCTTTGAGATCTACATCATTCTGGCCGGCAAGTCGCTTGTGGGCACACTCCCGCTCTCGTCAATTGTCGCCATCTTCAAGGACACCTCGAGGGAGTTGAAGCTGCGTAAACTCTGCGTGCAGTACCTGCAGGTTGAGTACCTCCAAAAGACTTACAAACAGCCCGACCACGTCATCTTCGAAAGTGTCGAGGAAGAGCAGGGGTCGGTCATAGACCGCCAGCTGGCCAACTACGTGACGAGTCTCAAAGAATACTGCATGGGCGAGGTGCGGGTAGTCGATTCGACTGTCGGCGACGGTCAAATCGTTGCGGTTATTTTCCTGCTGTACATGCTGTGTCTCGGTCGGCTGTAGCACTACGAACTCATGGAGGCCTGCTGCAACCTGATCGCCATCATCGAGGAAATGGAGATCCAACAGGAAAACTATGAGAAGGACTACGACTTTCTCAGTAACTCGGTGAAACTACTGTCGCGTTCTCTGCATTACCTTAACAACCTACGGCTACAGACCACATTTCGCGAAATGCTGAAGAGTCCCGTGAACAGTGAGAGAATTCTGCAAGAACAGCTGAAAGAGAGCCCTGAGCTGCAGAAGCTGCGACTGCAAAACTGTCTCACCAAGGTGTGCTACTTCGTCAAGCTGTCTGGAAGCAACCCCCGCAACGGCATGCTCTTCCTGGAGGCGCAGGACCTCCTGTACGAGTACACTCATCACGCCGAGCTGTATTCCAAAGAACTTCTGAACTCGCACGTCGTCAAGGAGTTCGATGTTGAGGCCCTGCAAGCTTACGCATTGGTCAACAGCGTAAGGGAAGGCGTGATGCACCACAAGCCCATGTCCGACTTCGGAGTGCTTCTCAAGAAGCTGTAGCAAGTTACTTCCGACGCGAGGCACAGCAAAGTTGTGCTGATGAAGGTGCAGACGATTCTGAGATGTCTGCGCACCGACGAACTTTTGATGGGTCTCGTACGCAGCCACATCCTCGAGATCTCTCTTGAAGACCTGCACACCACTTTCAGCGTGCTGATCGTGTTTGCCGACGATAACCTGGTTAACTGCCAGTCGCTGCTTGATCTTCTCAGTCAAGTCGAACTACACTTTGAAGGCGAAGACGAAATGGAAGAGCTGTACGCGTTGGTGAGAGTCATCGTTAAGAACCCCTTAATGCGCTAAACAGAGTACCTGCCTTATGTGGAGCGGCTCATCTTCAGTAAGCAGCCCACAGCATCTGGCGGCGTGGAGTTCATGCATCTCATGGTCGAAGTCACAAATTCAACACGCCCAGTTTCGGCAGAGCGAGTAGTCCGCCACTTAGTTCATGACCCCTAGACATTGAGAGTGATGCTCAGCATTTAACACAAGTAGCGGCCGGTCTTTCCCGCAAACACCCCTATCGATTACCTCATTCCGATGTTCCAGCTCATCAACAATCTCAAAGAGTGCGCGCAGCTCAACCGCGACTTCCGAGAGAACCTACTTGCAGCGCTGCCAGCCGAATCCTACGAGCTGTTTCGTTCAAGCGAAAAGTTCTTTGTGGCTCCGTGCATGGACCACTACCAGCAGACCTATTTGGAGGTGCTGCTCATAGAAATGCTCTGCGGCTTTGGTCTCTTCGAGCTTCTGCCGCTGGCTGTTGCCTTCAACTGTCTCCTCAGCACCGTCCAGTCTTACACTAGCTGCTTCCGTTCCCTCCGCGACACCCACTTCGAGCAGGTCGAGGCCTTTTTCGTCAAATACCCAAAGTTGCAGCGCCTGGAAATGGATGCAGTCGTCTTCGCAGCTAAAATATTGACACCTCTTTTGAAGCAGGCTGAAGACTTCGCAGTACTTTACGACAAGCAACTTGACGAGGACCGGAAGCAGGCATTGTTGCGCAGCTGCCGCATCCTCGCTACAGAGGTGATTGCTTGCTACGAGGGGTTCCTCACTAACGACGACTACCATCGGCATTAAAGTATCCTCAACGAGTCGCTGAAGATACTGCACCGCAGCTTCGGCCTGGAGCCAGACCTGAAGTTCTACTACAACTACAACAGTCGGTCGGAGGGCAGTCACCGAGATAACGAAGAGCAGCTTTGTAGCAGCATCTGCCAGTACCTGGAGCAGAACGAAACTGAAAAGGAGGTGTTTCTGAGTTCGGTGTCGGAAGAGCTGCGCAACATCATTCAGTCGGAGTTCGAGGACCGCAGGAAGGTCGTCGGAGTGATGCTCGCAGACATGGGCATGGGCTTCGTGATTGAGACTCTGTTGTTCTGTCTTCAAGAAGCAACTACCAGCTATAATACAACCGCAATCCCTATGGTCATGGCAGTGGAGCCCAAGCCCAGTACCATGATACGCGCAGCTCTCGCTATCGACAAGCTGCTCATGATTGACACCAGCCAGACCATCGACATACTCCTGAATAGCAACTTCGCAGAGCTGCTGGTTGACTGCTTGGGTTCCAACTACCAGGACATTGAGCTATTGCTGGTGATTACGCTCAAAATGATGAAGGGCAACAAGGGCGAACTCAACCTCGAGGCTCAGCGTGCCTTCCAGCAAGCCTTCCTGGGCAAGCGCCGGCCCATGGCGATGAAGTTCATCAGGCGAGTGCTTACCGACGAGCTGAACAACATGATTGGAAGCCAGGGTGCTAAGACCAGTCTGGAGAGGGAAGTAGAGATGCGACTTAACAATAAGAGGGAAGAGACAAACGTGTACCTCAAGACAGTGAATACTGTGGAGTGCCTGTGCCAGTCCCTCAACTTCGACATCAAGGAAGTCTTCGGAGAAAGCGAAAACCGATAAAAGTCGATTCTCGCGCTCTTAATTGAGCTGCTCGAAAGGTCATTAGGAGTCAGTTTAAACAACCAATCGGCCAGCAAGCCGTTCACGATTAGCCTCGAGCGTTGCTCTTTCGTGGAAGCCACTTCCAAGTGCGTAATTTCATTGCTGCACGGTCCCCATCGCTCCAACATCAGACGAGCCCTTCTGCTGGGCTACCAAAGTATGTGCGTCAAAGTCATGCGCATCAACGATTCGCTGCAGACGCTGCAGCCAAGCCATCGCATGAGCAGCCTCAGCCTTCGCGTCTTCGAAAAGGGCGACCTTCAGCACATAAAGCGAATCGAGCCGCGCTTCTACAACAACTACCTCAAGGCAGAAGTGGCGAAGCGCGAAAATGACTTTAACTACGAGTTCATGGCCCGGTTAAAGAAGTTGGCAATCCTGACCCTGGACTTGATGTTCGAGCAGAGTGTGCGCTACCAGAACCCCGCAGAAACAGACGAGCAAGGCAAGCTTATCGAGAGCAATATTGTGAGTCTCTACGAAAAGCTCAGAGCTGTGCACAACGTGACGGACGAGGATCTCATCCGGCTGCTCTACAACAAGGAAGTCGAAATGAACTTCCTGGAGAAACTGATTGCGCTGCGGGTCTTCGACCAGCATGAAGAGGAAGAGAAGGAGCCACAGCTTGAAGACTTGAAGCCGAGCCTGAGTCTGTAGTACGGCATATACATGTACAATTACTTGTACTGGTACTATGAATGGAAAGGCAGCAACGAAATCACCAACGCCGTCTACAAGCACGCTAACGAAAAGCGGCTGCGGAAGCGCTATAATCGCAACATCGGAGTGTTCTACCAGCTGTACTCGCTCGTTCGCGATCTCTTCAGCATCATCGCGACTCTGCTGCGGTTTCTCTGTAAGAGCAACACCCTTGCCTAGAAGTTCGCGAGACTCAGTTAAACCTAACAGATGACAGCCACCATCGACTTCTTCGCGCGCAATTTTCAAACTATCGAAATCAGAATGGAGGACGGTGCTACCGAAAACGTGTGCTTCCCCTTGGTTCCTGAGGCGCGCTGCTTTAACAAGTCCATCCAACGGGACCTCTTCCGCAACATCGACTACAATTCGAATCACACCCGTCTCAGCAGTTTTGTGAGGTGTGCGCCCTTTATCATGATGAGGCTGGAACTCGAGTACAGTCTCTCAAGGATCACCAGTCGGAATCGCGGCCTAGGAGTCA
Organism: Actinomycetota bacterium; assembly: GCA_018268695.1. Next base: position 32,750 of record JAFDWD010000004.1, read on the forward strand.
TTGTCAAGTATCGCGAACTCTGGAAGAGTCTCAGCTTCATGTTTGGCTTCTGTCAGAATATGGTACTACTGCTTGAATTCTCAATACCGGCCAACGCCTTCATCTACCTCACCTACGCGTTCCGTTCCTGGCAGTATGCCATGGCCACGCTACTCTTCATCGTGTTTCTGTTTCAGTCCGTCAGACTGAGATTGATCATGGCCAACGAGTACTGCTCTGCAGCATCATTGAAGAATTCGGTGGCTAAAGCTGCGGTACGCACGGCCTATCTCGTTTCCGACAAGACCTTCTTCTATGCATTTTTCTACACGACAATCACGGTAATTGGCACATACTATCCTCTACTGCTGTGCTTGATGCTTCTGGACTTCTTCTACCGCTTCCGCTCTACGCGTTTCCTGCTCGAGCTCTTCAACAAACCGAAATGGTCGCTGCTAAATAACCTCGTGCTGTTCATTATTCTGCTCTACATATACTCCTTCATATTCTTTAAGAACCATGACGTCTCAGAAGCCTGTAACACCATCCTTCAGTGCGTCCAAATCGAGTTGTGGCTGTCGATGGGACTGCTCGGCTCCAACTTCCTCTCTGGAAAAACGTACAATCTGTCCCCGCTCGCGAACCTCACAAATACACTCTACATAATTTTCGTAATAATCTACCGAGCTCTCTTCTTGGGCATCATCATTAACCAAAAACGGAAATATAGACGGGAGCAGCAGTTGCGTAAGAGTCGCGTCGATGACCAGTGTTTTATTTGCGGGCGCACCAAGGAGGCCATCAACAAGCTGTACCGTTCGGAGAAGGGATTTAAGAAGCACGTGGAGCTGTAACACAACTTGTGGAACTACATCAGCTATCTGGTGTATGTTGAAAAGCTGAAGCCGGAAGCGATGTCTGCGCAGGAGCAGTACGTAATGGCCCTGTGGAAGGTGCGGAGCCTGGACTGGCTGCCATCGACGAGCGTGGGCCGCGGCCACGATTGATCACCAGTGACTATATAAATTAGGTGGGCCCAGTCCGACAAATCTTTTTATTTCAGAATGATCTTGGGAGGACAGAACTACACCACCGTCACCGAAACCACCGGAGTGCCTGTGGTCGGCAGCGTCAGCACTTACCCCGGCGGCTCCTACACCGTCGGAGGAGGCGCATCCTACGTCCAGGGCTCCGGCTACCTCGGTGCTCCTCTTGGCACCACCGTTGTCTCCGGTGCTCCCACCACGACTGTTGTCGGTGGCCCCGTTGTCGTCGGAGGAGGCGCCACTCGCGTCATCAGCCGATCCCGGGTTGGTGGCGTCAATGTTGTTGGTGGTAGTCTGGTCGGAACCGGCATCGTTGGCAGCAGCGTCGCCGCACCCCTGGTCGGCACCACGACTGTGGCCCCCGCCATCTACCAGAAGGCCGTTGTCGAGGAGATCCCCGCAGAGAGCAGGATCGAGTACGTGCCCTACGAGAAGAAGTACATCGAATACGACACTGTTGAGAGGGTCGAGCAGATCCCCGTGCAGCGCGTGATCACTGAATACGAAGAGGTCCGCCGAAGCGAGCGAGTGCCTATCGAGCGAGTCATCCAGGACTACTACGCCGTGGAGTACCAGACCGAGTACATCCCCCGCGTCATCGAGGAAACCGTCATCGACTACGTCCAGCAGGAAAAGCACTTCGAGAGGGTCCAATACCTCCCTGTTGAAACGTAACTGTTTTTTTACTCAGTCAAATTGTCCACTACCCTGAGGCCGAGCTCGCCAGCAGCCAAGTCCAGGTCGTCCCTGGAGCCGTCCAGGTTGTGCCCGGAGCCGTCAGCACAGTCGGCGCTGTTGGAACCGTTGGAGCCGTCCGCGCCTCCCAGTTCGGCACCATCGGAGGCCTCGCCGGCACCACTACCTACACGACTGGTGCTCCAGTCACCTACACCACCGCCCCCACCACCACTTACACCACGACTGCCGTGCCCGCCACCACCACCTACACCACTGGCTATCCCGCCACCCAGGTGATCGGCTCGACTGGCCTCGCCGGAACCACCACCTACACCACCGGCTCGCCCATCATCGGCGGAGGTGCGACCTACGTCACCGGCGCCCCTGCCACCACCACGTACACCACCGGTTCGCAAGTCATCGGCGGCGCCACCTACTCGACCGTCCCAGGCACCACGACCTATGCTACTGGCTACCCAGTCGGAACGACCACCACCTACATTTGATCGTTTATTAATGAGATAAGCGCCTCGCGTCGCTGAGGAAAATGCTCTAAGGTCAACCATGAATGTCTGGTGCGGTCGACTGGCCAGAGTCGGTTCCTCCGAACACGCTCGCCACGAATTGCTTCCATAGTGCGGACCAACGCTCCTTCCAGCCATCCGTTTCAACCGCGCCATATCGAAGGAGAAGGTAGAACACAAAAAGCGTGTCCAGCGTCCCAACGACATCAGCGTGTCGGCTCTGCGGAAGAAGCCAGTGATGCTTGAGTAATACCAGCTCAACGAAAAGATCGGCGAGGGTGCCTTCGCCGAGGTATTTGCGGCGGTGAACCCTCGTTCGGGAGAGCAAGTGGTTGTCAAGACCTACGACAAGTACAAAATCTTCGATAAGCAGCGTAAGCAAAACCTCAAAAACGAAATAGGGCTGCTGAAGCGGCTGCAGCATCCTCACATCATCGAATTGGTAGAAACGGTGGAAACCAGCAAGAGCATCAATCTGGTTATGGAACACTTCAGCACCACCACCCTTAGGAAGCTGGCCTCCACCAGCAAGCTCAGCGAAGACGACATCCGCCGCATCGTCAAGCAGCTCGCAGAGACGCTCGAATACCTACATGAACAGGGGGTAGCCCACCGCGACATCAAAATGGAAAATGTGCTAGTCGACGAAAGACTGCAAGTCAAGCTCATAGACTTTGGGCTCGCAGTGGAAACCCGAGGATGCGCCGAGAGCACGGTGGTGGGCACTCCCAACTACATCTGTCCGGAACAGCTCACCGAGAAGCAGTACGACCCCCAGCAGGCTGATGTATGGGCTTTAGGGGTTCTGCTGTACTTCCTCATGACCGGTTACTTTCCCTTCCGCGGCGACACGAAGCAACTGTACAAGCGCATCGGCAAGGCAGAGCTTCTGTTTCCGCACGACTTCAATCCGAGCTGCGAGTACCTCCTGCGAAAGATGCTCAACCGTGACCGCAGCGAACGCATAACCGCGACCGACGTCCTACGAGACGGATGGATCCGGCCGGTCAACTTCCGCGAGCAGATCTCGTTGCTCTAACGGGCAGTCAGGAAGCCGCAGTGATGGCTGCCTGCTTTCATATTCAAGTTAATATACAAACAGTTACTAGATGAACTGGTTGAGTCGCAAGCTCCTGCAAAGCGTATGTCTCTCTCCTACCTCAGACCCTCACCAAGTTCTTTAAGAATGTCAGCGACAAGGACATAGAGCTCAGTCTGGTCTGCCAACGTATTTCGCATAGCTCATTCAGAGTACCTGAAGCTGCGTAATTTGGAACTGCGCACGGACCTCATCAAGAGTGAGTACTCGCCTGTGCTGCTGAGCGAATGCCGCATCGGCTACATGTAGCTGGTGTTCGACCCGAATAAGCTGCTGGGAGAGCCAGTCAGCATCAAGATCTCGGACGTCCTCGTTGTGTTGAAGCTCAACGAAAATAAGAAGCATAAGGACCAGACCTACTCTGACGCCTACCTCCAGGAGTACAAGAAACAGGTGTTTTCCAGAACGTCCACTGCTGAAAGTCTCAAAAACAGCGATGTCGGCAACTTTGCTTTGTGGCTCGTGGACCTTGCCAACAAGAAGATCAATCTCTTCATCAGTCGCGTAACAGTGGCCTTCGAGCGGAACATCAAAAGCAAGCCTCCACAACCTGCGCACTATTTCGGAGCCTCTATCGAGGAAATCGTAATCAAGTCTAGGACTGTGATAGCACAGGACCGTTAAACCAGAGTTGAAGAGAAGCAGATTGAGCTGCAGAGGATCGGAGCCTTTGTTGGAGTCTCAACCATAGTCAATACTGTCGAAAAGGTAAGCGTCAATCGCGAAGTAATGCGCCGCAGCGATTCCATCAGCAGATTGTACTTCCTGAGGGATATGCATGCTACCCTAGTGGCAGTCATCCAATAAAAGCGCATCGATCTCAAAGTCGACAACATCGTTGCGCATATCACGCCATACGTCCTGAGGGAAACCTACGAACTCTTGACGTATATGCTGCCCATTCTGAAGCCTAACCCACGCATACGTCCGGGAAAGGGAGAGCGTCTCACTGACCATCCTAAGGCACGATAGGGTTCAGCATTGTGGTGGAAGTACATCGGCAACCTGCTCAAGCAGCGCATTGATCGCCACCGGTAGTACAATATCGTGTCCAATCCGTTCTTTCGGCGATATGTGTTCTGCATCATCTACAGCCTTGCTGCGGAACCGACTGCAGAAATGAAGGAGCTGATGATGGGTTTCGAACAGGGCCGGAAGAAACTGGACATACTCAACATCCACCAGTTCATCATCGAGAGAGTCGCGCGCATTCAATCTGGTCGGCTAAACGACAGTGTGGAGGAAAGGGTCTTTATGAACTTCATCCTCAAGTCTTCGCGCGACCTCAAGAACAAGAACATCGAGAAGCTGCAGTACGTGGACTTTGTCAGTCTTCAGCGGACGCTGGACGTGAAGAATGGCCGGGACTATATCCACCGCGTGGAAATGCAGAGCTTCTCGCAGTTCACAGTCACAGTCGCAATGGATTCTGCATACATTTTCATGTCAGAGTTTGGACTCATCGAGCAGTTTCAGCGCCTGGCAAGTCAAGAGCTGTAGTTCCGCAAGCAGTACGACGCGATGGAGTCAGACAAAGAGAGCTTCGGAGAATACGTCGAAAAGATCTACTTGAACTTTGTCGAGCGAGCCCTCGAAGACCTCTCCCGGGAATTCGAAAAGGCCCTCGTACCGGTGCGCTGGACTCCGAAGGGCTTCCGACAGCTACCCGGTTGCTTTGGCGAGCTAGAAATCAGGAATGTAAGTGTGCGCATGAGCACAAGTCAAAGGCTGACTGTGGAGGTGCGCGAGGTGCTGCTGACCGACTTGTCGAAGTTGTGCTTTAGCCCAAAAGTGCTGTAAGTGCGCGACGTTTTGATACGCATGGTCGAGGTCTCCAAACAAAATCGCACGTTTGTGGTGCAGCGCAGCGGAATGTAGGTATATGTGGACTACGTGTGCGTAAACATGCTAAAGCCATTCGTGGAAAAGCTCATCTTCGTGGGAAGCATCTCCATCTTCGATCCCAAAACTGCCCTCCTCAACGTTGAGCAAACCTAACTCACGCTCGGTGAAATTCTGCACAACAAGCTGTTCAAGAGCAAGTATCTCAAGGCTGCAGTGCGCACCTAAACGAAAATAAGCGTAAATAAATTCAATCTGCTGCTGCCGGTTGACTACGCCGTCGCCAACGAAATCCTAGTCATGCAGATGCTCAGAGCTGAAGTTACTATCGTTGGAGCCAACATCGGCGTCAACACTGAGAGCACAAAGATGCTGTTCGTCAATACGTACGACTGGGTGAAGCGCGACAGCATCTTCAAGCAGGTTATGTATCAGAAGGAGCACCCCGGAGAAACTCCCATTATGGAGTCGGTCATCATCAATCTCGGTCCGATGTAGTTTCGCAAGAAGGACGAGTTACGCTAAAAGAACCAGTCCATAGGCGTGTACTCCAACACCCTACTAAAACGAAGACACGCGCCCGACGTGTTCATAAATACACTGATCTTCACTATTCCGCTGATTGTGGTGCGCGTCTCGATCAAGGAACTTTTCCTACTAGACTACCTGGTTAGGCTGTGGACGAGCACTGGCTTTACTCCGCAGCAGTTCTTCAAGAAGAAGAACATCAGCCGCTACCGACCCGACCATCACGTAATCGACAAGGAGGACGTGCCACTGCTGGAATTAATGACCTAGCTCACCCAAGTCCGCATCAACGCCATTGCAATAAGCATAGCGACTGTGAAGATGATGAGTGCTGACAATGACACTACCAGCTAGGACTTGTTTGAGATATTCGTGAACCAGATCCACATCACCAGCAAGGGCTACAGCATCAGCAATTAACTCGCAGTGACGATCACTGATATGTACTTGCGCAACCTCAGCGGCCACATTCCCATCAACAGGCTTGTCATGCTACGGTTCGTGGAAGCCATGCTCCGCAACAGCGACTACTACCGGCTAAAAATGAAAAACGAAGGGCCTTCACTGCAGGATCTTGTCGACTAGGACGTGTCCATCATTGACGATAACACGCCCAAAGTCAATCTGCCTGGGTTCACTCCTCGCCAGATCAACCTCGAGGAGTCCAACACTGGTGAGCGACTGTTGAGCAGCCTATAATTCCACGAAACTGAGCGCAGCAAACTGCAGAATAGACTGCTGCTTTACAACGACACCACCAACAAAGCGCCTTTTATGAGTCTGATCAAGACCAAGAAGTACCTGGTGGAGACGCGCCAAATCGAAAACATCACTCGTCTAAACCTGTCGATCCTGTGCTTTCTGATGGACCCCGACTTCTTCAAGAACTGCGTGCTGATGTACGAGTGCGCCAAGGACTTCGTGCTGCGCCGCATGGATCAATTTATGGAGTTTGTTAAAGCGAAGGGCTACATCGTGAGTATCAAACGACCCACAGACACTTAGCAGCGCTTCGTAAACTACACGCCGGAAGAGCAGATGCTAATGCGGCAGAACAACGTAATCGTGGACGTCGCCGAAACGAACCTCAATTCGTTCACACTGGACGTCGAGCAGGTCAACTTTATGATATACCACAAGGAGTGCATCGCCTATAGCATCCATATCAAAAACTTCGCGCTGAGCATGGTGCAGCACTTCCTCTTCAACGAAATGAAGATTACTGCTTACAAGGTGCTGCTGGTGGACACCCATCCTAACGTCGGCGAGTGGCCCGAAATGCTGAGAGTCGGCTACACCAAGTAGGAAGAACTCGAAATGGCCCAAATGAAGAGGAAAGTCGAGTTTGATCCGAGCTTCCAACTCAGCCTTCTCATGTACAAGAACCCCATTCTTATTCGGAAGAACAACTGCAAAACTGAAATGAGTATTGTCATGCACAACGCCCACGTTACCTATCTCAACAAGAAGGTCATGGAGCTCGTCAACTGCATCATGTTTATTGTCAGCAAACTACTCGCAGTCAAAAAGAAGTTCCGAGGCGTCCAGCGCAAAGTCTAGAACAAGTCCGAACGCTTCCTCTACAGCATATCAATCGAACATCTGAAGGTCATTCTCCCGCAAAACTCGCTCTCCAAGGAACACTTTAAGGGCGTCATTAAGCGGGGATGGGTCGGCAACTCTGAGCATTTCCTAACTGAAAAAACAAATAGCAAAGAACAGAGCACCAACCCCAACGAGAGTGTCGTGTTCCAGCAGTGTGAAAAGGAAGACTCTAACTACGTGTAGTTTCAATCTTTCGTGGAAGACAACGAAGAGGCAGAGCCAAAATTGTAGAATAAGGTTATTGTGCAGGTAACCGACCTTCTTGTTGAGCCTATGCGGATGGGTCTCAACGGCATCTACTTGATCAGTGCACCGATCTGCAAGATCGACATTAACCTGGCCATTCCCAACATTACAATTGTGGATGTACGCACCGAGCGTCCATTGAGTATAAGCCTAAACGAGTTGGAGTTTCAATTGTTGATGCGCACCTTTACGCAAAACTTCGTCGAGAAAACCATGGTCTTCGATAATGAATAACTCAACCGGGAACGCAGGATGGATCGTGAGATCGACTAGGAGTTCCGGAAGGAGTTGAAAGGCACAAACATCATTCAGGAAGAAGACGTGAAAGTGAACGAAGAGTTGCGTGTCACCACCGAAGTCTTAGTGAGCGTGTTCTAAGCAAGTATCAACGTCTACGGCACCAATTATAATCTCTCTTTGATCACACATGCCATCTCCGTTGTGGTTAAGCTCTTCAACAATAACTCCAAGGACATCGACCTCGCCCTCGAAACAGTCGAATTCTACAACAACATCAGCAATCGCATGTTTATCAACAGCTACGACGATGAGAAAGACAATGCAATGGGTGACTTCATCTATCAACCGCCGCCAGAGCAGGTCTTTCAAGCCAGTACAAGGTTTACGCAGGAAGATAAGCAAAGGTACATAGAGAGGGTCGCCAAGCGCTATAGGTTCCGACCACGGCACAAATAAGACCTGGATGTGCACAATCAGACTGCGTCAACAGTGATGGAGGGATGGGGGGAAGAAGACCCTCCCGAAAAGGAAACGAGGACATTTAAGGTCAAGAAGTGCCTGAACAGGGTGTTTTGCGGCTGCTGCTTTAAGCCTAATAAGGATTTGGTAGATAACGTCGAAGTAGCACACTTAATAGTTGAATCGGTAAACGAAGGAGAAAGGCTGCTGCATGCTGCTGCTGCCGCAGCTGCGGATGAGGAGGTCATATTGGACTCTCGTGAGGAATAGACACAGGAGCAACTCAACCGATCGTACATCACCTCGGAGGAAGACATGATTCCTCGGCGATACTACGGCAGATAGCTTGGTCAGAACTTGCGCAACAAGACTACCAAATCTACGTTTATGACGATGATGATTCACATGTGTCCAACTGGCGAGAAGAACATCCAGCTATTCCTGAACAACCTGAACATGGCGATGAGCGAGCATAAGGAAATAATCTACCTAGCCAACTACATGGTCAAGGGCTTCGAACAAGAGAAGAACAGCAAGATTCGGAAGCATCTTCGCTACAACAACTACCCGCCGTTCTACCTGGCAATGAAGCTGTCCAACAGCAAGACCATCATCGGGAAGAGCCTCGACGAGGACGGAAAGAGCTACTTGCAGTCGATTGAGGACGTGGTTATTTCGCAGGAACGCATCGGTGACACTACTCAGGGTCCTGGCATCAGCAAAATGAAGGTCGAAGTGAAAGTTGTGCTCAACTACTGCCGCTACTACAATAGGCGCTTGGAAGCGATTCAGTTGTCACGACCTATCAACGTGATCGTGACCCAGAACAACGTTGTGCCGTTGCAGGTCAACACAATGGTCAAGCATAGTGGCATCAAGGAAGTTGTCATCTTCGGGGATTCCAGCAAGAAAGTGCAAATCAGCCTGCCCCTAACATACACCAAGGACCTCATCAACATCGTGATGAAACTCTTCCCACAAAACAAGCCACCCGAAGGCGTTGTTGACGTTGTCTTCGAAAAGCAACAGACTCCCGAACAAATTCTGGGTTTCCTCCTAAAGCTCATTACCGACAACATGAAAGTCATTGCGCCTGGAATCATCGTCGAGCTGATGAGTGGCAAGAAGAAGACGCTTTTAAGGCTGGAAGTTCAAGATGGCTATATGGACATCATTTCGGTTGAGACGCCTACTTAACGTTACGGTAAAATGCGAGCCTTCGCAACCGTTATGGCTGACTATTTCAACATGAAGACTGAACTGTTTGAGCCTGCTCTCGAACCATTCAGTTTCTGCGTGAAGGTCAAAGGTACCAAGCTTAATGGCGTCCTACATTAAAGAATTCGCTTAGGGTCGATTTCAGGGTCGACGGAATTCGAAAACTCGCTCAACTTAAACTTGAGTCTCGGTCTCGTCCGAAACCTGAAAGAAGCGTGGACGCGCTTCAACGGCAACTATCAGGTGGAAAGCGATTCGATTATGGATCTGTCGGTTATTGAATGGAAGAGGTAATTGAGTTAAGAAGAATAAGATACGATACTGAGATGCTACCGAATCAAGAGAGAATCGATTGGTGCCTTCTTTGGCAAGAAGTTTATTAAAATAAGGCAGATTCATGAGAGCCGCAGTTCTTCGGAACATTATTGGAACCTGAAGCTGCAGCAGTATATCGTCATCCACTCCTTCTTTGACTACGATTTGGGCAGAAAAATCATCCATATCCGCACGCCCTATCGCCTCATCAACCAGACAGGCAGGGAGTTGCGCATTTCCTTCCGCAAGAAATTTACAGCGCCGTTTCTATGGATGGAACAGCTCAAACCAGGCATCTGCTACAGTGTTCCTAAGGACATCTACAAGGAGGATATCGTTATGACGCCGTCATTTGAAAGCTACCCAAAACAGCAAAGTCAGGGCTACTCAATCCTGTACCTACTGGCAGAATACGAATAGCGAAGTAACTTTAGCGAAAAGCTTGCTGGAAAGGCACTAATAAACCGCGTGTATCGTCTATCAACCGACAACCCCAAGCGGTTTGCTCGCAAGAAAGATTTTGTGATGGAGTGCGATGGAGACATCATTCTGGGAGCCTGCATCAAATCCTGTAGGCCGCTCCGGGAAAAGCGGAAGAAGCAACTCGAAGACGAATCGGATTAGGACAATATCCACTCGGAAGAACGCTTGAGAGCTCAAGATTACGATGAGGAAGTGCACTAAACGTCGGTGGTGTTGCTTCCGCCGCTGGTTATTCGCAACTAACTCCCCATGTATCTCGAACTGTTCGTAGACGACCACTTCTACAATGTGCCAGCCTGCTCTGAAACTTGCATCACTCAGCTGCCCAAAGACTTTGCTCATGTGACTGTTGCCTTCAAGAAGTTCAGGAACTCCGCAATGGTGCCAATCTTCCTACAGACTGAGGAGGAGCAGATATACACTCTCACGATTAGCGATACCGACTCCATAGGCATGAAGGTCAGTCGGCTATCTGAGCTTAGCCGTGAGATCATCCTCTATTCGACCCATATCATCCGCAACCAGACTTATGAAGACTTCAGCATCGAGTATGAAGGGCGAGTTTACAACCTCGAGCGATACTTCTGGCTGTTCATTACTGACAGCAACATCCATAACAAGAAGCGCAAGGGTAAAATATGGCTTTACAAGAGCGACATTAAAGATGCACAGAAGGTTATGAACTTTGTGACAAATGCGCAGGTAGTGAAACTGGAAAGACCGAACGAAGAGACAGCGGAGGAGCGGGCAAGAAAGCTGGTGATTGATGTGCCTAAGCGCAAGCGGGTGACCTTCACAAAGGAGCCGATCTGCGACAACAAATGCGGTAACGGCTGCCGGAAATGCCTGAAGGGATGCGGGTAGTGCCTCAAGACGATGTTTAACTGTAAGAACTGCTCGCGCAAGCAGTGCAAGGGCTGCTGCATCGATTGCTTCCAGAAGCTGGGTTGTGCGACTTGCTGCGGCAGAGACTGCTGCGTAGAAGGAAGCTAGGGCTGCTTTGGCTCGAATGGCTTCTGCTCAAAGATGATGCGACGGTGTCCGAACATATGCAACTGCTCGGAGTGCTGTGGCGAGCCGCGCATCGAGATGGACACGAGCATAGTGGTGTACGAGATCACACTGAAGAGGCAGGAAAGCCTGGTGAACATCAGCCAGACTATCCTAGTCTTCTACCGCTACGAAATCGTCAACGAGTCCGACGGTGAACTAATTCTCTTCCACCACAATGTGGAGGTCATGCGCCTCGAACCAAAGATCCGCCGACAGGTCTACTACTACAAGAGCAACTCCGAGTGGTTCCGCATTGCTAGATACGACCGCGAAGAAGGCAAGCTACTCTTCAGCGACCTGTTCCGCATCAACGAGCCGCGCCAATTTATTGTGCCCGTTCCTAAGGAGCTACACAAGCAGAAGAACTGCGTGTACCCGTACGAAACCAACTACCTCTACACTGTGAGGACCTCCGAAGCCGAAGACATGCTCTTTATCCGCATCGTCAATACCGATATCACTCGCTGCCCAGTTTACTTCCAAAACAGCACGAGCTACAACGTCCGGATCTTCGAAGGAATTCAGGACTTCACCATACCCTCCGGAGATAAGATTCCGTTCTTCTTCACCAACCTCGACTTCAAGAAGGGCAACGAACTCATGATCGAAGTGGAGGGTGTCCGCAAAATCGTGCGCATGAACGAAGTGAGCGACATGGAGTCCATAGGCCTCGATGATTTTAGGATCGGACGCAGGCCTCAAATCAACAAGAGCTTCAAGCGAGGCAGGTTGGGCATACTCTTCAATGAGTTCCACGGAGATTACAACGTAGTCGTGGACGTCCTGATACAGGAGCTGCGCATCTACGACCAAACCTGGAGAGTGCTGCAGCGGGTCAGCCTCAGGCACGCCAGCTTCATCGACAGCGAGGGCAATAAAATATACATCTTCCTACCCGACAACGACCAGCTGCTGATTACCATCAAGAATCATGCCGAGTCCGCAGCCTGGAAGGAAATCCTCGGAGACTGTCTGGCGGTTCGAACCGGCAGAAGAATTTTCCTGACAGTGGACTCCAACCGCAACAGCCGTATTATCAAGCTGCAGGAGACCTCCAGCGAGGACATCAGGAGTATCCGCAAGCTAGACATTGAGGTGTTTGTGAAGAACCTCAGCTTGGCGATGATCAGCGGCTACCCAGCATAAGTGATTCTGTGGGATCTCAAGAACATCAAGTACGAACGCAGTCGAGATATCCGTCGTAGCCTCCGTGACAACATCCTGCAAGTGACTTACGACGACGTTGTGGTACTGGGTCGCCTCAAAATTAGCAACCAAATTGAGGGCACTTCCAATCCCGTGGTGGCAGCTCAGAATCGTAGAGGTGATTTCCCCTGCTTCGAGTTCAAGGCCAGCAAACGCTTTTCAGTGGAGAACCCCAATCTGCCGGAGGATCCCTCCCAAATTGAAGTGGACGACTCCTTCTCGACGATCAGCCACTATACCACATTGACACTTTTCCTCGACGAAATGGAGATTATCATGGACAGCAACCTCGTCATGACCATTCTCGAACTTAAGCGTGAACTTTAGCGGCACCTTAAGGTCTACGATGCTCGGCGGGACGAACCCATAGCAGTCGATCTGCTGGACATAAACATGGTGCGTCAGGAACTCCGCGCCAACGAAGGCACCAAGGAAATCTATATCAACTACTTCAACATCGAACCCATAAAAATTACTGTGTCCGTTAACTGGAGCGAGGACATCGAGCAGGAAGTCAAGGGATACGGGCTGGGCTTCCTCGGAAGGCTTCCCTTCGGCATAGAAAGCGCAGTGATCCGGCTCCACAGCTTCACCAGCTACCACGTCTTCGAAAAGAGGAACGTCCTGATCAACCGCGTACTTCGCTACTACCTGGATGGCGCGATTTTCCAGGTGCTCAACAACGCAGGCAGCTATGACTTGCTGGCGCCGCTGCGCATCATCAACGGACTGGGCTAGGGTGCTCGAAACATCTTCTACGAACCCATTTACACACTTTATAAGAGGAAAGAAGTTAAGGCGACTGCTTCGAAGATGCTCGACGGCTGCATCATCTTCTTGCTGTTCATGTTCAAATTCCTGTTTAAACTCGTGGACGTAGTCTTCCGCTTCTTCAGCTTGTTTACATTCGACAGTGCATACACACACCGGCGCAACAACTTTCATAAGCATACTATGAAGAATCCAGCGGCTGGCTTTCGGAAAGGAGGGAAATGGTTTCTATCCATGGTCAAAGAGTTTTTTAGAGGCTTTGTTGATCGGCCGCGAGCAATGAAGTAGAAGTACGGTGAAGGAGGCATAGCTCTGGGCATTCTTTTGGCACTCCTGGGCATCATCAAAGTGGTGGTAGCAATCTACGACTTCTTCTGGGCCATCGGATCCGTAAACTTCTATCTTAAATTAGGGTTTTGTGAACTATGCCGTGTACGAGCCTCATGCGATGGACATTCGTTCGCGGCCCATCCGCATCTTCAAGGATGGCACCATCGAGTACTTCAACTACAACGAGGCTCTCGCGCACGAAGTCATGCACAACCACAACATCCACCGCCTGCGCAACTAAATTGTGTACTTCGCCAAGTCCGTTCCGTTCGCGCATACCCGCAACCGTTACTACATCATAACCAACTATCGTTTTATATTCTGCACAGACTCCCTCCACAAACGCGTCATCAAGTATTACTCCATCAAACGGCTCATACTTGAGGGTAGGGTGCTCATTATCGAACTCGTCATTCCTGAACGTAAAAGCTACTTTCTGTTCACAGTCAAGCACCATCACTTCAAGTTCAAATTCGACAGCGAACGTCTAGCCGCTGACATCACCGAACGACTCGACAAGGCAATTCGAGCCAACGTGCCTCGCAGCGACTTGCAAGAGCCTGTTTTGGGCACTATAGCTGCTATTTTGTGACCTGTATTATTTAACATAGTGCTTCATGAAATATCTCGCACTCGCATTCATGCTCACCAGTCTTGTGCTGGCCACCAAGCGAACCACAGACGTCGACTTAACAGCTGTGGACTGGACCGCCGTGGATAAGGTCGTGAATGATGCCATATCCAACCGCGCCTTTCCGGGAGCATTGCTCGGAGTTGCCACCAGTAAGAGCGTCCTGTACACACAAGCATACGGCACTCTCACCTACAAACAGGACTTCTATACTGCGCCAACGACGATGGACACTCGCTACGACTTGGCCTCCTTAACGAAGGTTGTTGCTACGCTTGCGGGCGTGATGCACCTTTACGACGACAAGAAGCTGGGCATCGACGACTTGGTCAGCAAGTACATTCCCGAGTACGACAACAACATGAAGCGTGCCACAACCATCAAAAACCTGCTGCTGCACAATGCAGGCCTTCTGCCGGACTACCCCGGGACGCTTCCAGCCACCAAAGAGGAAGTTATGCAGTGGGTGTACATGTGCAAGCTTGACTACCCCATCGGCACCAAGTTCGTGTACAGCGACCTGTCGTTTATTCTCCTCGGATAGATAGTCGAGCGAATCACCAAACGCAACCTCACAGACTACCTCAAACAAGTCTTCGGTGAGATGGGCATGAAGGACACGCAGTTCAACCCTTCGCCGCAGGACTATTGGAAAATAGCGCCTACCGAGTTCGATGTGCGTAAGAACTTCATTAACTTAGATCACCTTCGCGGTCTCATCCAAGGAGTAGTGCACGATCCCACAGCCTACTTGTTCGGTGGAGTTGCTGGTCATGCTGGGCTCTTCTCCACGCTCGCAGATCTCATCAAATATATGCGCATTCATCTCAGCGGTGGGCAAGTTCCAGGGGATATCAGAATCTACCCAAAGACTACAGTTGACTTATTCTCCGCAAAGGTAACTGGGCTACCCTACAACAATACCAGAGCGTTGGGTTGGGACACAATTCCTGTGCAGACCTACCCACCCTGTGGACACAAGTTCTCGCCAAATTCATTCGGACATACCGGTTTCACAGGCACTTCTATCTGGGCCGATAAAGACAAGGACTTACTGATTGTAATCCTTACCAACAGGGTGCACCCAACTGCTGCTGCGAATTCTCACATTAAGGCCCGTTCCGACATTTCCGATGCCATCGTCGATGCGTTGGGTCTGTGATTCTTCACCGATTGTTATCTATTCGCAGGTCCATTTGCTTAAAACTCTTTTACAATTCAACATCAATTGGCAGGCTTCTCTGCTGGCTTTGGCTCTGCTTTCTTGGGTTGCTCTTCGGGCTTGGGTACTTCCTCATCGCTGTCGGAAGTTGGCATCACGTATTTAGGCTGCACCAGCTTCTTTGGCTTCTTCCATCTATTGTCTTCTTCCTATTCCTCGGGTTGGTTGTCCTCTTCTGCTCCGCCTTTTTTGGTGTATTCCTCCACCTTCTCCCAGTCCTCGGCGTCCTCCCGCACGTCGGCTTTATCACGATTCACCTTGTATTTCCGATTCTTGCCTTGTTGGTCCTTCGGCATATTAACTATTATAATGCGGTTCACTCCTATTCCTATCCTTTCAACTATAGCATTAACTTTTATTGCGCAGCTGAATGGGATTCTTGGATCTCTTGAACGGCATGGTTGCCGGTAACCATCCAGCTTACCCCAGGTTGGGCCCAAGTGCTCATTATGCAACCCTTCGAGCGAATAAAGGTCATGCTTCAGACGCAAGGCCCGGTAAAGGAGCACAAAGGCATCATCGACTGCATCCAAAAAGTGTTGGTGAACGAAGGAGTTGGAGGCTTCTACAAGGGCACGCTTGTTCCGCTCATGGGAGTAGGCGTCCTCGGCTCAGTGAGATTCGGCCTCTTCTAAATCATCAAGCGGCACATGCACCAGGATTTGGGTGTTAAAGATGTTCATGGACATCTACCGCTCCAATACAGCGCGCTAGCTGCCTTCATGACCGGCACAATGAGCACCTTGTTGGTGGTAAGATTGCAGTGTAATGCAGTGCCCGATTGATCACATGCGTATACGTATGCAAATCCAAAGAACACCGGAACAGAAAATCTACACGGGATCGTTAAATGCAGCTCAGGTTATATACCGGAAGTATGGCATAGCCGGTGTTTACAAGGGACTAGTGCCTAGCGCATGGAGGGAGTGCACTGGCCTCACTTTCTTCTTAACAAATATAGATTATCTCACGAAGCTGCTGACGCCTGCAGGCGTTTCCAAAAAGGACGCTCCCATCTATGTCCCGCTGATAGCTGGAGGAATTGGTGGTACCACTTACTGGTGCTTCAACTATCC
The DNA here is from genome assembly GCA_018268695.1 of Actinomycetota bacterium. Next base: position 49,301 of record JAFDWD010000004.1, read on the forward strand.
AGTAGATTACGTGAAGACTCTCATTCAGTCTGACAGTTTCGAAAATCCGAAGTACAAAGGTAGTTGAGACTTAAACCAGGAATAATAGACTGCTTCCGGCAGTAGTACGCGTTGAATGGAGTCCGTGGCTTCTTCAAGGGTTACGTTATTTGCATGATGCGGTCTTTCCCCGTAAACGCTGGCGGCCTGATCGGCTACCGCATAATGCAGCGCATAGAGGGCATGTAGACTCACTGACGCATGTATCGTGTTTAGGTCTGGCTACTACATTTAAATTAAGCAATGCAAATAGTCACGATCGATCGCTGCCCCAAGCCGAGCGAGTTCTCCGACAGCAACCGCCTATCCAAGGATGTGCTCAAGCTCAATAAGCACCACATCAACTTTCTGAAGTACCCGCTGTTCGCGGGTTCCAGCAAGTAAACAACGTTACTGCTATCAGTGCAGGACGGACTGAGCAACCCTCCCGACTACCGCATCATCAAGATCTTCGCTGATAGCGACCGCAAGTTCAAGAACGACGTGTTCATGGTAAAGTCGCCGCAAATGCCTGACTTCTCTCGAGAGCTGGAGTATCCGCTGAAGGCCAACGAAGAGCTGACGGTGAAGATCCGGGCCAACATGCCGTAGTTGGACTAGTCGATGAACATCAACGGCACGCTGCGCATCCACGTCGACGGCATGAAGCCGTACACGCTAGTGGTGAATGCACGCTGCGAGATCCCGCACATCGTCTGCCTGAAGAACCTGCTGGACGTGAGCACCGGCTACGAAATCATCAAGATCCCCGTCAAGAAAAACGTGCCTTCGGTGCAGTTCAAGAACTTCTCCAACATTAACTTCCCCTTCGAAGTCAAACTGCTCAGCAAGGAGGACTTCTCCAAGAGGGCCTACGACATTGTCGCCCCTCGGGTCATCGACGTCACCGCCAACCAGCCTTTCTTCCTTTACCTGCAGCTCAAGGTCAACCCCGCAGTCAAAAACAAGCCCAAGATCGACCTCATCCGCAAGATACTCGTACTGCAGGTGCAGGGCAGCAAGCTCTTTTTCAGCTACCTGCTGGAGGCCATGGTCTACGGTAGCGATCTCGAAAAGGAAGCTCCACTGACATGACACACTTACATCATATTAGTTCAGCGCAGGAACGGGTGATTCAGCAGCGCGTCTAAGTCCAGCCGGTGTTCCGGGTCCTTCTGCAACACGCTGCTGATGAACGACTTGGCGTCCGCCGAAAGCGGAACGTACTCTGGGAAGGCGATGGAGTCGTTAATCTACGTTAGGAAAGGCTGTACAATCTTCTAAAGGTCCTGCTCGGTGCGGATGCGGAAGGGAATGCGTCCAACGAGCATCTCGTAGGTTAGCACACCAATCGACCAGATGTCGATCTTCTCGTCGTACTTATCGCCCTTAAGGATCTCTGGCGATACGTAGATCGGAGTTCCGCAGAAGGTCGTCCGCAAGCTTTCATCCATCTTGACGCTCCATCCGAAGTCACACAGCTTCAGCACGCCCTAAATAACGGTAGCAAATACATGCTGCATGAGAATATTTTCGGGCTTGATGTCCCTGTGCAGGATGCTGTTACGGTGCATATAGTCGACAGCTTAGCACAGCTGGCGGATCATGGGCCGTGCTTCTTCCTCGCTGAGCCGCTTGCGCTGTTTAAGCACATCGTGAAGCTGACCGTCAGCGCACAGCTCCAGCAGCAGGTACACGTTGGTTTCGTCATCAAAGTAGCCGTGCAGACTGGCAATGTTTTAGTGCTTCAGGAACAGCTGGATCTTGATTTCACGCGCGAGCTGGCCTGCAAGATTCTCCTTGCGGATGGTTTCCTTGCCGATGGCCTTCATTGCACAAAGGAATCCAGTCGCCTTGTGGATCACCATCGACACCCTCCCAAACTTGCCCCTTCCTAACTCCTTTAGAATTGTAAAATCGTTAATGGTTAAGCTCTGGCTTAGTCTTCTCGTGTAGGCATGAACAACAGGCTCGTGCTGCTTGCGACCTTAGGCTCGGAAGACCACCGAGGTATTGCTAAGTAGGCTTTCCTGTGGCTGCCTTTCCTCGACATGAGTCTTCCATACGAGAGACGTTATTGAGGTGGAGGTCTCCGCAAGATAGATTGACAGCTACTTCTGGCTGTCCCATGGAGTTGTGACTTTCTTATCGGAGGCGAGCTATTTAGAGGTGACCTGACTCGCGTTATTGAGTGGGGTCTCGCGGCTTGAGTTTGTATCCACCGGCAACAGCGTTTTGAAAGACACTTTCTTAAACGAAAGAACATGGTTCGGGCTTGCTACTCTTGAGTTTTGTTGGCTTTGCGCTTGCTGCGAGAACGGCGTCATAGTCTTCGGCTGCTGTGCAGTAAAGGCAAGTCTGATAGGCGTTCCTGCGGTTCTGTCCGCAAATTTTCTCGATGGTTCTTGGCCATATTCTGATTCCATTTTTGGGATGGGCTAGTTAGGCGCTGGCCGCGACTCCTCCACTTGGCGAGCGAAGCTGGACAACTTTGTCAAGGGAGGCTGTGGGTCGGTTCCTTTCTGCAGGTACGACCTAAACGTCAATGGCTTGGTTTCATTCTGCGGCAGCGTCTCAATATTTTTGGCGCTAGCAGACGCCATCAGGGTGGGCTGCCGGAGGAGCCTTGACGAATCCTTGCGGTGTAGCACCAGCGATCCCGAGGAAGAATTGACACCGGTAGAAAACTTTAATGGTGCTTCAATGGGCTGCTTCGCGAAGTAGTTCTTTTTGACGGGCTCGAAGAAGCCATAGGCAGAGGTCGCAGTGCCTGTTGCGCTGGTGCCATCAGCACAATGCGTGGTCATAATGGAAAATAAAACTATTATAAGTTCGTTGAGGGGAAGTGCATTCGGCGCTAACGAAAATGCTGTTATGTGAAAGGATATTTTTCGGTTGGTAAGGGTGGACGGCAGCAAAAGAAACTCTGTAGACTGTCCCAAACTATAATGGAAGAAATGTTTCCGATCTTTCTTTGGGCGATGATTAAATTGGAGAATTTGAGTGCGATTTTCTTCAGCAATATTATAGAAACGATGCTTGAAAAAAGATTATTTCTTCGGCGAGTCGCTCAAGAAAACTGATACCGGTTTGCTGGCTCCTATACTCCTCCATAACGCGCAGTCTTGTAAACTCCTTGCTTCTTTTACTAATGCCTGTCAAACAGGCGCTGATTTTGCTGGATCTCCGATTGTATGCATTTCTGGTGCCCTTTCGGGCTGGATGTTCGACGGTGCTTCGACGACTAAATTATATTATTAATCGATGAACAGCGAACCCTACACCGACTTCACGGTCATCGGCTAGGGAGCCTTCGGCAAGGTCTACAAGGCGCTGCACAACCACGAGAAGTTCGTGGCCATTAAGAAGATCAAATTCGAAAACTCCGAGTAGGGCGTGCCGTCAACAGCTCTCCGCGAAATTTCCCTGCTAAAGAACCTGAAGGATCATCCTAATATAGTGCCGTAAATCGCGAAAGCAACGTAGGCTGCTGGACGTCATGTACCGGCCGAAGGAAAAGAACCTGAGCCTGGTCTTTGAATATTTCGAGTATGATCTGCGGCGGTACCTGCAGTCGCGCACCAACGACCTGCCCGAATACGACATCAAGCTCACAGTCTACCAGATACTCAACGGCGTGGCCTTCTGCCACAGCCGCAAGATCATGCATCGCGACCTGAAGCCGCAGAACATCCTGATCGACACCAAAGGTAGTCGAGTAGTAACGGCAGGTAACATCAAGATCGCCGACTTCGGGCTGGCCCGACTGCTGCCGATCCCGCTGAAGACCCTGACGCACGAAATCGAAACGGTGTGGTACAGGGCACCCGAGATCCTGCTGGGGCAGCAGAAGTACAGCTTCTCGGTGGACATCTGGGCGGTGGGCTGCATCTTCGCGGAGCTGATCCAGCGGAAGGCGCTGTTCCCCGGCAACGGCTACGAAATCGAGCAGATCTTCAAGATCTTCGAGTACCTGGGTACGCCGGAACTGGCCGAATGGGAGAGCCTAAGTACGCTTTGTGCGACGCAGCGCAACTGACCGACTTCAAGGTGACGTTCCCGAAGTGGAAGAAGACCGGCAACCTGCGCAAGAACTTCATGCGCATCGGCGAGGACGGTATCGACCTGCTCAGCAAGATGCTCACCTACGATCCCAGCAAGCGCGTGACTGCCCAGGTGGCCCTACTGCACTCCTACTTCAAGGACATTCGCGAGGAAGACGTCATGCGCTATAGCTACTTCGAGTGATGTTCGTCATTAGTTCAGCTTTATGGCCTTTTCTATTGCGGTAGCTCGGCGGCTCTCGAGCTCGGTCTCGGTGCGCGTCGCTCTTCTAACTACTACCTAGATAGCTGCCTTGGTACCTCTTACTGCTTGAAGGCTGTGTAGCTGTCCAGGTGCGCGTACTCTGCGAGTCCGCATTTGGCGATTAACCGCGGAGATATCGCGACCAACACGATCATGGAGATGGTAAAGCCGAGGGCATTCATGCTCCACAGCAGGCCAGCCATGGAATCGGCCGGTAGATCGAACTGCTTCCAGAAGGGGTTAAGGAAAATCGCAGCAGGGATGGCTGCCGACACCAGCGTGAGCCCCACATAGCCCACGAACTTGCCGCTGCAGCAACGTGAGTAGTTGAGTTTCTTCATGAGACCGCTGCCGTTGGTGCTGATGGATAGCGCGACCATGATGGCCGGAGCCACCACGCCAATCGCCATATCTTCAAAGCACTTGAGGTAGAAGCTGGTGGCGAAGTCATAGCTCTTGGCGCACCTGGGCGTCAGATTGATAGTGTTGACCCAGGACTGAGGGATGTCGAACGTGCCGAAGTAGGTGATGAAGCATTGATAAAGACACATCGCAATGAACGCCAGACTGCAGACCAGGAAGTTGAAGATGTTGCCGGTGCCCTGCGTGAGGTACCTGAGGCAGTGCGTGAACAACCAATGCTCGGCGTAGAGGTAGTAGACGACCATGGAGTAGCAGCCCAGCATCATGCCGAACAGCACCTGGTTGAGGGAATGCATGCCTAGGTACACCCGCGAGAACATGACCAGCAGCTCCAGGAGGAAGACCAGTGTGTACCACAGGTAGTTGAAGCGGGCCGCGCACTTGATCTTGCGGGTCATGAACCTCACCAGAAACTCGAGCAGCACAATCGAGAGCATGGAGTGACCGCTGGGACTGCCGTATTCGGTGTAACAGGTCCACTCGAGCATTTTGATGTCGGGGTTGACCCAGTAGGGCCTTGGCTGTCTACATCACCAACACGGCGTACTGCAGCACCTGCTTGAGCAGCGATAGCACGAAACTCAGAAACGTAAACCAGACCAGGAACACCAGGATATCCAGCTTGCGGCAGGTCAGCACGTATATCAGGATGATGTAACCGGCGCAGACTGTGGGATTGAAGATGTTGCTGACGATGTTCATGAAGATTGTGAGGCCCTCGCTGCCGATATCCTTCTGCATCTCCGGCATCACTCGCAAACTCACATCGAACAGGGCCCCGTAGGAAGTTATGTTGAGCACCAGCCCACCAATGAACAGCGCCGTCGTCACCAGAAAGACGCCCATTCGCATTGCGAAAAACTCCGCCATGGAATTATTAATATCATTAGCAGTACCATGCGAGCCATTCCGGCTCGAGCAGCTGCCGCACCGTGTAGCGCTGCAGCGGGTTCACGCACAGCAGTCCTCGGATCAGCTGCCGGCTGCGCTCACTGATGTCGTCGTGCAGCCACTCGTATGTGCCCCTGCGAATGCGGTCGAAAAGCTAATGCTCGTTTTTGCTGCGGAACGGGTAGTTGCCCTGCACCATTACGTAGAAGAGCACTCCCAACGACCACATGTCCGTGTAGATCGGCACGTGGTCGCGCTTGCTCACGATTTCGGGAGCCATGTACGTGGGCGTGCCACAGAACGTGTCAATCGTCTCCAGGGGCTTCGCTGAATAAGACATGGTTTACAAACGAGGCTGAAGCCAAAATCGATAAGCTTCAGCTGCTTATGTCGGTTGAGCAGGATGTTCTCGGCCTTAATGTCACGATGTACAATGTTGCGGCTGTGCAGATAGTCAATGGCAGTTAATATTTCCCGGAAAAACTACTTGGCCTACTTTTAGCAGAGTCTATGCTCCTGCTTCGACAGCAGGTATTTGTATAGGCTGTTGGCGCCACCGTACTCCATCACCAAGTAGATCTCAGTAGGCGTCTCGATTGTCTCTATCAGCTTCGATATAACAGTGTGATCCAACTTCGCCAGAATTGCGATCTCACGTTCAATGTTCCGTATCTTGTTGGGTTAGTCGAGGCGTGCCTTCTCGTAGATCTTGACGGCGTACTTTTCTTTCGTCGAGCGTTATATGGCCATGCGCACGATCCCGTAAGCACCCTTACCCAGCTATCCGTGCAGCTCGTACTTGGCCAGGTTCTACTCCGATTGCATCTCGATCGTCGGATCCTAGAAGAAGCGTTTGCGCTTGGTTGTGAAATTGTTCATCAGCTTCTTTGCAGGTGCGCCTTCCTTCGGCTGGAGTGTCTCTTCCTTCTTGATCTTGAGTTTGCTGATGTAGTTGGGGACGTGCTGATGCCGCAGCAGATTCGCTAACAGTTAATTGTTCTGTTGTTTGGCTCGCTCCTCCTCTCTCTACAGCGATTCTTCATCACGCTTCGGATTCGAGAGCCGCTCGCGACTCTTTGGACGGAGGAGGTTGCCAGATCCGCTGCTGCGTTTCCTGCTGAGGAAATTGTTCAGCTTATGCGGCACGAACACAAGGTTCTCTCGCTCCACGTAGTTTAGATACTCGTTGGGTCGCTCATTCGAAGACGTGCGTTTGTTTTCGCTGTCGGGCTTCGTGGACCGGCCCTTTGCGGCTTCGTACCCACGATCATCCTAACGTCGTCTGACGTTGAGAGTGTTTTCTGTCTAGACCCACCGCTTACTCAGCTTGCTCAGGTTCAGCACTCGCTTTTCGAAGACCTCAAAACTGCACTTGCTGGCTCTTGAAGAGGATTTCTCGGATGCTCTATTGTCGACCTCCCTGGGCTCCTCAGAGGTTTCCTTCCGACCCACGCTCTTCTCTGCGTAAGGGACTTGGTACTTTTGAAGCGCAGAAAGTTAGGAGTCATGTTGCGGGCGTACTGGCGCCCCTCACCGACCTTCATTATTATATTGCGGTGGTAACAGTCGGCATTATTTTCTTCCTTCCATATGGAAAAGCCCCGGGAGGAGTCGCTAAGCTACAGCCGCTACCACAAGATCTGCCCACCCGGGCAGTACTTCAGCATCTTCAAGAAGATCAGTAACGGCAGAGCCAAGTTGCTCAAGCAGGTGGAGCAGCTCGACTACGACACCAGCTAACTAAGAGACTCGGGCATACGGCAGCTGCAGGAACGCTGCGAAGGGTTGCTGCGCAACAGCTACAGCTTCAAGTACATCGGCATCAAGGACAACCAGATCGGCATTCTGAGCAAGCGCGTGCGCCCAAACAACTTCACTCCGGACCTTCTACCGAAGGTCGAAAACGCCAAGGTTGTCACGGCCTTCTTCTATCCCAAACCGCTGCGGACGGTGTCGAGCAACGCGGAAAAGCTGCAGCAGTCCGGCAATCTCGAAAGCGAAATCAAGCGATTCTTTCCGCAGCACGAAAAGAAGCCCATGACGCACAACGTCAAGGTGCGCGGCAGCTGGAGCAACCTCAAGTGTTCGGGTAGATCGCCGGCCCACCTCAAGCAGTCGGAAGCCGATCTGGACCATCCCGAGCCCGAGTTTGAGAGCTACTCTCGCACCTTGAGCAAAGGACTGCTGAGAAGCCACTCAAAGCAAACGCACTTGCGCTGCTGACGTGCCTGTTTTACTACTCAACTTCACGATTGCTAAATGGAACAAAGTGATGGGATCATTTGCGGAGCCAGTTTTCGATGCTAACGGGAACTGGCGAAAAGGGGCCGGCCGCTGCTGCTCGCATTTTGCGAACTTCAACCTCTGGAGCGGCTTGTTGCTTGTTTCGGAAGTGATATACGTGAGCGACCTTTGGCGCTGCCTGTCGGCGACTCAGGCGAGGTTATGCAGCGTTGGCTGATTGTCTTCCGCAGCCCAGCAGATGTTCGGGGAGGCAACGCTTGTACAGCAACATGTTGCATCTGTAGCATCGGCAGAGAGGACACTTGCTGCGATGATCGTTGAGCTGCCGTCGCGGAACCTACTTGTGGCACTCCCCGCACTTTACCATTAGTGATTAGCAAATGCTGAGATGTTGTTCCTCACTTAGCGTGTAGACGCATCGGCAATGCTTACATACCTTCATGCGCTGCTAAGTCGGCTGCTAATCGATCTGGGGCTTTCTGGAGAGCGGCACGAACTTGTACAGGCAATGGGGACACGTGACATCCTTCCTGTGGACTGGCATGCCCGGCAGATCATCGGTCTGGAAGTAGCGGCCGCACCTGTAGCAGACGAACTTGCTGCGGCGAGGCGCCAAGGGGGCGGCCATCTTGCCGTACCTGAGCAGTTACTCCTGGAGCTGCATAAGATCCCGACGGTGCACCACTAGTCTCTTGTAGAATGCCATTTAATTTTTTGCGACCGGCTATAATTTAAGCGCGTATGGACATCTTTCTGATCATCGTGTGCGTGGTGGTGGCGTGCCTGCTCTGCGTCATCAACGTCTATGTCATGGCCTACTACTCGCATTCCGATGACCACAACACCTGCACCGTGGTCTTCTGCAAGGTCGTTATCGTGCTAACGCTCTTCCAGTGTCAGGCCCAGTAGCTGCTGCTGATGCTCGACGCCAGCAACTCCAGGGGTTATGGCGCCGGCTTCAACATGACTGTGGTTTGGCAGGTGTTCTACCTGGCAGTCTGGTGCAACCTCGGCTTTCTGCTGCCGCTCTCAGTGTTTCTCTACGAAACCGACGACGAAAAATCGGCGTGCGAACGTATCGCCACAACGATTTGCGAGGTCATCATTACGGTCGGAGTCGTGTGCGTGCTCACGTTTGTGAGTTGGGTCTATCTCAAGGGAGCCAGTCTCCCTATCGAAATGGTGGCAACCTCAGTCATCGACTCGGACCTCGCTGCGGATATCACCAGCTACCCAACCATCACGGAAACAACAATGAGTCTCAGCATTGCTATCCCGTATTACATCACTGGGCTCATGGTGTTCTTTGGTTACCTTGTGCTTATCTGCTGCGGAGGTTGCGGACTCACCGCACTGCCGCTGGACCTGATTCTGCAGTTTAGGATGCGGCCGCGCTGGCGACGCACTTCCGAAGCCAACGCCAAGAAGCAGGAGCTTCGCGCCATAATCGAAGAGCTTGTGCAGACGGGCGAGCACCTGAAGAGTACAGATCGTGCGACTCAGAGCAGATGAAGCAGGCCGACTATGAGACCAGCTGGTGGTCTCGCAGGAAGGCGAGTGCGCGCCTATCGAAGGAGTTTAGCACCTACGAACAGCTCGTCCTAGAACAGAACGACCACTTCGAGCTGTTCAAGCTGGAGCTGCAGATGCAGATCAGCAACCCTTTCGTCTACATTGGCAAGGTGGTCCTCGGCTGCTTCTGCATCTTCCTCACTGTCCTCTGGTGGGTTCAAATGTACGACGGTCTCAACGCAGACTTTGCTCTGAACTCATTCTCGTCAATGGGCGACCGCTGACTTACGTTGTCGACAGCCTGCTGCTCTACTTCGAGGCTAATAACGCAGGCTTTGCAGCAGTCATTGTGTTCATGCTCATGACGCAGTACCTCGTGCTGTGCATCATCAAGGGCAGCTTCAGCTTCGGCCTGCAGATCCCTTACCTCTTTTCATTTCACCCGATGGCTCAAGCACGCACCTGGATGAACTCGTTCCTGTTCAACTGTGCACTATCGGTGCTCGGTAGCATTGCTATCAGCCATCTGTGTGCGGGTTGCTTTCCGCAGTACATGCGCGGCACCGAAATCCAGACAGTGCTTCTCAACCAGGTCAACTACCTCAAGTTCTTCAACGTCTTCTTCAAGAACAAGGTGTTCATATATGCGCTGCTGGTAACATCGTTGCTAAAGTAGATATGGAGTGCACTAATCTCCATCTTCATCATCGTGAAGGGTGTCAAAAAGCCCGAACTTCTGAAACTCATCGAAGAGAAGAGAAAGAAAATGAAGCTGCAATCAGTAGAAATCGAAATGCAGGAACTTAAAGACAAGAAATAGGAAAAGAAGCCCAACAAGAAGGCTGAAAAGAAGGGAGGAAGCGAAAAGAAAGGTGGAAGCGAGAAGAAACCCACGAGCAAGGGGACCGTCCGTGTTGTGAGGAAGGGTAACAAGGTGTAGACTTGATAATACTGCTAATTAAAAGTACTAAGTCATCCCCACCAGGACGGCATGATATTGTAGCGCTGCTGGTACTTGCTTGTCGGGCCTCCAGTTTCTGGACGGGCAGGTCTGCTCCTCTAAGGTCTGTTAATGACGGGGTACGGCCGCAGACCGCCGCCAGAGTTGTTCTTGTACAGAATCGCAGCATAGTCGTCTCGCTTTGCCAAGAGTTCCGATACGTTTTTGTTGAGACTATAATGCTATTGTTCCTGCGGACGTCTGTCTAGCTCTTTTGTTATCTCGTTCTGCAGTCTTTTGTACGACACATTCCCTTCGGACTCGGCTTTCCGTTTGTTTTCGTAAGAATACGGCTCGTAACTGGGCTACCGCTTGCGACTGCTTGAGTAGTCTTGCTATCGCTTCTTGCTTACTCGGAGCTCATCTGACGGACGATCAATGAGTCGCCTTTCGTCGCTCCTGCCATAAATTTTGATGGGGCCTCGCTGTGCAGGCATCGGGGGATCGTGCGCTTGTTTGTTTATTGCTGTCAGAGGCCTTTTCAGTTGGATGTTAATGTACTCTTCAATTTCCTGTTGTTTGGTGAGGAGACTGCGCTGTAGCTCTCTGATTTCGGCTTATCTTCGAGAGGTGTATTGTTTTTTAGTGTCGCTTTACACGAGTCTTTCGGATCTGTTCCTGTCGATTGAAGGAGGTTTTTCATGTGAACGCATTTGCAGCAATATCTTAGCAGATTGTTCTTCATAGTTTGGCTGTACAGCCGGTCGCGGAGATAGCCTTGGGGATAGCTGGCGTTCAACTATTCCTTTTTGAGGAGTTTACTTGACTTGTGAAACCAAACTGATATTCTTCTCCAACTTCAAGCTTTCGTTTTTAAGTGGTTTGTAGGTGGGAGAGTACGAACTGTACTCCTGCTGCGGGTCCTCGTAGTTAGATTTAGGGAGGTTCTTCTGAAGACCTTTCAATCCCAGAGGCACTTTGATTGTTCGGAGCAGTTCTTTCTTCTCCTCAGGAGTTTCCTCTTCAACGTTGTTCATCTGCAGGCGTTGTACATACTTCTGCACAGTAGGGTTCGCGAGCAGCTCGGAAGAACTTGGCCGGAGCTTGGGATTTTTCTGCATGCACAACCCAATAACGGTTTCGAGATCCTTGGAGTAGCAGCTCGGAATGCGCTCGAACGTGCAGCGTTGAACATTCCGGTAGAGTGCTTCCATGTCCCTTCCCGAAAAGGGTGGCTTGAGCGCTGCCATTTCATAAATAATGCAGCCGAACGACCAAATGTCGCTTTTGCTGTCGTAGGGTTCGTCGCGCCACACTTCCGGGCTCGCGTAGTAGGGCGTACCGGTCTGCGTGTATGCTAGCCTACCTTTATTTACCTTCGAGACGTTCAGATCTCCAAGTTTGTAACAGCCCTCCGACAAAAAGACGTTGGCGCTTTTAAGATCGCGGTGCAGGATACCCTTGCTGTGCATGACCTGCAACCCCTTCAGCACATGCACCACTGCACGCCAGATTTAACGTTCGACGATAAGAGCTTTCTGACGTTGCGCTTCAGCGATTTTCTTTTGAAGATCGCCGCCATCGGCGTACTCCATTACAATACACAGGAGGTTGAGCTTCTCGTCGTGGATGGACTCCTTGTAGCCGATGATGTACGGCGATTCCAACGATGCCAAAATTCGAACTTCATTGACTGCATTCTCTCTTTCCTTTTCCTTCAGGGAGTTCATACGCACCTAAGCTAGTCGCTGGCGGTACCTTCTTGAGCGCATACAGCTTGCCATCGCTGACCCGCTTAACCTTGTAGACTGTGCTGAAGCTGCCCTCGCCTAACTTCTCCAATGGAATGAAATCGCGTAAGCTTGCCATACAAACGAATTATAGCACGAGGAGTCGATACAAAGATGCCTTGCTATAAACAGGATTGTTGCATAACGGGTAGTGGTTCGTTTGACACAACAAAAAAAATAAGTTCGACAGTGCGATCATTGGACTGTTAAGTGAAGGTCGTCCATCAAAAGAGAGAGAAAAGATCCTCGTACAGATCGCGACTATGACTTGTGGCATGCTATAGATCTGGGCTCGACAGGTCTTCCAAGTAAGCATTGAACTGATACTAATTGAAAGAAACCGAAACCAAGCTTTCGAGTGATCTCCTCGCAGGACGCGTTTCGCATTATGCGATATTCTTAATGACGCGGGTGGCGATGTTACGGCTGTTCGAATTTGAGTTAAGTAGCTGTTCATTTTGATCCTCCTCAGACACAATTTCATCGAAATCTTCCAGATCGTAGTTGGCTTTTTAGCGATCACTGATCTATTAATCTTCGGAGGCTTCCACTGAAGCAACTGAGATGCTTGCTGTGCTAGTATTCGCGTTTAACATATAATAACATTTTTGCGAAATGCCAATAGCAATCAATTGGCGAAAACCTTATTTGTGCAATAGAACCCTACGTACAAACAGATAGAGTGAAAATAATGAATGCGCGAGATTTCAACGGAAGCATCACGATATAATATTTTGTCAGTTGTATTTTCATGGCAAGTGGCTATCCCAAGTTGCCCGGCTTCGCACCTACCCAGGACCTCGTAATGATTGTACCGTAACCTAGAAACCCCACTACAAGAAAGTCAGTCATACCAAACAAGATTTCAATCGGCATGTCAGCAACGTTGAACCCACCTATTACCCTCTGCCGAGGGAACAAGCACAAGTTGACCCTGACCAGAGTCGCATGCTCCATCCCAACTACATCTCAACGACCCACGACCACTTCCCTCCGAAGAATGGGCCTGGCGATGCAGTGCAGTTGCATCAGCCGGATTGGGTACGACTCGACCGTCACGTGCTGCGTTTCTACGGCTATTTCAAGGAAAGCGTAGTCGAATCGAACCTCTAAAACTACCGCATCCGCAAGGTACACCTACCAATAAGTCAGATTATCCTGTACTTCTATCTGGAGGACAACTCGATTTCTATCAACGAGGAAAAACAGGAAAACTCAGGCATCCCGCAGGGCATCTTCCTCAAGCGTTAAAAGACCATCAACAAGAACGGCCGGTTCTTCGTGCCCCAAGATTTCCGGGTAGGCGACGTCGTAGAAATTCATGGCAAAACAATCAGGCTCTGCAACTGCGACCAGTACACGCGCGAGTTCTACGAGAAGCTGGGACAGCCGCAGGGACCTGCTGAAGATTACCAGCTTGACGCCTGGGAAAAGAAAACAACAACGAAATTTGTTCCGGTGAAGGACGCTGTCATGAAGGACTATCTCGAAAAGAAGCTGGGCGGAGGACGCGTAGTCTCTGAAAAGCAGTTCCTCGAAAATGACCGCAAGGTACTCAAGTTCTTTGCGTCGTCGGAGGACTGTGATTTCATCATCCATTTCTTCCTCGCCGACGACACCATCGAGGTTCGGGAGATCAACCCACCCAACTCTGGCAAGGATCCCTTCCCAGTCACCTTCCGCAGACAAAAGCTGCCGTTCAAGTTCGCACTCAACCAGCCCGGGCAGACCTACGCTGAAGACTTCCTCACCGCAGACCAGCTGGAAGTCGGTAAGTCTGTGGAAGTCTTCGGCAAGAGCTATCTCATTTACGACTGCGATGCCTTCACTCGCGACTACTACGCCAACAAATATCACAAGGTCTTCCCTAAGCTGGCTCAGAGCAGCAACGCCAATGAGCGCACCTCAAGTACACCCATGAGTTACGCAGACATAATTATTCCCCCGCACAACGGAATTGGTAGTGAGGAAGACTCCCTCGGATACGTATACCGACTTATCCCCAAGCCTCCGAAGAAGGACTTCTTCAAGTGGGTAGACCAGCAGATCTGTCTGCGCTTCACCGCGAAGTTCAACACCAACAAACCCTAGGACGTCAACCGTTCGTTCATCATCACTTACTACCTCAACGACGACAGCCTCCAGATCTACGAACCGCCAGTGCGCAACTCAGGTACCGCACCCGCTTACTTAGGCATCAACGAAGGCAAGTTCCTCGAACGCAACCAGTACAAGAACGTCGACCGCAACAACCAAACCTTTTCTCCCGAGGACATCATAGTGGGAGGCGATTTGCGCATCAACGGCTACAGCTTCCACATCACGGACTGCGATCTCTTCACCAAGAAGTGGTACGCCGAAAACACCATTCGCGTACCCATCGAGGAAGCGCGTAGGCAGGACAACGAGAAGGCTTCTCAACAGGCCAGCTGATTACTATCAGCAGCTAACATACATCTATCACGCAGGTTGCATTATGGTGGCGCCATCTACGAAAAGGATTCAGTTGAAGGCACTAGTTTAAAATGGTGCTGGCTGGTATGCCTCTGAGCAAAGACACTTTGGCCGAGTGGTTAAGGCGTTAGCCTGCTAAGTTAATTCCCTTTGGGAGCGTGGGTTCAAATCCCACAGGTGTCGTTTTTTCGGTGAGGGATTTCAGACGTGAGGTCGCTTCTTCAGAAAGGCAGATAGGCTGTTTATTTGGTTGCTCAGCTCCTGGTTCAGTTCTATAATAGATTAGCATGACCGAAAAACACAACTTCGCTCTTGATAAACTCATCCGCACACGTATTTTTGCGTCTCGCTATTGGAAAGAAGAGTGTTTTGCACTCAACGCTGAGACACTAGTAGATAAGGCAGTGGCTCTGCAGTACATCGGCTGCACCTACAGCGGCTCACGTCGACCGACCAAGTTTGTGTGTCTCCTGCACAAGATGCTGCAGATGAACTTGTCTAAAGAAATAGCAGTGGAGTTCTTGAAGACTCGCGACTACAAGTACTTAACTGCGCTGGGCTTGATGTATCTACGCCTCACCGAGAAGAGCCCAGAAGTACAATATTCACTCACTCAGATCTATTAGTTGCTGTAGCCCTTCTACAACGACAACCGCAAGCTGCGCGTTCGTGACAGCAAGGGCACATTCAGCATTCTCTACATGGACGAATTCGTCGACCAGCTCCTCAACAACGAAATCGTGTTGGATGTGGTGCTGCCTCGAATTCAGCGGCGCCAGATCCTCGAGGAGCAGGAGTTGCTGGAGCCGCGGCAGAGTGTGCTTGAGCAGGAAATCATTGATGAGCTAGGAGAAAAGGAGGGATGACACTATTATTGTTTGCTCGTTTAAAATGTACAATGGTATTGGGCTGGCCACACCTCGCGGTTCAGGCACTTCCGGCTACATCCAGAAGAACCTGAGCACCAAACCGAAGCCCAAGCAAAACCGGGAGGACTTTCTGAAGACGTTGGAGAGTTTAAAGGTACGAAGGGAGTCATTTAGGAATAATCTAAAGTGCCACCTCGCAAAGCCAACCCCGAGATCGTGCTTTTCGAGCGCAAGAAGGAAATCATGATTCACACAATCAAGCTTCGCAGAAAACTCGAAGAGGAAGGGTACCGCTATCCACTATGCAGCAAACCGAAGGAAGAGATCGACGAGCGAGTAGCCAAAGCAGAAAAGATCCTCATGGACAAGCTTGAAAAGGGCGAGTTTGATATGAGCGCCAAGGATTCTCATCTACTGACCCAAGCAAAAGAGCGAGAATATGACAAGCTACGAGAAGCCTTCGGTATGAGCAAGGATCACAAGCACGGCAGTGCCTTCGATTTTGAAGCACAGGAAGGCAAGAGGCTCGAGCGAATTGCGAAGAAGGAAAAGCAGCGTTACGTATGCCCATACGAGGATTGCCAAAAGAACTACGAATTGGAAAAGGAATTGCAGCGGCATCTTAAATACAAGCACGATGGACGCAAGCCTCCTATGAAAGGCGAGAAGAGCGAGAAGCACGAGAAGAGAGAACGGTCTCGTGAGTGATTGTGCAATTCTTTGTTAAGTGATGTCTTAAGGACCTAAGACACGCAGGCAGCGCCAAAGCGAACAGCCATCGGCCCGTATTCTTGCGCCAACTCCTCCGAAGGAGCCACCCTCGGCACTAATGATAGTGGTTTCTGAGGAACTGCGTCGGACTATCACCCAAAAACTGGAGGAGTACGATAGTGACGCAAACAACTTTGTGATCCTCGATAGCTTGGCCGAGAAGAAACCAGAGTTCATGAAGAGCCATAAGACGAGCATACCAATCGGCGAAAACTGCCAGGCAGAATTACCGCTTTTCCTGGGCTCAGAGATTTATGCCGTAAAGTCTCAATACTACAATGACATGCTCGACGGACTGCGAATCAGCTGCAGGAAAGAAGACCAAACAAGCTACACGCCTCGTCTGAAGAAGTTTAGGGAAGAGATGGGAGAGGAACGCACTGAGGAGGAATTTGCGTTCAGCTGCAAATACTACAAGTAAAGCAATCCCGACCTCAACTATGTAGAGTACCTCCGGACACACAAGCTCTGGCTTGAAGACTTCTTCGATTCGCTCTACATTCGGAAAGGCAATAACAAGAAATCCGCTACGAAAGGCCTCAAGAAGCTTCCGCAGAACGTCAAATCAGCCAGTACCAGGTACTGACAGTCCCTCAACTCTTGTGTCGTTTGCTGTTCGTTCGATTAATAATCATTAGGTGCTCACTCGTCGTATTATTCGTCGTCCGACTTCTCCTCAGTTTTAGGATTACGATCCATCGGAGTGCCCGAGTAGCTGGGGGAGCGATTGCTCGACATTGGCGAGTAACGAGGTGATTGATTGCTGTGCGATGATTGATAGGCGCTACGATTGTGGGGTGAATAGCTCGGCGAGGAACCGGGCATAGGATAACGAGGGCTATGTGGGTTCTGCGTCACGTAACCCATGTGATAGGGCGATTGCACAGGGAAGGGCCGGTTGGAACCCAAGATGCCCGGGCTTGGGTTGGGATAGACCGGAGAAGAGTTGGGACTATAGTCACCACCAGCCGTTGCGAATGGAACCAGAGGAGTTCCGAATCCCATCATCGGTGATCGAGTTAGCGTCGTTGAAGTGAAGTCGTGGTGGATGTCCGGCGTGAATCGATTGTTGTAGGGATTGGGTGTAAAGGTTGGGCTTTGTCCAGGTCGAGGCGACTGCATCTGACGATAGCTGGAGCCTGGCGCAAACGGACCAGGTGTCATGATAGCCTGTGGCGTCCACATCATATCGTGAACGCTTTCGATTCCATTTCGGTTGCGCGCTTCCATCTCGATATCCTCCTTCTTGTCCAGGGCATTGGCGATCTTGAAGTCCTTCACTTTATTCTTGTCAACCAGAATATCGAAGTTGCCGGTACCGATTTCGACGCTCTCTCCCACGATGATCTTCTCGGAGACTCCTCGCAGGAAATCCACTTCAGAGAAAATAGCGGCATCATAAAGCACTTCAACTGTTTCTTCGAAGCTTGCCTTACGCAGCACACTCACATCGGATATGCGATTGATACCGTTACGATTGATTGGTGTGAGCTTTCCTCGGCGTGTCATCCAGTCCGCTAGGGTAGCGAGGTGCCTGTAGTTGATGTAGATACCGTAAGGTTTCAGTACTTCTCTGAATTCGTTGAGGAAACTCTGTCGAGCCGCTTCAATACCTAATACCTCAAGCACTTCGGTGATGCTGTTGCTGGTGGTGCGCGTGCTATCCACTTTCGGCATTGAGAGCACTCGCATGAGATTGGTACCTTACGAAACCAGCATCTTCAATTCGTCGTGAGTATTTTCTCCCTTTTCGTTCTTTTCGATTTCACCGTTCGGCTTGCGTCGGAAGGCTTTGTACTCGGCAGTGTAGACTTTCTTGATGTTGTCGACTCCCTCGATACGGAAGTCCCTAATCTTCGCCTCCTTATCCTTGAGGAAACGATAGTAGTTGAAGTCAGCTCCCTTTCCGAATCGCTCTTCGTTGGGCTCCTTGGGGAAATTCTCTAGGCAGCGCAGGTAGACTTCGATCTTATCGTCCTCAAGACTGTGCCTTCGAGTCATCTTCGAGAACCTCTCCGTGAGAGAAATGAGAGACTCCTTGATCTTGTCCTTGATGTCGCTGCTGAGATGGACTCCCGAGTCGAGCGTGAGCATCATCAGCCACGGCGTGACCTTCTGCGTGCTTTCGTCCTGAGGCGAGATCTCATCAGTCGCGTTCTTGTTTTCGATGTAAGTGGAT
Source organism: Actinomycetota bacterium (assembly GCA_018268695.1). The sequence goes on from JAFDWD010000004.1 coordinate 67,700, forward strand.
CGGTTGCCATTGTCGTAGAAGATCTTGCAGCCAACGATGAAGTCGCCCAGGTACATCTCGGGCAGTTCCTTCACGTACCGACGGTAGTCCTTCTCCGACTTGTCGAGAAAGATCTTCAGCGAAGTTGTCTTCATGTTCTTGGAGACTTCCACCAGTTCCTGCAGTCGCGGCACACCCAACGTCACATTGCTGGCCTTGATACCTGCGGAGTGGAAAGTGTTCAAGGTCATCTGAGTGGTGGGTTCGCCCACACACTGCGCAGCAATGGCGCCGATAGCCTCACCAGGATTGATAAGCGCTTGCGTAAACTTGGCCTTGATGAGCTCAATGACGGCAATGAATCCGTTTCTGGTGAGGCAGTGCACCTTGCAGATCTTCTTGCTTGCGAGGTGAAGCCGAATTACGTTGTGGAAGAGTTCGAGTCCGGTTTCCCTTTCGAACTGCAGCTTGCGCTGCTTGAGATCGCGTTCATTTCGCTCCAGCATGTCTCCGCGTTCACTCGCCAGCAGCTTCTTGTAGTCGTGCTGAAACTGCGGATGCAGGCAGATCTCCAGCATCTTTTCGACTTCCTGATAAACGTACAGAGGCGAAAGGTCCTGACTTGGACTGCTGCGCCCCTCCTTCTGCTTGATGTTGTTGATCAGACGGTCGACTTTGATAGGACAGTAGATGTCCTTGTTGCCTTCGCTCATCATAAACTGCTCTCGCAGGTTACGAACGGCCCGTCCCAACATGTAGTACTCGTCCTCCAGCATCATCATGCCATCCTCGCTCATGGAGTAGTTGTTGGCCAGTTCCTGCAAGTCCCAGTGATACTCGTTGTCGAACTTGGTGTCGGACTCATCGAGCGTAATCGCCTGCTTCTCGATGAATTCTGCTGCGAAGCCGTCCTCTCCATACATGAGTTGGATCAGGTTGTTCTGACTGTCTCGCACAGTACCGTCGTACTTGACGATGACGTCCTCCAGGGCCTTGATGAGCTTGCGCTGAATGTACCCCGTTCGTGCCGTCTTGACGGCAGTATCGGAGAGTCCCTCACGACCACCCATGGAGTGGAAGAAAAACTCGTGAGGGCCCAGTCCGGAGTAGTAGGAGCTAAACACGAAGCCTCGCGGTTCTGGAGACTTGTCATACTTGCAGAAGTGCGGAAGTGTGCGCTTGGCGAATCCTTCAGGAATGCGGCGTCCTTCGACGTTTTGGTTGGCGAGCATGCCGACGATTTGGGTGAGATTTGTCTCACTACCCTTCGACTTGGCCCAAATCATTTTGTAGATGTTGTTCTTGTAGGGCGAGATTTCCTCAACGACGACCTTGTTGCAGATTCCCAGCATATCGTTCAGCTTCTGGTTGAGGTGCACTTCGAACGACTCCATGATGGTCTTTTCCTTGTGATGGAGGATGCTCTCGCTAGCGTCGATCTTCTCCTTGCTTCTGAGTGTGTTCAGCAGCTCCCAGTAGATCTTGTCGGTCTTTTCTCGCTCGTTGTTGATGCGAGTCTTGCAATTGGTTGTTGGTACCACGTCCGCTGCACCCACACTGAAGCTGTTCATGGTCAGCCAGTTGTTCACAATACGTTGAGCCGTTGTCAGGAAATAGTTGGTGGCGTCAGGTCCGATGTCCAGCCAGATGTTGTGGATAAGACCGCCCGCACCTGAACCCACTATTTCCTTCTGCAAGGCTCCCATGATGAGCTCGCCTCGGCGGATGATCATACTGGAGTCCTTGACGTTACGGTAGAAGTCATCGTTACCCTTTCGCTGGATCATCGAGATCTTGGAGGGAATGATCATGCTCATGATCTGCTTGCCCGTCCACAGCGGGACTGGTTTCAAAATGGCAGGCATCGGCAGCTCTCCAAGCTGCAGCGCTTCAAAGTCCTCCTTGCCTTCAATCGAGTCGATCCAAATGACGAGGTTCATGGCTTCTTCTCGCGTAAGGAACGTCTATCTCAGCGTAAACAGGAAGATGCCCAGCAGTGCATCCTGCACCATTCCCATTACAGGTTGATTGTTCTTTGGAGTGACGATCTGGCGTGGCACGTGGGCGATGTGTTTGATTTCGGCGAGTGTTTCGTAGTTCTGAGGCACGTGCATGTTCATTTCGTCGCCGTCGAAGTCGGCATTGTAGGGTGCACACACTGATAAGTTCAGCCGGAAAGTGTTATAGGGAAGGATGCGCACGCGGTGTCCCATCATACTCATCCTGTGCAAAGTCGGCTGTCGGTTGAAGAGCACGAAGTCGCCGTCCTGTAAGCAACGTTCCACAATCACACCGTAGGTTAGTTCTCGGTTGAAGCTTTCCGGATCTTTCAGCTGCACAGGCTCGTAGCGTTTGCGGTCCTGCGTGGGTTTGAGAAGATGCAAAATCCTTCCCTGCTCATACAGCTTACGAATGCGGTTGATGTTGAGCTCCGTGATTTCCTCCGGGAAGGTCATAGCCAGCGCAACCTTCTGTGGGACGCCCAGCTCGTCAAGAGCCAAGTTGGAGTCAGGACTGATGACGCTTCGCGCCGAGAAATCAACTCGCTTGCCCATCAGATGCTGCCGGAACCGGCCTTCCTTGCCCTTAAGCCTTTCAGAGAAGCTTTTCACTTCTTTGCTGTTCTGTTTGACCTTCAGTCTCGTGCCAGTTGCCTTCTTCGCATCAACTTTCTGCATGATGCTCGCCACCTGGATCTCAAGTGCCCTGATGCGTCCACGCTGCTCATTATACATGAGTTCCTTGCCGTCCTTCTTATTTTTCTTGACCTCGTTGCTGCAGGCCAAGATGTAGTTGTAGAATACAGTGATGCTGTCTTCTGCCTTCTTCTCCGGATTCATCTCCACGACTGGTCGCAGCTGCGGCGGGCAGACCAACAACGAGTAGATCATCAGGTCTTTGGGTTTACTTTCCGTAAAGCCCATCATCGCAGCATCGTGGGGGTCGATCTTGTCGAAGAGAGTATAGGCCGCCAGCGCAGTGAACTCCTTTTCCTCAGTGTTCTTTTCGTTGAGGTCGGGACCGTCCAGACTGTTGGCCTTCATGGCTTCCATGCGTTTGGTCATGCGACAGCTGACAAATATTCGATGCTCCTTAATTTGGATGCGATTGTAGAGAGAAATCGCGCCGCAACCTGGTTTGGTCGCTCCAGTGCTGTCCTTCTCAACGGTGCACTCCGTAACATTCACTAGCAACTTCGATAGCTCAACCAGACGCTTTCTGCCGGTGAGTTCTTTGATGATGCGCCCGAAGCGGGAATCCTAAATTTAATCAAGGCGTTTACCAGCTCGCCGCCCTTCATCGGCTTGCGGAGCTTGCCACAGTTGTAGCATATGCACTTCAACACTTTCTCTACGAACTTCATGAAGCCGTAATGGTAGATGGGCTCCGGAAGTTTGATGACGCCGAAGTGCCCCTGACATTCCTTGGTTTCGCCGCAGGTCTTACACGCTTGGTCAGTGCTGCACACGCCCATGTGCGGGTCGTTGAGGCCGCCCTCCGTGGACACCCGGTTGCTGTAGAGCTTGGGGTTCGTGAGTTCAACAACGGCCCAGCGGTCCTAAAGCTAGCAAGCAAGCGTACGATCTCTTCCTTGCTGAGCAAGGTGAACTTGATGCTCTTTATCTTCGCTAGTTCTGCGGTGGAGTGGCGCAAATGTGCCCCCGACTGCTTCATTTAAACAATTATAAGGGGCAGGAGTCTCGAATCACTTTGGGTTCTGCACCCGGAAGAAATATTGCAGGTGATTCTGCCGCAGCCGCAACCGCAGGTCCTGGTCTTCCCACTGCCGTCGCTGCTTTGTCACCACGCTCGTACGCTTGTTGACGACGTGGAAGTACTGGCTGGGTGTCATTACGGTTTGCTAATTTGAAGTTGTGATTTGACGTGGAAGCGGGCGCGCCCAAAAAGGGCGGTAATACTGCCGATACAAATGCCGATACTTTCTATGCCCAAGTCTTTTATTAATCTCAAACGTACAGTTTTCCATTCGGCAGAAGCAGTTCACCGTTGGCGGTGAGTGTTGGCTGGTAGAACAGGTACTTCGCAGTGAGCGGTTTCTTTCGTTCAGGAACTTCTTAAATGACGCCGTCAGGTTTAGTTGGCTTCTTTTCAGCAGCTTCCTCTGTCTCGGACACTGACTCATCGTCCTCCCATTCGTCGTCGTTCTCGTTGTTGGGTTCCTCGACCTCCACTTGTTCAACATCCAAGCCAGAAAGCTTACGGCAGTTCTTTTGGTCTTCGAGTCTCTGCTTGAAGAGTTATGAGAAGTCGTAGAACTTCTCGTACTCCTCGAAACCTTCATCGGTCTTCATGAAGGTATGGCCCTTGTCTTTCATGTGATTGCGAAGGGCCTAGCCGTTGGTGAAGTCTTTGGCTCCTTTGTTTTCGCAGTAGAGGCACAGCAGCCCCACTTCCGTCTTCTCGTGAAGGTACAGCAGCAACCCCTTCACATCCTTGCAGTAATCGGATTGGGGCACGAAGAACCCGTGCTTCTTTTCCATGTGCTTGAGATTGCCGTTCATGTCGTCGGTAAGGTTGTTGCAGAACAAGCATTCTCGTTCGCTCTGCTATCGACGATATGGTGCCTATCGCTTGGTTTCCACTGGCTCAGGCATCTCACGATGCTTTTTGGACTGCATGTGCTGTTAATAGGTCTGCGCCGACCCAAACGACTTGCTAAGCTTAGCACTAGATGTACTTGCACTTCCTGCAGCTGAAGTCGCCTGACTGTTCTTGCTTTGGAGCTGCTTCTCCTGCCTTCTTGCTGGTGAACTGCTCGAGAGTCGCTGGCAGCAACCCCACCATCTTGCGCTTGACATTGTACCGGTGAAACTCCGTGCGGTAGTGCTGCCGGTAGTCCTCCTAGCTGCGGAAGTCAAGCGCGCAGCTGCTACAGCGGTGGTTGCTATTGTTGAAGGTGTGCACTTCCATCGTAATGAGTAATATACGCAGTCAGTCATTCATTTAGCTTTTCCTCGATCAACCGATCGCGGAGGTGCTGGGCCGAAACCTCCTCGATTTCGCGACGCTGCCGGTAGTATCGTACAAGGTACATGATGCCCTGAGGAATGGAGTAGATCAGCAAGCCCACCCACACAAACGGGTTAATGATGAGTCCCACGATGATGAGACCCAGCCAGATGCCGCATTTGTTGCAGTCCCGCTGGTAATAGTACCAGCTAGAGTTTTTTACGCTCGCAATCAACAGAGTAGGTCCTATCTTAGAAGCAGGTGTACCTGCGACAACCAGCCCTATCGGCAGAGCAAGAGGAATGAGTAGTAGAATTAGAAGAAACCAGCCCAGTCGATACATGCATAGTCGCAGACAGCCCCAGTTCTTGCTGGTATGCTCTCCGTGCTGAAGCCCCGGACATCCAAACGGGTTGAAGGGACTGAAATGAATGGGCGAATAGGTGGCGCCGCACAGCCAACACCACTCATAGCGGCAGTATCCGCAAGTCATGTGGTTGCAGCCCGACACCTTCTCAACGACGGACTTGCACTTCTTACACTTCTGCACGTCAGTGGCCTACATTACCGGCAATGTTACATCTGCCCATTCTTTGACTTCATTGCGGAACAGCTCGTCGCAGGTGAGTCTAGGATGCTCCTCGCGGTTGCATTTTGTGCATACCACTGTCCCGCAGACACACGTTGCTGTGCGGCCGCTGTTTCCTTTCAAGTCAATAATCTTGCTGCACTTCGGATTAGGGCACCAACGCAGCTGCGGGTTGCTAAAGATCTGCTTATTGCCCAGAAACAGCTTGTACTTTTTGAAGGTGCGCTGATCCACGAGATCTTAAATCCACTCCGCCTTTAAAGGGATAGTGCAATGCGGGCATTGGAGCTTAACAACTCGACCGGAATTGATCTACGCTAAGCTTAAAGATACCTCCTCTGTGAGAAAGCTGTTGAAGCAGTCCATGCAAATGCCGTGCGGAGTCCCATTCAGCCTGGCGATATCTTCTTCCCGCACATCCATCATGCAGACACTGCAGTTAGCTGTTGGTCCGTCTTCTGGCTATTCGCCTAGTTCCGACCGCTCCTGCTAACTATGGATGCGCTCCATGGTCTGCTTGAAGACCGACGGAGAGACGAAATTGTGGTTTTCTTGAGTTTAGTCGCATATCAAGCACAGGTTTACTACTCCGGGGCAGTAGAGATGCAGGTAGGTGTGGTTGGGTCCGTCGCGGACCAGCATGTTGTAGACCTACGATTCGCATAGCTATTACTTCGTTGCGACTATCACAGCGATTGCCGTAGACAAGCATCTTGGCTTGTAGCTCGGACAGCTGCAGTTCGTCCTGCACGAACTCGAGCAGGTTGTGTTGGCGGGCCACAAAGCTCGACCTGAGGTGGTTGGAGGTGACACTCCCAATCGATCGCACTGAAGACGATTCCTACATGAACTCTAAAATCGTAGCCTCGGAATTATTAACCACAACGGGTGCGACTACTCCTTGCGTGCGCTCAGTGTCTATAAATATAATGACGGAGGTGGTTTCCCTGACAGACACCAGCGAGAGTTCGCCAGTAAGAGCCGTCCGAATGGAGGATCTAATGCGGCGCTCCCGCTTCAAGGGACTTAAGTACAAGCTGCCTCACACTAAACACACCATCATGGCTGGCACATTCCTCACGCATCAAATCGATGAACAGGCTGTATCCAACCTGCTAAAAATCAGTTCGAGCAGCAGGAAGCTGCACGCCGGTGACTTTGTTATGCGTCCATAGTGCGGCACCCTAAAGTTCAGCAGAGTCCAGTCGAGAAAGCGCGAGCATGACTACCTGCGGTTCCGCACCTCCTCCAAGTAGAGAGAAGAGATGCGGCAACGGCACTGCTACACCATCGTATCCACCATGAAGCTCGAAGGCAGGCAGACCACCCCTCTGAATACGCTCACCAAGAACGGAGCGTGGTCATTAGACAATCGCACACGTTCTCCGACAGAGCCTTGCCGAAACAACCGTTATCAGCAGAACCTCCAGGAAATTAAGCACAGCCTGTTCGAGATTCCGCTGCCCAAGGACTACCAGGTGCTTCCGAGCCAGTCGTTTTATTACCCGCACCGCCATAAAACATTGGAGGACTACTCTGAAGAGCTAGAACTCGTCGTGCGGCCGGGCAACTGCCCACGCACTCCGGATCTCGATAACCTGGATGCGATGCTGCGATGCCCTGAGAACACTCGTTACAGCAACGAGTTCTACCCGCGACGCAACACAGCCACGTGCATGAAGTTTCACAAGCGGCCACCGAATCCAACTGTAGAAAAGCGCAAGCTCCGCGAGAGAATAGACTGCATACAACTGGGAGTTACTGAAATGAAGCTCTACGAGAAGGAACGCCCGGAGAAGCTGGACGGGTACTCTCGCAAGCTACGTATCTCCAAGGATTTCCCTGGAAAGCGTCATCGGTCAACGAGCATTGCACCAAACAATACGTCGGTCGTGCGGCTCACGCGTCAGCACACTGACCGGTATCTCTCGCCGTGGCTGAACCCGCACGAAGAGATGGTTGATTTTTGACGATTTTGCGGGAGAGACTCGCAGCAGAGTAGCCTCTCTAACTCGATTCAAATGCAGTATCAATTATTAACTGCGCGCCATGGCCTTCGTGAACATCAGCAACGTCGTGGTCGACAACAACCCTGCTCCCTTCCTCAGCCAGTTTCGCTTCCACATCACCTTCGAGTGCCTCCGAGACATCCAGGAGACCATCGAGTGGAAGCTCATCTACATCGGCTCTGCCAAGGACGCCGGCTACGACCAGGTCGTTGATTCCTTCGAAATGAGCGGGTTGGCTGCAGGCGTCATGCAGTTCACAGTGGAAAGCAACCCGCCCGACTGGACCAAGATCCCGAAGGACGACCTGCTCGGTGAGTTCCCGCGCTAATTCAGACGTAACGGCCATCGTGCTATCAGTGGCCTACCGCAACCAAGAGTTCTTCAGGGTGGGCTACTACGTCCACAACGAGTATGCCGACCCAGCGCTCCTCGAGAATCCTCCCGAGCAGCTTCAAATCGACAAGGTGGTGAGACGCATCCTCTCCGACAAGCCACGCATCACCCGTATGGCGATTACTTGGACAGACGTAGCGCCCGCCGTGGAGAACATTCCGCTGAGCAACATGATGGAGGTCGAGGATCCTTTCGCCAAGAGCAACGGTGCCTTCGAGAAGCTGGAGCAGCTAAATGCTGACCAGCAGCAACCATACAGCTACGGGATGTTTAGCAACGGAGGCGTGCCAACAGAGCCTAAGCCTCCCGGACAATGGTGATTACGGGCTCGCGTTAGAAATTTATACGATGAGACTGCTACTCGCAGCACTGCTGACGCTGTTAGTCTACAGCATCCGCATTCCGATCATCGGCGGGCAGAAGCGCTGCATGGTCGCGTTCGTTTACGGCAACGGTTAAACTGTCAAGCTGCACATGAAGTTCCCGAAGCCTCGGGAGGAAGCCGCCGGCGTGAAGTGGGCTATTGCCATCACCGACACCGAAACCAACCAAACCGCTGACTACCAAGTCAACCACGGCCACTTCCGGCAAGAACTCACGACCGAGTCGAGTAAGCTACGTGGAGCTATTGTAGGCGTCCTCTACGAAATCTGCTTCTGGCTGTAGGGGTCGCGCCAGGGCTTCTACTTGGTCGGCTACGAGTCCACCGTCAACTTTCACGTGAAGGAATCTGAGATCAAGCTGCCGGAGCACCTCCCCAAGAACAAGGACGTGCGCAGCACCTACAAGACCATCGAGCGAATCTCGCACTTGGGCAAGGTAAGGTACTGCAGACTCAGCTCTTCAGGGAGTTCCAGACCAAACGCAACGTGGTCCAGGATGATAAGTTCACGCGCACCGCCGAACTCAGCGCACAGCTGGTCACTGTGCTGCGGGTAGAACTGCTGGCGCTCTGTGCGCTCGCCGGCCTGCAAATATTTGCGCTGCGGAAGTGGTTCCAAAAGCAGCACCTGCTGTGACTGTACCGTTAAATAGGTCGATCAGCCGTTGCGGAGGAGCCTCACGATCATCAACGTCATGTTGTCGAGGCCGTATTCGTCTGGATTACTACCGAGTTACTCTGCGTCGAAGGAGCCAGCAGCTCGTCGAGGATTTACTCGGCGGTCACCTGCAGGGTTTGCTTCGAGGCTCGCTTAAGCACCATGTCCACGATCTCCTGGTTGGTCTTGATCTCGAAGATGCCGTCGCAGCCCAGAATCACGAAGTCTATGCCTGCTAGCGGTCGCTTCACCACGTCTGGCTTGGCGCTGATAAGCTGCTCCTACGGTTTCAGTGCCGTGTTGGTCTTATACTCCAGATCACCCAATGCCCGCGAAAGATTGAGGTTTCCGTTGACGCGTCCTTCAATGACTTCCCCTCCGGCCTTTTTAATACGAGCCAGTTCCTTCTCGTTATCGGGCTTATGGTCTTCGCTGAGGGCTTCTGCTTTGCCATTCACAGAGATGATACACCGGCTGTCTCCGGCGTTGGCTACGTAAATGTCCGTTTCAGTCAGGAGGGCTACTACTGCAGTGCAACCTACATAGGCCACTCGCTACCAGCGTAGATCTTATCCTCCATGGCTGCAGAGTTCTGCTTGTCGATCATTTCCTTCTTGATCTTCTTGAGTTCCTTGTCGCCCTCGGCTGTCGCCAACAACCGGTCGATCTTGAGGAAGGTGTCGCTGAGTGCCTGCTCGTACTTCTTCTTCCCGAAGTTCTCATTGTTGAGTAGTTCTTCTGCGAAGTGCTTTTCGGTGAACTTGGCGACTTCCCCGCCCCCGTGGCCGTCGAACACCGCAAAGAGCGACATGCCGCCTGCGAAGGTGGCCTTCGTGATGTGTGCGTCCTCCATGTAGTTGCGCCATCCGCACATCTCGCTCGCGACGAACTCGAGCCGCTTGCTCGAGCCTGGCTCGCTCTTCTTGGTACGATCGGGTTGGCTGCGATACTGCCCCATGGATTTAATTATACAGCGCTCAGTCACGAGTTGTGCGAGTCCGAAAGCACCCGGCCCAGCGACCGGCCGTATTCGCTCTTGATACCCTCCTGCTTCTTCTGGATCTCCGTCAACTCCTTCATTATCCGGATGTTCAGCTGGATGTTCTCTTCTTCCAGCTTGCTATTCTCCCGTTAGGCTTTCTTGAGTTTCTCATCCTTGCGCTGCAGTTGGTGCTCCAACGAAGCCAGTTTCTGCGACAGGTCAGCGTTGCACGGCTCGCGCTGTTGTTCTTCCAACTTTTGTTTGAGAGCGCACAGCTCCCCCAGCAAAAGCTCGTTCTTGCGTTCAAGGCTCCGTTTTTCGTTGATGGCTTGTAGCTGCTCGCTAGACGCAGTGTTGCTGCGTCTGCGCTGCTCTTCGGAAGCGGAAAGCTTTGCCTCGAGTTCCTGGAGGTTACGTTACCTCCCCGCCAGCTCCTTAGACTTTAGCTAAGCAGCACGATGCAGATCCTTGATGACGTCGTTGGACTTGCACAGGTTGCGGGTGAGTTCTTCGATGGTGGCTATCTTCTCGGCGTCGCGAGCTTCCAGCTACTTGACGCGCCGTTAGAGCGACTTGGCTTCTTCGCTACGTTCCGTCTTTCGACAGGCTTCGTTTGTTAGGCTCTTCAGCGAGCTTTCGAGTTGATGCGAGCGCAGTTGCTCTTCTTCGTAGCGTACTTCCAGCTCTCGCAGGTTGCGGTCAAGCACCTCGCACTTGTCGTGCTCGATCTACAGCGCTACTGACTTTTCTGTGAACATCGTTGCGAAGTTGTTTCGCTCTTCCAGGTACATCTTGGCCTTCTCGCCTTCGATTATTGCACTGCGCGTCTTCTCCTTCAGCTCGGCTTCCAGTCTGCTCAGCTGTTCCTCCAGATCGCGGCTGTTACTTCCTTCGAACTCCACCTTGTTGCGGAGGGTTTGCACCTCTCGCTCCAAGCCGACATACTTCTTGACTTCCTCCTCTCTGACTTTCAGATTCACCTGCAACTGGATGTTCTCCTTCATGAGAGCGTTAAGCTAACTCGACGAAGCATCCTTTTGGTTGTGCTGGGTAGCCTGCATTTCGCTCACCTGGTGATAAGTACGGTCCAGCTACTGCTTCATTCGACTAATAGTGGTCAGGTGCTGCGCAATCTCTGTTTCTTCCAAGTACCTGTTACGCGCTTGAAGTTATTCGTTCTGAATGAGCAGTTGCTGCATCTCTTCGCACAACGTCCGAATTCGTGTTTTAGCCTCCTCAATCTCCCTCTCCTTACTGGCTACTGACCTGTCCCTCTCCCCGAGGTATCGATGCAGGTTGTTTACTTCCTACTTCAGACGGTCCAGCTCTTGTTTGGACTGTTCGAACTCCCTCAGAGTGGCTGCGTGCTTGCGATTGAATTCTGCAGCATAGGCCAGTTCCTGCTTGGTTTGGTTGAGTTCGCTCACCAACTGTCCTACTTCCATCTTGAGCTCGTTATTGAGTCGAAGTTGTGAGCCGATCTCGCCCTCGCGGAGTGCGAGTTTCTTGCTGAGATCTTCACAGCCAAGCTTGTGTTCGGTGTCGTTCTTTTCTAGCTGCTCCTTCAGCCCAGCAATGTTGCGATTGTAGTCGTCCGACATGACCTTCCAGCTGCGTTAACGACAGTCGATTTCTCGCCGAAGTGTGTTCACTGTTTCCTCAGTGGAGCGTGCCTGGAGTACCAGTCGTGACTCTAAGTCGATGAGCCTTCCAGTGAGTTCGCGCTCCTGGCAAGAGAAATGGGTTTGTTTAGTCTCGAGTTGATACTTTACTTCCGATAGATCCTTTTCGAGAAGACCAATTTGAGCTACCATTTCAGTGTTAGTCCGTCGACAGATCTCAAGTTCCTTGCTCTTGCTCAGCAAGTGCGTCCCGGCATCCTCTGCCCTGCGAATTGCATCCGACAGGGACAACTTTAGTTGCTCAATGATTTTCTCGTTTTGGAAGGATGACTCATTGTGCTTTCCCAGCTGTTTCTCGCAATCAATCAGCCTGCCAGTCAGCGAACGCATTTGGCTATCCTTCTCCTCCAGTTATTTCTGCTTGAGCTGCAATCTCTTATCGCTATCAATGGTTCGCTGCTATTATTCCTTCAATTGCAAACGCATTCCATTAATTAGACTCGATTCCTCTTCTGAACGGACTTTGTGCATTCTCTCAAGTTGCCCCTTCATGGCCTCGAGTTCCTTTTGGCTCTGTTCTGCTGCGACCTTCCAATGCTCGATATCCCTCCGCAACTGCGAATTCTCGTTTTGATAGCCTCTGCACTCTTCCTCGAGCCTCCTCGTTAAGCCCTCTGCTTGATGGCGATATCCCTCATACTGAGTCCTCATTTCCTCGCGCTCCTTGAGCTTCATCTCTATTTCCCTCATGTGGTTATTGAGGTTGCTTTGAAGTTCATTAGCCCTAGCGGTGAGTCTCGCGATTTACTTGTCCTTGAGTTCAGTAGCATGACTAACTTGGCTGCGCAGTTTAGTCAGCTATTCTTCGAGTGCCTTGACTTGCTCGCACTTACGCTCGAGATTATACTGATGCATGCGGCTTTCTTGCTTGATCGTAGAGCACTCGCTGACGATTTCGTTCATACGTTTAGACTGTTCTTCATTGAAAATCTTAAGCTGAGTGTTTTCAGTCTGCAACCTAAACTTCTCTTCGCGAGTACGGTCGTCTTTCTCCTTGGAATGTTGCATCTTGTTGCTGTTGCTCAGCGGCAGCTCCTGCGTTCTCACAAAACCTTAATCCCTAAATGAGATCGACTCGCGGGGTTGACTAGCCAGATGATAGGTCTACTACACTTTCTGGAGTCGCTGCTGTTGGATCCGTTCTTGGCTATCCGCCAGGTTCTACGTGATGGAACTCAGCGGCGACGTGAAATAGCTGATAGGCATGACCGGTTCCACCATCTTTCGTTTGGGCTCTCTCGAAATGTTCTAATCGAGGCGCTTGTTCGAACCGTACCTCGTCATTTCGCTGTTGGGCGTGCTGCTCGTGCCATTGTGTAGCGAGGCTGAATCACGCGACGGCGCTTCAAACGTCCTCCGTTGGAAGCTCATAGAGAAGTTGGAGTCGCTGTAATTGAGTGCCGAGCTGATGCCGCTGCCGATGCTGCGGTCATCCTGCATCATTTCTTGCAGGTAGGTGCCTTGCAGAGCCAACGAGATTCGACTGTTCTTAATGGGGCACTTCTGCAGAGGAAGTTCGAGTGCCAAGGGAATGCATTCCTTGTGAGCATTAGGATTGAGCACCCTGCTGAGATCGAGGTTGCAGAACCCTCCGCTTTTGGGAACACCGTTGACGAGGATGATGATCGTGATCATGCTGTTCTTCTCGGAGAAGCGATGGGTGCCGTCGTCGAGGTAGCACGTCGAAATCATTGAAAGCCGTTCACCCACGTCAAAGCTCTTCTGGTTGGCCTGCAGTTCGATGCGATTCTTGGTGCCGATGCTTTTGCCGCCGCGGCGCCAGCTTACCTCCACGAAACACGGAAACGGTACCTACAGGTGGACCCGCTGCACCTCCAAGTCGAACTGGTACTTGAAGGCGCGCCCGTTGGAGCAGGTCACAGGCGCAATGGGAGTACTCGCCATTTAATTCCTAACGATAGATAGATAATAGCGCTCCTATAATAGGTTCTGAAATGACAGAGCAGCAGAGCACAGTGATCGTCAGCAACATCAGCAACGAAGCCACCGATGACGAAATTAGGGAGTACCTGTCACTGGTAGGGCCTGTGCGGTCCTATTAACCAAACAAAAACGGCTGCAAGTTGAGTGCACGCGTGGGCTACTACGACATCGAGACGGCGCAGATGGCTGTCAACTTTCTTGGAGAAACGGACTTCCGTGGGCGCGAACTCAGGATTAACTTCAAGGACAGCGACCGAAGCAATCGTGTGGCAAAGCAGTCTGCAGACGAACAGATCTACGAGGATCTTGAGCGACTACCGCAAGAAGAACGGCTGAAGCTGATCCAGCTTGTGGCTAAGTATGCTCGTACCGAGCCGGACTTCGCAGAGTTTCTGTCTCACCACGAAAAGATAGAAGAGGGCTTGCGCAGAATGACTGCAGTGAAGCGCCAGCAGCCGCACCTGAGCAACCACTACTGATGTTATTATGAGCATGATTAGATCACGTTCAGTGGTAGAGCGAGCGCCTATTGATGTACGGCTTGTCGGGCTTGGCATCTATCGTGTTGTTGTTGGAACGCCACTTGGGCGCTAGGTGCTTTTCGTAGGGCGTGTCCATTCCGATTAGGGCCAGGTCAGGGGGTTGAACTACATCACAAGCGGCTTACTGGAATAGTGGGTCATGTCGCGGCGATCTCGGGACACTGTCGACGGCTTTTTGTAATTCTTTATGAGGGAGTTACGCCGGCGGTCTGGCGCCTGGTACTCGCGGAAGCGCTCTTCAAACTGCACGGTCTGATTGTTCTTGAGGGAATTACGACGCGCCTTCTCAGTAGAACGGCTGACCAATGACGCTCCGTACTTTTAGCGGTACTTGCGTCCGATATTGTCGTCGTTCTAGCGGACCGGATGGCCTGGCGAGCGACCTCGCTTGGTTGAAGTGGGCATGTGAATCTGGTCGTATATGGCCTTCACGTTTTTGGTGCTCTTCGGTTCGATGCTAATGTCTTCTCTGCTGACTTTGTTGGACTTCTCCCGCTGTGGATGGGGCTCTCCGGTTGAAGCCAGTTTGCCTTTTAGCAGACTCAGGTAGTTGAATTTGTTGATGTCCTTCTTCTAGTCGTCAGTGCGGCCGGTAACGTACTCGCTACCCGTCAAACTGTTGGTCTTAGTGTCCTTGCGTCTGTTAGGTTCAATCAGCGACCGGTCAAAGCATTTGCTGCCAAGATCGGCCTTGCTGGTGCCTCCTTCCCTCAAGAACTTCTTCAACAGCAAATAATAGGTGGTGGTTGAGTTATTGTGTCGATTGGCTTCGATACACTTCTGGGTGAGGTCGATGTCGAACTTCACTTCTTTGAGCTTGTCGAGGATCCCGAAGTCAATCGGAATGCGGTGGAATCCCACAATAAGCCCCGAGGAGCACGTGCTCATGGGACTCATTCCCCACCAGCGATGCTGTCTGATGTCCTCGATTCGGTAGCGTTTGTCCGGATCCACTGTCAGAATGCGGGCCAGTAAATCCTTTGCGTCTGGTGAGAGGTGCTTAGGCACTTTGTACTCTCCCGAAAGGATCTTCTGGTAGAGCTTGGAGGTTTCTGCGTCCTCAAAGGGCAGGCTGCCACACAGCATCGCATAGAGGATCACACCGCACGACCAGATGTCCACAAGCAGCGCCTCGTACTTCTTCTTGCCTTCGATCATTTCAGGAGCAGCATAGCACGGCGAGCCACAGGCCGTCTTGAGCCGTTCGTCTGCATAATCCCCACCATACCTTTCTTGTAGGTATTCGAAAGGCCGAAGTCCACGATGCGGATGGTATTGTCGTAATCCAGCAGCAGGTTCTCCGGCTTCAGGTCGCGATGCACGATATTGAGTTTGTGGATGTACTCAACGCCGCTGATAATCTGCTGGAACATGCGGCAGGCCTCCTCCTCGGGGATCCTATATTTGACTGCCGCAGTACTTTTTCATCTTGACGATATAGTCGAAGAGCTCGCCGTTCTGCATGTACTCCATCACCAGAAACAGCTGCTTAGGTGTCTCGATGATCTGAATGGTCGACTGCGCTACCTCGTATAACTGGATAATGTTGGGGTGCCTTATCAGCTTGAGGATGTGAATCTCACGCGAAACACGCTCGACGTCAGCCACGTCGATAATGCGATCCTTCTCCAGGATCTTGATGGCCACCTTTTCGCCCGTGAGGGTCTGCTCGGCGAGTTTGACCTTGCCAAATGTACCCTTCCCGAGAGTCTTGCCTGCATCAGCTCTAACGACTACCCAGAACGTAATTGCCAATGGTGCGGGATTTGATTCGGTCGGCGGCTGCGGCATCCACTGCCTCAACCGGCTACGCTTACACTGCGTTCATCAAGTTTCTTATTAATTACTTATTATGGAACGGCTGAGCAGCCCCATCGACTGACAGTATTATGATCCTGCGCTTGCCTGCTAGGACGTAGCGTCCAAAATGGTTTGTATGTTTTATCCGGCGGTTATTTTGAAACGATATAGTTCGACCCTATCGGCTAACGACTGGTCTATTTCAACTGGGGATGACGGACTGCCACTGAAATCTCTCGCGGTCTTCTGCTAATAATTAGTTTATTGGGGATGTTGCTGGAGAATTAGCACCTCTTCATGACGGTTCGCACCTCACGTGCATATCTGTGGTTCAACGTGCTGCAGCTGGCACTCACCTTCGGACTGCTGCTCTGCTTCTTCGACTCTCGGTACCAGCTCTTGGCCATCCTTTAAATTCTGGTGGCCTTCTTCCTCGCCCTGGACATGTACGCCCGCTCTCACGCAGAATCATCCGATACTTCAGCGAACGCAGCTTCTTCCGGCAACGCAGCAATATCTACGACTTGGTCCTGCTAACAGTCATTACGCTCACGATGGTGCTCGATATTCTACTGCCGGTTCGCTTCCATCACCGAGCCGACGGCCTCACCCTGCTGTTCTTTGGCGTGAGATACTCGGCCCAGCTGCTTCGTTTTTTGCTCATCCTGAAGAAGTCCTACGAGGCCAAGGGCATGAGCAGCATCAAAGAAATTTCTTTTTCGGGCATCGATAAGGCCGAGCTCGAAGACGAGGTACACTACGACCGCGTCTTCCACGAACACATCGTCAAGGGCATCATGCCCTGACCGATCATTTATTTCCTTAGAAGTTATGAGAGATCGATCATTGGTCGCCGCCGAAGACTGAGAACTTGTTGTACATGCCAGGTGCAGGAGTCATCTCCCTTCCTTCTGTGATTGAACGACGGTGGCTCTTCGAGAAACTATAACCCTTCCTGGATTCGTGGGTGGACACTTGGTATGTGCCTTCCGGGTTGAAGGTGTCAACCTATCGGTCTCATGTTAAAGAAAAGTGTACAAGCACCAGGCCCTAATTTGGAGTGTTTGAGAGAGTCCTTCACGCGACTCTCAACAGTATGCTCTGTCTTGAAACGATAGTTCGAATGTTATGGATTTCTACGTTTTAAAGAGCATTACTTAAACTTGGA
>JAFDWD010000500.1 GCA_018268695.1 Actinomycetota bacterium
CGTCCACGGTGCGCCCCTTTTTCACCCCGCGCTGCTCGTGCCCCAGCGTCGCCAGCCGCCGATTCATCTGGGACACCGCCCGGTGCACCGCGGCCAGGTCCTGGGTCGGCGAGGTGGGCAGCGCCCGGTCGAGCTCGGCCAGCGGTCGCGAGGCGGGCAGCGTCTCGGTGCGCTCGATCAGGTCGCGTTCCAGTTCGCGCCGCAGGTGGCGCTCGAAGCCGGTCAACTGCCCGCGGTCGATCGGCGGGCGCTCCTCGCCGTCGGCTTTGGTCGGCTGGGCGCCGGCGGTGAGCCCCAGTGAGCGACGGATCCGCTGGACGTCGACGCCGACCACGCCGGAGCCCTCCTCGCGGCCGAAGGCGGCGATCGCCAGCCGCGCCAGGTCGCGCAGCGCGTTCTCGTCCCCGCGTTCCATCGCGTCGCGGATCAGCTCCGCGAGCTGCTCGGAGTCGAGGCGCTCGGCCGCGTCGGCATTCATCTCCGGCTGTGCGCCCTGGTTGACCTCGCCCTCGCCGGGCCGCTCGCCGATCCCCTGCTCGATCGCGCTCGCCTCGGCGGCGCGGAAGAAATAACGGTCGAAGACCAGCTCGAAGACCCGGCGGTCGTCCTGGGACTTGGCGATCGTCGTCGCCAGCGCCTCGCGAAAATCGGGCTGGGAGGTCCACGGCACGTGTTCGAGCGCCGCGAACGCGTCGAGGATCTCCGAGGTCCCGACCGCGACCCCCTCGCCGCGCAGCTCCTCGCAGAAGCCGAGCAGCTTCGGGCCGAACCCGGGCGGGCCGGGGTCCGCCTTCGGGCCGTAGGGCGAGGCAGGGCTCACCGCACCGATAATAGGTGCGTGAGCGCGGCGGACCAATCGGTGGGAACGGTTCTCGCTGCCGCCGACCCCGTGGCCGCGATGAAGGCGATGCGCTCGGCGCGCCGCCGCCGCTACGTCGCCCGGGCGGACGTGATGGAGGTGCTCTACCGGGTCTACCTCGGGGCGATCGCCGCCGTCTTCATCCTCGCCTTCCTCGCCGGCGCGCTCCACGAAGTGCCCGCCGACCCCAGCTCGGTCGCGGGGATCCGCAGCGACGCGCCCGCGATCATCGGGATCGCCGTGGCGGTGCTGCTGCTCGCCGGCCTGCGGGCCGGGGCGCGGGGCGGGCCGCTGGCGATCGAGGCCGCGGAGGTCCGCTACACGCTGCTGGCGCCGGTCTCGCGGCGCACCGCGCTGCGGCCGGCGGCGCTGGCGCAGCTCCGCACCGCCGTCCTCTTCGGCGCGATCTTCGGCGCCGTCGTCGGCAACTTCGTCTTCCGCCGCTTCCCCGGTACCGCGGTCGAGTGGATCGGCGCGCTGGCCGCCTTCGGCGCGCTGGTGCCGATCGCCGTGCTCGGCGCGGCGCTCCTCGCCTCGGGACGGCGCCTGCGGATCGCTGTCGGGACCGCGATCGGCCTGGTGCTCGTCGCCTGGTCGGCGCTCGATCTCGCGCTGGGCTCGAACAGCTCGCCGACGACGATGCTCGGGGACCTGGCGACGCTGCCGCTCCAGCACGGCACCAGCGCCTGGCTCGCGGCGCTCGGCGCCGTCCTCACGCTCGCCCTCCTCGCCGCCGGCCTGCTCGGCATCGGCGGCCTCGCCCTGGAGGCGGCCCAGCGCCGCGCCCAGCTGGTCGCCGAGATGCGCTTCTCCGCCTCGGTCCAGGACCTCCGCACCGTCATCCTCCTCCGCCGCCAGCTCGCCTCCGAGCGGCCTCGCCGCAAGCCCTGGGTCCGCCTCCGCGGCGGCTCGGTCTGGCGGCGCGACTGGCAGAGCTTCCTCCGCTGGCCGGTGGTCCGCATCGTCCGCGTCGTCCTGATCGCGGTCGCCGCCGGCGGCCTCGCGGTCGGCGGCTTCGACCTCACCCCGGTCCTCTTCGCCCTGCCCGGCCCGCTGCTCTTCATCGCCGCCCTCGACCTGATCGAGCCCCTCGCCCAGGAGTCGGACCACCCGACCCGCCGCCTGCTCCTCCCGCGGAGCAGCGCCGAGCTGCTGCGCACCCACCTCACCGCGCCCGCCGTCGCGATGGCGGTCGTCCTGCTCCTCGCCGCGCTCGCGGCGGCGGCGATCGGCGGCAACCCCGGCCTCGCACTCGGCGTCGGGGCGGCCGTCTTCCTGCCGCTGGCGGTGGTGTTGGTCTGCGCGGCGGCGGTCAGCGCGACCAACGACCCTTACGAGTTCGCGCTCAACCCGCAGCTGGCCCAGACCGTTAGCCTCGCGCCGATCGTGGTCGCCCTGATCGCCGGATTCCTGCCGCTGTTCGTCGCCTGGAAGGTGGAAGGCGGGGATGGTGCGCGGGTCAGCGGCGCCATCGGGATGGACTTCGTCCTCATCGTCTTCGCGCTGATCGGCCTGGCCGCGCTCTCGTTTCGGTTCAACAAACGCGAGCGGGAGGCGAATTGAGCGGCGGCGGCGGGGCGATCGCGGCGACCAGCGCCGGGCCGAGCGGCGCCGTCCTCAGCGCCCACGCGCTCGGCCGCACCTACGAC
>JAFDWD010000501.1 GCA_018268695.1 Actinomycetota bacterium
CTTCGGCGATCCCGTAGCCGATCGCCCACCAGGCGATGGTCACGAGGGCGAAGTTGACGAATATCTTGGCGACGCCGGTACCGGCGTTCTTCTGCCGCGAAAAGCCGATCTCGAGGAACATGAAGCCGGCCTGCATCAGGAACACCAGGACGCAGGCGACGGCTACCCAGACCATGTTCAGCTCAGAGGCCTTTTCAGCGACCGTTTGGGTCAGGGACGACATCGTTCTCCCTTTCTCTGCCGCGGGCAAGCGAACCGCTGCCGCGGTTGGACGTTAGACACTGTTTGGAGACGAGACGGAGGACGAGTTCCGCCTGTCAAGCACCGTATGGACGCCCCAGCGGGCCGTGTTTATCCGGCCGTCGAAAATCCGCGGAGGGCGTTACTCCCATTCGGTGGGTCCCTTGTTACGGCGGTTGCGGCCGTCCGAGATGCGTTGTCCTGGGCGCCTCATGGAGGTCCTGGCAGGCTGCGACCTCCATGAGACGCCCAGGACGGAGGGAGTGCGGTGTTCCTCCGAGGGTTCGTGCGTGATCTGCCGCACCCGGCCGGGATCGTCGGGTGCGTTCGTCCTTTGTCCCGTATACGGCAACTAAGGACGAACGCACCTCCGTGCCGATCGTGGAACACGCACCGAAGTGCGGAGTTCGTGGCGTGTCTCGCACGTCTCTCGGGACGGCGTCGGACTTTCTCCTCGCCTCTCATACCCGGCCGTCTCGGCCACGGCCAGCCAGCCCCTGCACGCTTGTCTCGCTATGCGAGACAAGCGTGCAGGGGCTGGCCGAGACGGCCGTGCTCGCCGCAAGCCCTCGCGTCCCTTTCCCGTCCCTCGCCCCCCACGCACTAGGGTCGCGGCCGTGCCTAGACGACTGCGGCCCACCGCGGACATATATGAGGACGCGATCCTTGTCGGGGATCCGGGGCGGGCGATGGCGTTGGCGCAGGTGGTGATCGAGGGACCGAAGATGTGCAACCACGCTCGCGGGCTGTGGGGCTACTCGGGGCCGACCGCGGAGGGCCGCGGGCTGACCGTGCAGGCGACCGGCATGGGCGGGCCGAGCGCGGCGGTGGTGCTGGGCGACCTCGCCGAGCTCGGGGTGCGCCGGGCGGTGCGGATCGGGACCGGGGCGGCGCTGGCGCCGGAGCTGCGACCCGGGGACCTCGTCGTGGCGAGCGAGGCGCGCGCCTGGCCGGCGGACGGCGGCGGGGGAGCGCCCTCGGGCCCGGACGAGGCCTTGACCGCGCGCCTGGTGGCCGCGCTCGGCGACAGGGCGCGGGTCGGTCGGGTCGCCAGCCTCGACGTCATCCACCCGACCCCCGGGCATCCGACCCCTGAGGGCGACGTAGCCGACATGCAGACGGCCGCACTCCTGACGGCGGCACGACACCACGGCGTCGCCCTTGCCGCCGTCCTGATCGTCACCGAGGCGGAGGGTTTCGACGAGCTTGAGGACGAAGCGATCGCCGAGAGGGCGATTTTGGCTTCCCAAGCCGTCTTGAAGGCTATGGACTAACCCTCAGGTCGAGGGTTAGGCCGCGTCCGCGCTATCCGCCGCTTTGGCCGCTTTTGCAGCCATTTTCCTGCGGAGGCCGCCGATCTCGCGAGTCAGGTCGTCCAGCTGCTCCTCGACGTCCTCCAGGCGCTGGGAGAAAGAGCGGAGCCGGCGCTCGAGGCGCTCGACATCGCCCGCCGAGGGAAGGTTGAGGGCCCTCATCGCCGCCTGCTGGCCCTCCAAGGCCTTCTCGCGGGCACCGAAGGCCGCCTGCAGCGCGTTATGAAGGGTCGGGCTGTCTATCAGGGCCTGGGCGATCTCGCCGATCGCCTGCTCGGAGCGGGCGCGCAAACTCTCGCCGTCGCCGCCCATACCGTCGCCGTCTTCGTACTCGTCAGGGCTCACGCTAAATCCAATCTTCTCGGGCCGTTGACGCCAGGTTAACGACCACATCCGAAACACATGGAAATCTCCTGTCGCGGCATGAAGTGGACGATCGTTAAGGCCATATTGGGGGCGCGGCTATCCGTTGCCCACGACCGGCGGCGTCGGTAGCGTGACGACGACCTGCCGGGAGGGGACCTGGTCGTGAACGCGACCGTCCGTGGCAGCGTTATATGAGGCGTATGAAGAGCAAGCTCCTACTGACCCTGGCGCTGGCCATCTTTCTCGGCCTGGCCGCTGTCGGCAGCGCTACGGCCGCCTCGCCGCTCACCACGGTGACCGAAACCATCCTCCCCGGTCTCGGCGGTTCGCAGGGATCGAGCACGGCGCCCACGGAGTCCGGCTCGACGAGCTCGACCACGACGACCACCACGCCGTCGACCACCACGAGCACGACGACGACTCCGAGCACGACCCCGCCGGCGGTCACGCCACCCGCGGGCGCCACCCAGTGCTCCGACGGGATCGACAACGACGGCGACGGCCTGATCGACATGGAAGACCCCGACTGCTCCTCACCGTCCGACACCAACGAGGCGCCCGAAGGCAACTCCAAGTCACCGTCGACCGGCCCCAACAGCGTAGGCTCAACCTCTACTTCAGGGTCAGACAGCGAAGAAGCCACGGCCGAAAAGGACAAGAAGCCCCACAAGGAATTCGGCCGCGGCGAATCGCTCGAAGAGGAACCGGTTGAAGATGTCCGCGGAGGCGTCACCCACAACGAAAGCCTCGGCGACTCGAGCGGGGGCACCCATAACGACGGCGGCGTCAAGGCCCCCGACGCGACCGGCGGTGGTGATCAGCCGCTGAACGGCGAAGGCGACGGCGGCGCCCAATTCGAACCGGGCGGCGCCCCGACCCTGGCCAACCCGACGACGACGATCGCCCCCTTCGGCCCGGCGCCGATCGGCGTCCCGAACTTCGTCATCAACTCCTTCGAGATCCCGCCCTTCCTGCTGCCGATCTACCAGGCGTGCGGAAC
>JAFDWD010000502.1 GCA_018268695.1 Actinomycetota bacterium
CCGGCGGCGGTCCCAGAGCGCGGCCAGCGAGGCGATCCCGAGGCCGATGTCGAGGATCGCGGTCGTGGTGCCGTGTTCGGACCAGGTGTCGTGCAGCGCGATCATCCCGATCCCCAGCGCGACGACGGTGATCAGCACGTCGACCGCCCAGTCGCGCAGGCTGCGCTCGGCGCCCGGCCCGTCGACCATCGAGCCCGGCAGCATCCGCCGTTGCCACCGTGCAGGCTCCAGTCCTTGGTTCACCTCGAACGAGGCCATGGCCACAGCGTAGGGAGGCCGTGAAGTCCGGCGTCGCTACCAAAGTAGGGGGCAGGCCGACACCAATGTCGGGGCAAAGGGGCGACGAGCGGCTGATGTACGAGCCGCGCGGAAGGGGAAGTCTGGCGCCATGATCGAAGCCGAGAAGTTGACCAAGAGATTTGGCGGGAGGGCCGTCGTCGACGACGTGACCTTCCGCTGCGAGCCGGGCACCGTAACCGGTTTCCTCGGTCCCAACGGGGCCGGGAAGACGACCACGATGCGCATGATCTGCGGGTTCTCGACGCCGGACTCCGGGCACGCCGGGGTGCTCGGCGGCGAATACCGGCGCCTGGCGAACCCGGGTCGGCGGGTCGGGGTCCTCCTCGACGCCTCCGCCCAGCACGGCGGCCGCCGCGGCCGCGAGGCGCTGGCGATCTCCGCCCAGACCATGGGGGTCGAGGAGAAGCGGGTCGACGACCTGCTCGAGCTGGTCGGGCTGGAGCGCTCGGCGGCGCGCAAACGGGTCCGCCAGTACTCGCTCGGGATGCGCCAGCGGCTGGGGATCGCGAACGCGCTGATCGGCGAACCCGAGGTGCTGATCCTCGACGAGCCCGCCAACGGGCTCGACCCGGAGGGGATGCGTTGGATGCGCGGCCTGCTGCGGGACTTCGCCGAGCGCGGCGGGACCGTGCTCCTCTCCTCGCACCTCCTGCACGAGGTCGACGCGATCGCCGACCGGCTGGTGATCATCGGCAGCGGCAAGATCGTCGCCGAGGGCAGCAAAGAAGAGCTGCTCTCCAACTCCGGGACGCTCGTCCGGGCGGACGACTCCGACGCCCTCGGCCACGCCCTCGCCGGGGCCGGGCTGGACGCCCGCGAGGCCGAAGGCGGCGGCTTCCTGGTCGACGCCGAGCCGCGCGCGGTCGGCGCCGCGGCGCAGGGAGGCGGGGTCGCCCTCGTCCACCTGGCGCCCGCCGGGGACGCCGGCCTCGAGCAGCTGTTCTTCGACCTGACGACCGACAACGGAAGCGAGGTGGAGCGATGAGCGCCCACGCGATCGATCGCAACGAGATGGAAGCGGCCCGCCCGGATCGGGACCGGCGACCGGGCCTGGGCCGCCTGACCAAGGTTGAGCTGCGCAAGATGGTCGACACCCGCAGCGGCTTCTGGCTGCTCCTGGCGGTGGCGGGCCTGATGGTCGTCGCCGTGTTCATCACCGCCCTCGTCGCCCACGAAGAAAACCGGACCTTCCACAACATCCTCGCCAACGGCCTCCAGCCCGCCGGGATCCTGCTGCCGGTGGTCGGCATCCTCCTGGTGAGCTCGGAGTGGTCGCAGCGGACGGCGCTGGTCAGCTTCGCCCTGGTCCCGGAGCGATCCCGCCTGCTGGTCGCCAAGCTGCTGGCCGGGATCGTCCTCGCCTTGGTGGCGGCGGCGATCGGGCTCGCGCTATCGCTCCTCGGCACCGCGATCGCCTCGAACAGCGCCCCTGACCACTGGACGCTGCCGGTCGGGTTGCTGCTCCAGGACGTCCTCTACGTGGTCACCGCGATGATCATCGGGATCGGCTTCGGCGCCGCCCTGCAGTCCTCGGCGCCCGCGATCGTCCTCTACTTCGCACTGCCGATCGCGCTCGCCGCCCTCGGCTCGATCCACGCGATCAAAGGCGCCGTCGATTGGATCAGCACCGAAACTCTGGAACCGCTGACCAAGGAAGTGATGAGCGGGCACCAGTGGGCGCAGAGCCTCGTGGTGCTGGCGGTGTGGATGGGCGTGCCGCTGGCGATCGGCCTCTGGCGGCTGACCCGCCGGGATGTCGGATAGCTCGGAGGACGGCGAGCGGGTGGCGACCTGAGCGGACGTTATGGTGGCGGCGTGGACTTCCTGCGCCGTCACCTCACGTACGCCAACGTCGTCGCCTCGCTCGCGCTCTTCCTCGCGCTCGGCGGAGCGGCCTTCGCGGCCACCCAGCTGCCGCGCAACTCGGTCGGCACCGGCCAGCTGAAACCGGAAGCGGTCACGGCGGGCAAGATCGCGAAGAAGACGCGCAGCCAGCTGCAGGGCGATCGCGGCCCCACCGGGCCCCAGGGCCCGGCCGGAAAGACCGGCGCGAAGGGCGCGACCGGGGCCAAAGGGGCTACCGGCGCCAAGGGCGACACCGGCGCGCGCGGACCGGCGGGCGCCGAAGGCACCGGTCCGGCCTTCGAAGTCTTCGGCACCGCGAAGGCGATCGGGACCACCTCGGGCCAGGTCATCGCCCAGAACCTGCCCGCGGGCGCCTACGTCGTCAGCGCCGACCTCACGGTCGAAAGCGCCGTGGAAACCGTGGTCACGTGCAGCTTGAGCGGTGGCGGCGAAGCGAAGACCATCGTTGCCGCGGGAGAACCCGAGTCGCTGTCCCTTTCGACGACCCGCACCCTGACCGCCGCCGGGGCCGAAACGCTGAACTGCCTCGCGACCGTCGGCGGGGCCACGGCGAAATACGCGAATCTGATCGCCACGCAGGTCAAATCGCAGACTCGCGTCGCCGGCTGACGACCGCCGCTCAGGGCCTTCCCACCTAAGCCGTTCGCGCCCGCTATCCTTGTCGGAGCCTCAGGCTTCGGCCCGGGGTTTTCCTTTGTAACGAGTGCCTTCGGGCACGG
>JAFDWD010000503.1 GCA_018268695.1 Actinomycetota bacterium
CGTCGTTGCGGACCGTGAAGATGATCTGCGTTTCGTCCCCGGTGCTCGCTTTCACCTTGGCCATGTAGATGCCGGAGGCGGGGAAGACGCTGCCCGGGATCGTGTAGGTCGCTTTCCAGTTCGCGCAGGAGACTTCACCCGTCGTTTCGTTCATCGCTTCGCAGGTGAAGTCGTTGTTGATCGCGATGTTCGACGCCGAGTTGACGAGTCGACCGCCTTCGCCGCCGTAGTAGCCCATCCGGTAGACCGAGATGGCGGCGGTGCGGGTCGGTGAGACGGTCCCCTTGTAGCCGATTTTCAGGGTGACGCTTTCACCCAGGTTGACGCTCGTCTGGGTGGGGAAGCCGCCCAGGTTCGGGCTGTCGTCGACCGTTTCGTAGGCTTCGCTGCCCGTTTTGCACTGGTTCTCGTTGACGACCGGGATCGCGCTCGGGCAGGTGACCGCGGCCTGCGAGCGGGCGGCTCCGAAGGACGCCAGGAGGAGGAAGGCGGCGAGGAC
The DNA here is from genome assembly GCA_018268695.1 of Actinomycetota bacterium. Next base: position 500 of record JAFDWD010000503.1, read on the forward strand.
GCCGGCTGCCGCTACCGCGAGGGCGTGGCCGAAGGGCAGCGTATGGCGGGGGGCACTGCGCAGTTCGTGCACCGTTCCAGTGTGGCAGCGAGAATCGGCTCCAGAGGCGGAAAAACGGGTGGTCTTCGCCCAAGTCGAAGGCTTGAGTAGAGGCTTAGGGTTAGGCGTCATGGGTCATCTGCTCCTCAGGCAGGGCGAGACGGCGTGGGAGTGGCAGGGGAACGACCCGGCGGATCAAGGCCAGGAGGTCGTCCCAGATCGGATGGAAGAAGGTCGAGAGCGTCGCCAGGTAGACGAGGCCGCCGCTGAGGGCGGTGCCGGCGACGATGAAGAAGGTCGGCGCGCCGCCGCCCCGGAGCAGGTCGGCGACCGGGAGCGCGACGGCGAGCAGGACGGCGCTGCCGACGACGGCGGGGAAGACGTCGGTGATCAGCCGGCGGACCGGGATCCCGAGGACCCCGCGGAAGAGCCCGGCGTAGACGGCGACGAGCAGGACCACGTGGATCCCGACGACGGCGAAGGCCAGGGTGGTGATCCCGTACGGGGCCGCCAGCCAGGAGACGACGATGTAGAGGGCGAGGAGGCCGAGGTTGAAGATCAGCAGGGCCCGTGGCCTGCCCGCGGCGAGCAGGATCTGCGGATAGCCGGTGAGGACGGCGGCGATCATCCCGGCGACGGCGAGGATCTGGACCGGCGCGACGGCCGGGGCCCACTCTGGGCCGAAGACCCAGGGCACGAGCTCCGGCGCGGTGACGATCAGGATCGAGAGCAGGGGCAGGAGGACGGCGGCGTGGATCCGCGTCGCCCGCTCGTGGAAGCGGAGCAGTTCGGCCAGGTCGGCGGTCCGGGAGTAGACCGGGAAGGCCAGCCGCAGCATGATTCCGCTGATCTTTGCCTGGTAGACGACGCCGAGCTGGAAGGAGCGCCAGAAGAGGCCGGCCTGGGTGGCCGAGAGGCAGACCGCGACGATCGCCAGGGTCGAGTTGGTGATCGCGACGTAGGTGAGGCCGGCGCCGGAGGCGGGGAGGCCGAAGCGGAGGACTTCGCGCAGCTCCCGTTGGTGCCA
>JAFDWD010000504.1 GCA_018268695.1 Actinomycetota bacterium
CGCGTCGATGCAAAATCTTTACATCCCCCGGGACGCGGGCGCCGATAATCGCGCCCGCCCGTGGCAGACCGAAACGACGATCAGACCTGCCGCGAGTGCGGAACGTCGCTCGCCCCGGACCAGCGCTATTGCGTCAAATGCGGTGCCCGCCGCGGCGTCCTCCCCGGTGCCGTGGCCGCGGCATCCGCCAAGGAGGCAGCGCCCCCGCCCAAACCGCCCCAGAAAGACGGCGGCAAAGGGGACGGCGGCGGTTGGTCCTGGATGCCCTCGCCACCGGCGATCGCGATCGCGGTGATCGGCATGCTGGCGCTCGGCGTCGGCCTCGGCTCGGCGATGAGCGAAATCGCCTCCTCGGCGCCGCTCTCGACGATCCTGCTCGAGTACCCCCACCACGCTGTCGAAGCCGCCCCGCCCCCGGCCGAAGAACCTGAAGAAGAAGAAGAAGCGTCCGAACCCGAACCGGAAGAAGAAGTCGTCGCCGAAGCGCCGGTGGAAGCGCCGCTGCCGCTGGAACTCCCGGCCGAACCGCTGCCCGAAGAACTGCCGCTCGAACCGCTGCCCGAAGAAGCGACGGAAGAAAAAAGCCCGCTCCAGGAATCGATCGAACAGGTCGAACGGGAAGAACGGGAAGCCGAAGAAGGCCTCGGTGAAGAAGAAGCTCTGCCGGAAGTCAAACACGCGTTCCTGATCGTCCTCGGCGAAGGCGGCTACGAGGAAACCTTCGGCGCCACCGGCGCGGCGCCGTATCTCTCGCGGGTGCTGCCGAAGAAGGGCGAGCTGCTCCCCAACTACTACGGCGTCACCGGCGGCGCGCTCGCCAACGAGCTCGCGCTTCTGAGCGGCCAGGGCCCGACCGTCGAAACGGCGGCGAACTGCCCGAACTACGCCGCGATCGCCCCGGGCACCGTTGCCGCCATCGCCGAACAGGTCGAAGGCAACGGCTGCGTCTACGGCAAGGAAGTGAAATCGCTGCCGACCGAGCTGACCGAAAAGGAAGTCACCTGGCGCGCCTACGTCCAGGACATGGAAAACGGCGGCGCGATCGGCCAGCCGTGGCGCTGCCGTAAGCCGACGCTGGGCGGGCCGGACGGGACGATCCCGGTTCCCGGCGACCAGTACGCGACCTGGCGCAACCCGGTCGTCTACTTCGCCGCGATCGCCGAAGGCGACGAATGCGAAAAGCACGACGTCGGC
>JAFDWD010000505.1 GCA_018268695.1 Actinomycetota bacterium
CAGCGTCCCGGCGGCCTCGTTGTAGAAGACCAGCAGCCCGTCCTCGTCGACCAGGAAGGCCGGCGTCGAGAGGGCCGACATCAAGTTCCTGGCAAGGATCAACTCGAGCGGCTTTTGTGACACAGCGGACACTTTAGTTCGAAATCCATCCCGGACTTTGCGGAGATGGACTTCGACGCTACCCCGGGCGGTGGCGTCGTATTCGCGGGCGTGGCTGACGGGGGACGGGACGCATGGGCCTGCGGCGAGCTCGGCCGTCTCGTCCACGGCCCGGGCAGGCTGTGGCCGTGGCCGAGACGGCCGGGGTATGAGGGGTGAGGACAAACTGCGACGCCGTCGAGAGAGACTCGCGGGAGATGCCACGAACTCCACGCTTCCGTGCGTGTTCCTCATCGCTCAAGAGTCTCTGTGTCAGGTTGGGGCCCTATAGGGGACCCAACCCGACGCGCACCTTTCGACACACCCTTCCTGGGTCGGGAAACCGACCGAAGACGGGCAGAGGTGTGGAGTTCCGGGCGGAAGCGTGACGAACCCTCGGCGAAAGACGCACTCCCTCCCGTCCTGGGCGTCTCATGGAGGTCGCAGCCTGCCAGGACTCCATGAGACGCCCAGGCGCACATAGGACTGCCGGAGCGGCCGGCACAACGCCCCACGCCGCCCCGACCCGCTCACCCGCCCGCAACCACTACGCTTGCCGCCCGGATGGCCGAGTTCACCCATACCTACCGCGTCGCGATGGCCATCAACCGGCCGGTCGCGCTCTGGGCGCGGCTCGACGTCAGCGGCGTCGAGTCCCTGCCCGCGAGCGGGCCGCTACTGGTCGTCGGCAACCACGACAGCCACTGGGACCCGGTGATGATCGGCTTCGCGGCCCGCAGGCGGCGGATGATCCGGGCCCTGGCGAAATCCCAGCTTTGGGAGGTGAAGGGGCTGGCGCCGGTGCTGAACGGCATGGGCCAGATCCCGATCGTCCGCGGCGCGGGCGATGCTCAGGCGCTCGCCAACGCGGTCGAGGCCCTGCGCGAAGGCTCCTGCGTCGGCGTCTTCCCCGAGGGCACGCGCTCCCGCGGCAGAGTGATGCGGGCGCGCAGCGGAGCTGGCCGGCTCGCCCTCGAAGTCCCCGAGGCGCACGTGACCTGCGTCGCCATCACCGGCACCGCCGACCTCACCGGCTTCCCCCGGCGCCCCCGCATCAAGGTCCGCTTCTTCGACCCGGCCGGCGGCCAACCGCGCCCCGACGAGGATCCCGCCGCCCTCTCCGCCCGCCTCCTCGCCGAGATCCGCGCGATCGCCCCCCCGGCCCTGAGCTACCGCAAGCGCTAGCCGGCCTAGCTGCCGCCCCCGACGTCGATCGAGATCCTCATCCCGACCGCAGCGGCGATCTCGTCTCCGGCGAGGGTCAGATCGTGGACGGTGAATTCGGTCTGCGCCCACGGGGTGAACTCGCCGGAGCCGGGCTCGACCCGGACGATGCTGCTCGCCCTGTCCCCACGCCTCCCGCAGGCGACCCAGAGGTGGCCGCCCCCGCCGACGATCGCGCGCGGCGCGTTCGGCAGCTCATGGACCGTTTCCACAGCCATCGTTCCCAGGTCGACCCGCGCGAGCGCCCCCCAGCGGCTGGAGCGGAGCCGGGAGCAGGCCACCCAGAGGACGCCGTCGTGGACGGCGGCCACGGTCCCGTCGTCGGGCAGCTTCCCGCGGGCCTCGATGTCTCCGCGTTCCCGCCCGATCCGGCAGACCTGGTCGCCGCCGCCGGTCAGCGCGATCAGGCCACCGTCGGCGACGAGGAGCTCGCGCGCCCCGCGAGGGATCTTCGTTTCCACCGTGACTTCGCCGGTCGACTGGTCGAACGCCGCGAGATCGCCGTCGCCCTGCAGCACCCAGGCCGACTCGCCGTCGCAGGCGAGATCGCGCGGCCCGTGCCCGGTCCGCGCGATTCCCTCGCTCGTCCCGTCCGCGCGGAAGCGCCACAGCCAACCGTTGTCGGCCAGGACCCAGGCCGCGTCGCGACCAGCGGCGACCGCCAGCGGCTGGTGGTCGAGGTCGCTGCGCCATTCGGCCACCCCCGTGCGACGGTCGATCCGCGTCAGCGTCTCACTGGTCGCGTTCGCGACCCAGATCGAGTCATGGTCCACCGCGAGCCGCCCGCGGCCATGCCCGGTTTCGATCATGTCGGCCTTCACGCCGGGTTCGTGGATCGACCAGCGGTCGACCCACGAGGTGGCGTGGACGGGTACCGACGCGAAGAGGTTTTCCGTGTCCACGCGCGGAACCGTAGTGCGGCGGTCCGCCGGGCGCGAGCGCTAACCGGCCGGTTCGCCGCTGCCCTTGAGGGCGGTCCAGGTGCCACCGAAGGCGCTCTGGCCGTTGCCGTTCGCTTCCCCCGGCGCTTTGTCGCCGGTGAAGGTGTAGAGCGGGTGGCCGGCGTAGGTGACCTGGGTGCTGCCGCCGGGGAGTTCGGTCGTGCCGATGCGGGCGGCGCTGGTGCCGTTGGAGGGCTGCGGTTCGCCGGATTCGTCGAGGAGCGGGGGCCAGGCCTTGGCGCACGCCCCTTCGCATTCTTCGCCGCTGAAGGCGTAGAGGGTGCGGCCTTCGGAGTTGACGAGGACCTGGCCGAGGCCTTTGGCGCTGCCGAGGGAGACGAAGACCGTGCCTTCTTCGGCGTTCGGCGGCGGCGGTTCGGGCTTCGGCAGGGTGGAGGCTTCTTTGGACGCTTCGGTCGCGGTGGTCGAGGAGGAGCCCGAGCCGCCACCGCAGCCGGCGAGGGCGCCGATCCCGAGGGCGGCCGCCGCGAGGAGCGCCGCCGCGCGCCGGGTCACGTGGCGTCGATGCCCGCCCCACCGATCAGCGCCGTCGCCTGGTCGACCGGGGCCGTGAAGGTCCGGTCGCCGGCGTGGACGCCGACCTCCGTCGCCTGGGAGAGGTCGAGCGCCGAGCTGAGCACGGCGTGCGAGTCTTCCCCCCAGCGGTAGCGGAAGCTTCCGGCCGGGTAGGTGCGTCCCTTCGCGTCGCGCAGGAAGACGCGGCAGAGGGTGCCGGAGCGGACGCCGCTCACGTACATCTCGATCTCGGTGCCGAAGGCGTGGGGTTCGAGGGTTGCGTCGATGCTCACCC
>JAFDWD010000506.1 GCA_018268695.1 Actinomycetota bacterium
CCGGCACCGACAGCTGCAAACTCGGGATCACCTCCTCGATGGGCCTCAACCGGGCCGTCAAAGAGCGGATCGACGAGATGGAGCTGGACGACGAGCTGACCCGGCAGATCCACATCAAAATGAGCGGCTGCCCGAACGGCTGCAGCCAGCATCACATCGCCAACATCGGCTTCTACGGCGCCTCGTTGAAGATCGGCGAGCGGCAGATGCCCGCCTACATCCCGCACATCGGCGGCAACTACGAGGGCGGCACGGTCGCCTATGGCAAGCGCCTGAAATCGCGCCTGCCCGCCAAACGGGTCCCGACCGCGGTCGAGCGTTGGGTGCGGATGTACGAGTCCGAGCGCTCCGAGGGTGAGGAGTTCAACGCCTTCGCCGAGCGGATGGGCCAGGAGCGCTTCGAAGCCGAGGTCAAGGATCTGACCATGCCGGTCGACTTCTCCCTGGAGACCATGCAAGAGTTCATCGACTGGCAGCGGGCAACTCCCTACGAAGTCGTCCGCGGCGAAGGGGAGTGCGCGATCTAGCTCGCGCCAAGAGCGGGGAACCGGAAACGAACTGACGGAACAGATGAAGCCGCCGCCAATCACGCTGTCGGGCAACGTCCCGACAATCACCGACCTCGACCACGAGGCGATCGCGGACGAGCTCGAGAGCCTGACCGCGCAGGAAACGATCGAGTGGATGTTCGACCAGTTCGGGCAGGACCACTACATCGCCTGCTCGTTCCAGAAAACCAGCTCGGTGACGGCTCACATGGCGTCCAAGATCAACCCCGACGCGCGCTTCTTCTACCTCGACACCGACGTGCTCTTCCCGGAGACCTACGAGACCCGGGACCGCCTCGCCGAGGCGCTGAACATCGAGTTCGACCGGTACCACAACATGACGATCGCCGAGCAGGCCGAGGAGTACGGCGAGGAGCTGTGGAAGCGCGAGCCGGACGCCTGCTGCGGGGTCCGCAAGGTCGAGCCGATGCGCCGAGCCCTCTCATCCGTAGACTGCTGGGTCGCCGGCGTCCGCCGGGCGGATTCCAGCTCCCGGGCCGGGGCTCCCAAGTTCACCTGGGACAAGAAATTCGGCCTCTGGAAGCTGAACCCGCTCGCCGACTGGTCCGAGCGCGATGTCTGGAACTACATCCATGAGCACCGTCTTCCGTACAACCCGCTCCACGATCGCGGCTACCCCTCGATCGGCTGCACGCACTGCACGCAGCCGGTGGGCCCTGGCGGCGACCTTCGCGACGGCCGCTGGGCCGGCGTCGAAAAGACCGAGTGCGGCATCAACTGACGCCTCCTTCGGGAGCGCCGTCGACGTCACTTTGTTGATGTACTTGGTGGACTAATGGACGAGATCATGAAAGTAAGGCCCGCGGCCGTGGAGCTCGACGACCTCGACACGCTCGAGGCGGAGTCGATGTTCATCATCCGCGAGGTCGTCGCCGAGTTCGAACACCCGGTGATGCTCTTCTCCGGCGGCAAGGACTCGGTGCTGATGCTGCAACTGGCGCGCAAGGCGTTCGCGCCTGCCCCCGTCCCGTTCCCGATCATGCACGTGGACACCGGACACAACTTCCGCGAGGTGATCGAATTCCGCGACAAGGTCGTCGATGAATACGGCCTGCGGCTGGAGGTCGCCTCGGTCCAGGACCTGATCGACCAGGGCATCATCAAAGTCGGTCACGAACTGGAATCCCGCAACCGCCACCAGACC
>JAFDWD010000507.1 GCA_018268695.1 Actinomycetota bacterium
TCACCGCCTGGCGTTTCGCGACCGTGCCGACCAGCCGCTCACCGCTCTCGGTGAAGGCGACGACGGACGGCGTGGTGCGACCACCCTCGGCGTTCTCGAGAACGGTTGGCTCCCCGCCCTCCATGACGGCGACGCAGGAATTGGTGGTTCCCAGGTCGATTCCGATCGTTTTTGCCACTTTTGCTGCTCCCTCCAGGGGTTTCGTTAACTATGCCTAAGAAATCTGAGTGCCAGTATGGCAGATATTCTCGACGACCACAAGAGGTAGTTTGGGGACGGGAGGCCCCGCTCAAACCGGCTCGGCAGAGCCATAACAGGAGGGATAAGCCTTGAATCACGTCCATCCGCGCCTGCGCCTTGCCGCGCCGGCGCTCCTCGGTGCCGCCTTGCTGGCGCTGGTGCTGCTCGTCGCCCCGCTCGGCGCGAGCGCGAAGCCGAAGCAGCCACCCAAGGAAAAGCCGACCGAAATCAAGGTGATGACGCGCAACATCTACCTCGGTGCCGATCTCGGGCCCGCGATCTCCGCCAAAGGCGTCGAAGCCTTCACCGAGGCGACCGGCCAGATCCTGCGCGAAGTCACGACCAACGACTTCCCGGTGCGCGCCAAGGGCCTCGCCAAGGAGATCCTCGAAAAGGAACCGGACCTGGTCGGCCTGCAGGAGGTCGCCGAGTGGCGCACCGGCCCGCCGAGCCTCGAAACCTTGCTCGGTGGCTCCGCGCCGCACGCCGAAACGGTCCGCTACGACTACCTGAAGGAACTGCTGGCGGCCCTGAACAAGGGCAAGAAGCGCTACCGCGCCGCGGTCGTCAACCCGGAGTTCGACTTCGAAGCCCCGGCGGACGAAAACCAGGTGCCGAACGACGGCCCCAACTCGCTGATCAAGAACGCCGAGATCAACGGGCGGCTGACGATGCGCGACGTGATCCTGGCCAAGGTCGGGGGAGAAGTGAAGACCTCCAACCCGCGCACGGGCCACTTCAAGAGCCTGCTCACCGAGGAAATCTCGGGCGCCAAGGTCACCGTCATCCGCGGCTGGGCCTCGGTCGACGCGACCGTGAACGGCTCCCAGCCGTTCCACTTCGTCGACACCCACCTGGAATCGTTCGACCCGCAGACGGTCGTGCCGAGCGTCCGTGCCCAGCAGGCGGCCGAACTGGTGGCGCCGAACGGCCCGCTGACCAGCAAGCTGCCGACGATCCTGGTCGGAGACCTCAACTCGGACACGAAAACGGCGGTCCAGCCGGGCGACGGCCAGGCCTACGAAACCCTCGTCAAGGCCGGGATGCGCGAACGCAGCACCTACGAACCCCTGGGCTGCTGCCTGA
>JAFDWD010000508.1 GCA_018268695.1 Actinomycetota bacterium
CCTTCACCGGCAAGCAGATGATCAACGAGGCCTCCGAGGTCTCCAACGAGCTCGAGATCACCCGCGCCGACATGGACAAATTCGCCGTGCGCTCGCAGCAGCTGGCGGGCGAGGCCACCGAGGCCGGCCGGATCGCCGCGGAGATCGTCCCGGTCACCGTCAAGGGTCGCAAGGGCGACACCGTGGTCGAGGTCGACGAGGCGCCGCGTCCGGAGACGACGCTGGAGACCCTCGCGAAGCTGAAGGCGGTCGGCGGCGAGGGCGCGACCCACACCGCGGGCAACGCCCCCGGTGTAAACGACGGCGCCGGCGCGATCGTCGTCGCCTCCGAGGAGTGGGCCGAGAGCGAGGGCCACAAGCCGCTCGCCAAGGTGCTCGCCTACGCGACCGTCGCCGACGACTTCGCCTACCTCGCCCGCACCCCCGGCAACGCGGCGCTGAAGGCGCTGGAGAAGATCGGCATGCAGCCGGGCGACGTCGACCTCTGGGAGATCAACGAGGCGTTCGCCTCGGTCGCGATCGGCTCGATGCGGATTCTCGGCATCGACGAGACCAACCTGAACGTCAACGGCGGCGCGATCGCCTTCGGCCACCCGATCGGCGCCTCCGGCGCCCGCATCATCGGCTCGCTCGTCCACGAGCTCGGCCGCCGCGGCGGTGGCCTCGGCGTCGCCGCGATCTGCTCCGGCGGTGGCCAGGGCGACGCGATCGTCCTCGAGGTGGCCGCGGCGTAAGCCGCGCGCCGCACCCCGGCGCGAGTTCGAATGTCAAAAGCCGCGGCCTTTTTTGATCTCGACAAGACCCTGATGGCGGGGTCTTCCGGGATGCAGTTCGCGAGGGTCGCGGCGCGCGGGGGGATCGTCTCTCGCTGCCAGCTCGCAAGCTGGGGAGTCGAGCACCTGCGCTACCGCCTGCGCGGCACCACCGACGAGAAAACGAGTGAGGTCCTGCGGGTCGCCCGTGAGCTGATCACGGGCGTCCCCGCGCGGACGATCGAGCGGATGGGTCCCGAGGTGATGACGGCGATCCTGCCGCGCGTCTACCCGCAGATGCTGGAGGAGGTCCACGCCCACCAGGACGCCGGGCGCCCCTGCTTCATCGTCAGCGCCGCCGGCAACGACGTGGTGGAGACGCTGGCGAGCGTGCTCGGCATGGAGGGCGGGATCGGGACCCGTTACGAGGTCGACGCCGACGGCAACTTCACCGGCCGTCTCGACGGCCCCTTCGTCTACGGGCCGGGCAAGGTCACCGCGATGGAGGAATTCGCCACCCGCCACGACATCGATCTGGCCGAGTCCTACGCCTACTCCGACTCGCTCTCGGACCTGCCGATGCTGCGTGCGGTCGGCAACCCGGTCGCGGTCAACCCCGACCCGCCGCTGGCGGCGATCGCCAAGGAGGAGGGCTGGCAGACGCTCCGCTTCGAGCGCCTCGGCCGCCGGCTGACCGCGGTCGCGGTGACGGTCCTCGCCACCGTCGCGGGCTTCGGCGCCTCGCGCGTCGCCGCCCACCGGCGTCCGGCCCCGCGTCGTTTCCCGCCGCACCGCGGATGAGCCGCCGCGCCTGGGGCGCCTTCGCCGCCGTCTCCGTCCTCTGGGGGCTGCCCTACCTCTTCATCAAGATCGCCGGGGACGGCGGCATGCCGCCGCTCGACCTCGCCTGGCTGCGGATCGCCCTCGGCGCCATCGTCCTGCTGGCGATCGCCTGGCGGGCGGGAACGCTGGCGAGCCTGCGGGGCCACCTGCCCTGGCTCGCCGCCTTCGCCGTCGCCGAGCTGGCGATCCCGTTCCCGATGATCGCCGTCGGCGAGGAGCACGTCGCCTCCTCGACGGCGGCCATCGTGATCGCCACCGTGCCGTTGATCATCGCGCTCCTCAGCCTGCGCTTCGAGCCGAGCGAACGGGTCACCGGCGCGCGCCTCGCGGGCCTCCTGGTCGGGTTCGCCGGGGTCGCCTTCCTGGTCGGCGTCGACGTGTCAGGGGACTCGGACGAACTGCTCGGCTTCGGTGCCGTGCTGGTGGCCGCATGCGGTTACGCGACGGGACCGCTGATCCTCAAACGGAAGCTCGCGGGTCTCGACCCGACGGCGATGATGGCCGTCTGCCTCGTGATCGCCGGGGCGCTCCTCACGCCGCTCGCGGTGATCGAACTTCCGGCAAGCGCCCCGACGGCGGGCGCCTTCGCCTCGGTCGTCGTCCTCGGCCTCCTCTGCACGGCGCTGGCGCTGGTCCTGATGGCGATCCTGATCGGCGAAGCCGGCCCCTCGCGCGCTTCGGTCATCACCTACATCAACCCGGTGATCGCCCTGGCGCTCGGGGTCGTCTTCCTCGGCGAGGAGCCCGGGGTGGGCGCGCTCGCCGGGCTGGCCCTGATCCTCGTCGGCTCCTACCTCTCGACCGGCGGCCCGCCACCGCTCAGCAGATCGCCGAGATCTCGAAGGGTCGCGTGACGCCTTCGTGGGTCCCGGTACCGGGCCAGATCCTCACGTTCATGCCGCTACCGATCCCCGGTTCGGCAGCCGGGTAGTCGTAGGGGTAGACGAACTGAGCGCCGGCGTAAGCATCGGGGATGGTGGCGAAGATGCCGCTCTCGGTGGAGTCGACCGCCGAGATCTGGATCGCGCAGTGATGGACGTCGGGGGTGAAGCCGATCTCGTAGACGGGGCCGCCCACCGCGTTGGTTTCCAGGTGGACGATGGGAACCCCGCGCTGGGCGACGACGCTGCCGTCGGCGGCGACGATCGCGAAGGCCGTGGTCGGCGAGGGGCCGACTTCGCCGCGTGGCCCGGTTTCGCCGGTCAAGCCCCGTTCTCCCTGCGGCCCGGGCCCTCCCGTCTGGCCGCGTTCGCCGGCCGGCCCACGTTCACCCTGCGGCCCGCGTTCGCCGGGCGTGTTCGAGTAGACCCGTTCGCGCAGCTTCGGTTCGAGCTTGCCGGGGCCGACCGAGTCGGGCTTGAGCGTTTTCCCGTCGATCAGGCCCGCCGCCATCGCGCCGCTGCCGAGGGCGACCATCAGCGCGACGAAGGCGACGACGAAGGCCGGGGTGGGGAGGAATCGGGACGAGCGGGAGGGGCGGCTGGTGCGGTTCATGGCGTCCTCATCGACCACCGAAAAGGAGTTCTTAAGTTCCAGATCGACCAGGTAGGCAGCCGTCGTTGCGCCGGAGCGAATAGAGTTCCCTTCCGCAATGGAGGCCGCCACCGCCCGCAAGATCCGCGTCGTCGTCGCCAAGCCCGGCCTCGACGGGCATGACCGCGGCGCCAAGATCATCGCCCGCGCGCTGCGCGACGCCGGGATGGAGGTCATCTACACCGGCCTGCACCAGACGCCCGAGCAGATCGCCGAGACCGTGATCCAGGAGGACGCCGAC
>JAFDWD010000509.1 GCA_018268695.1 Actinomycetota bacterium
CCTCTCCCCCCTGTTCAAACCGACCGGAAGCCCCCAGTCCGAGCCTCCGGCCGGTGTTACGGCTCTCCCTGGCTTAGCTTGGAAAGCCGCAATTAAGAAACCCTTTGTGGCGCGGAAGTTGCGCTATGACCGGCCGAGGCGCTTGCGCAGCTCGGCCAGCCGCTCGCCGAAGGCCTTCTCGCGGCCGTTGCCGGTCGGCTCATAGAAGACGCGATCGGCGAGCCCGTCGGGCAGGTACTGCTGGGGGGCGACGTTGCCGGGATGATCGTGCGCGTACTGATAGCCGGTACCGCGGCCGAGCTCCTTCGCACCAGGGTAGTGGGCGTCGCGGAGGTAGTCGGGCGGGGTTTGGGCGCCGTTCTGGCGGACCTCGGCGCGGGCGGAACCGATCGCCGTCGTCGCCGCGTTCGACTTCGGTGCCAGCGCCAGGTAGATCGCCGCCTGGGAGAGGTTCAGGGCGCACTCGGGGAGGCCGACGCGGTCGACCGCGCGGGTCGCGGCGTCAGCGACCAGCAGCGCCATCGGATCGGCGTTGCCGATGTCCTCGGAGGCGAGGATCACCATCCGGCGGGCGATGAAGCGCGGGTCCTCGCCGCCCTCCAGCATCACCCCCAGGTAATAGAGCGAGGCGTCGACATCGGAGCCGCGGGTGGACTTGATCCAGGCCGAGATGAAGTCGTAGTGGCGGTCGCCCTGGCGGTCGTAGGCGATCGCGCGGCGCTGCAGCGCGTCCTCGACCGCGGCGACATCGACTTCCTCGCCGCCGGCGCGCTCCGCCGCCCGCTCCAAGGCCGAGAGGGCGGCACGGGCGTCGCCGCCGCTGCGGTCGGCGAGCATCGTCATGGCCTCGTCCGAGATCGGCGGCGGGTCGGCGATGCCGCGCTCGGGGTCGGCGAGCGCCCGCCGCAGGATCACCTCCACCTGCTCGGTCGAGAGCGGCGCCAGCTCGTACACCTGGCTGCGCGAGATCAGGGCCCCGTTCACCTCGAAGTACGGGTTCTCGGTGGTCGCCCCGATCAGGGTCAGGAGCCCTTCCTCCACCGCGGGAAGCAGCGCGTCCTGCTGGGCCTTGTTGAAGCGGTGGATCTCGTCGAGGAATAGGATCGTCGGCCGGCCCGAGGAGCGTCGGCGCTCACGCGCCCGATCGATC
>JAFDWD010000050.1 GCA_018268695.1 Actinomycetota bacterium
AGCACCGGGTAGACGATCAGGAGCGCCGCCTGGAGCGGCGAGCGGCGGAGGATCTGCAGGTCCTTGAGCAGCAGCCAGCGCATGCTCAGTGCCCCCGGTGGTGGAGGTAGGCGACGAAGGCGGTCTCGAAATCGCGGTCGGCGGCCCCGGGCGCCTCGGTGCGCACGGCCTCGCGCAGCTCGGAGGCGGCGCCGTCGAAGAGCGCCTCGCCGTCGGCCAGGACGAGCATCCGGTCGCCGTAGCGCTCGGCCTCCTGGATGTCGTGGGTGGAGAAGATCACGCTCGTCCCCCGCCCGGCCAGGGCGGAGACGAACTCCCAGAGGCGTGCCCGCTGACGCGGGTCGAGGCCGACGCTCGGCTCGTCGAGCAAGAGGACGCTCGGCCGCGAGAGCAGCCCGATCGCGATGTTGATCCGCTGCTGGTTGCCGCCCGAGAGCCGCGCGACGATCTCCCCCCGCCGCTCCCCGAGCCCGGTCAGCTCGAGCATCTCCTCCACCGAAGCATGAGGATCTTCGTGCTTCTCGAGCCGCGCGAAGAGCAACAGGTTCTCCTCCACCGTCAACCGCCGATAAAGCGCCGCCTGCTGCGGCACCCACCCGACCGCCCCGTCTCCCGTCTCGACCTCGCCACCATCCGGAGCCTGAATCCCCGCAAGGATGGAGAGCAACGTCGTCTTCCCAGCCCCGTTCGGCCCGATGACCGCCACCAGCTCCCCCGGATCGGCCCCGAAGCTCACCCCTCTGAGCGCCTCCCGATCCCCGAACCGCTTCACCAAGCCCCTGGCCAGCACGCGCCAAACGTAACGCCCCGAGGGGAGGGCCTGGGGTGTCCCTCCCGGGACACTCAAAGCCGGCGAAGCCAGGCTTGTCCGGGGAGGGACACCCCAGGCCCTCCCCTAAACTGAGAGTCAATGCCGTTTCCCGCCACCCGCCTGCGCCGCCTGCGCAGCACCGACACCTTCCGCTCCTTGGTCAGAGAGACCGAGCTGACCCCCGCCCACCTGATCCAGCCCGCCTTCGTGATCGCCGGCGAGAGCATCAGCGAGGAGATCCCCTCGATGCCCGGCGTCTCCCGCTACTCGATCAACAACCTGGTCGAGCACGCCGGCGAGGTGATCGACGCGGGGATCGGTTCGATGCTGCTGTTCGGCATCCCGGCCGACAAGGACGAGGTCGGCTCGGGCGCCTACGACGACGAGGGGATCGTGCAGATGGCGGTCCGCGCCCTCAAGGACGCCCACCCGGACCTCACCGTGATCACCGATGTCTGCCTCTGCGAGTACACCGACCACGGCCACTGCGGCATCCCGGATGCCGACGGCAACATCCAGAACGACCTCAGCGTCGAGTTGATCGCCAAAACCGCGATCTCCCACGCCGACGCGGGCGCCGACGCGGTCGCGCCGAGCGGCAGGATGGAC
>JAFDWD010000510.1 GCA_018268695.1 Actinomycetota bacterium
CACGTGGTTGTTGGTGAGGATGTGCCCCTTTTCGTCGATGACGATGCCCGAGCCGGTCGCGGTGCCGCCGCCCTGCGATTCCGGTTCGCCGAAGGGATTGAAGCTTTCCGCCGATTCTTCCGGCGGGATCGTCGATTCGATGAACGCCACACCGTTGCCGTCACGCTTATAGATCTCGTCGACGGTGTTGGTGCCTTCGCTGCCGCTTTCGCCACCCGAACCGGTCGAGGCGACCGGGGCGCTCATCGTCTGCTGGACCGTGGTGGTGCCACCGCCCTTCGACTTGACCGCGCCGGTCAGCAGCAGGACCGAGCCGATCACGGCAACCACCAGCCCACCGAGCAGGGCCGAGCCGAACGACGAACGGAAGAAACCCTTCTTCTCGGGCTTTGGTTGCTCATCCATGCCGGTCAGAATGCCTTGAACCTTTGATGCGGCGCTAAAGCCAGTCGAAAGGTTTTCTAAAGACCGCGGTGTCGCGCGGCCTAATAGAGGTGTTCGCGGGTCTCGTCGGCGCCGGTGAGCTCGCGCGTCTTCAGCTCCGGATCCGGCGCGGTCATCAGCGCGCCGCCGATCAGCACCGCGTCGACACCGACCCGATCGAGCTCCATCAGCTCCTCGCGGCCGGAGATCCCGCTCTCGGCGACCACGGTCTTACCGGCGGGGACGTCGGGCATCAGCTCGAAGGTCGTCTGGATGTCGACGCCCTGGCCGTCGAGATCGCGATTGTTGATCCCGATCACCTCGGCGTCGACCTCGAGCGCCCGCTCCAGCTCGTCGGCGTCGTGGACCTCGACCAGGCAGTCGAGGTCGAGCGCCCGCGCCTCCTCGTAGAGGGAGGCGAGTTCCTTGTCGTCGAGCGCGCGGACGATCAGCAGCACCGCGTCGGCGCCGTTCACGGCCGCCTCGTAGAGCTGGTAGGGCTCGACGATGAAGTCCTTGCGGATGATCGGCAGGCTCGCCGCGGTGCGCGCCGCGCGCAGGTCCTCCAGCGTGCCGCCGAAGTGCGGCATGTCGGTCAGCACCGAAAGGGCGGCCGCGCCGCCGCGCTCGTAGGCGGAGACCTGGGAGGCGACGTCGGCACCCGGCGCGATGTCGCCGATGCTCGGCGAGCGCCGCTTGAACTCGGCGATCAGGGACAGGCCGGGGCGGGTCAACGCCTCCTGGAACGGGCGGTCCTCGCCGCGTGCCGAGAGTCGTGCCTCAAGCTCCGCCTGCGGCAGCTCCCGCTTGCGTTCCTGCACCCCCTCCCGGGCGCCCTCGATCAGCTGCTCGATAATTCCCACTGAACCCGGAAAGGTTATCCGGCCGCCGCGACCGTTGCCGCGATCAACCGCTCGAGCACGTCCGCTGCCGCCCCCGAGTCGATCGCCGCGGCGGCTTTCGCGACGCCCTCCTCTAGATCGGCGGCGAGCCCGCCGACGTAGATCGCCGCCGCGGCGTTCAGCAGCACGATGTCTCGCTGGGGGCCGGTCTCGCCGGCCAGCACGGCGCGGGTGATCGCGGCGTTGTCGTCCGGCGTGCCGCCCGCGATTTCCGCCAGGTCCAGGGGCGCGAGGCCGAACTGGCCGGGCTCGACGAACCACTCCGCGGTGCGGCCCTCGAAGACCTCGATCACGCGGGTCGTCGCCGAGAGGGACAGCTCATCCACCCCGTCCTCGGCGCTCACCACCAGGGCCCGCTGCACCCCGAGCCCGATCAGGGCCTCGGCGATCGTCTCCTGGTACTTGCGATCGGCCACGCCGACCAGCTGGCGGGTGGCGCCGGCCGGGTTGGTCAGCGGGCCGAGGAAGTTGAAGACCGTGCGTACCCCGAGGCCCTCGCGGGCCGGGCGGACGTGGGAGGTGGCCGAGTGGTGGCGCGGAGCGAACATGAACCCGAAGCCGACTTCGTCGATGCAGCGGGCGACGTCCTCGGGACCCAGTTCGATCGCGACGCCGAGCGCCTCGAGCAGGTCGGCCGACCCCGATTTCGAGGTCGCCGAGCGATTGCCGTGCTTGGCGATCGCGCAGCCCGCCCCGGCGGCGACCAGGGCAGCGGTGGTCGAGACGTTGAAGGTGGTCGGCCCGCCGCCGGTCCCCGCCGTGTCGACGAGGTCAGGGCGGTTGGCGTGCACGGAGTCGGCCAGCTCACGCATCGTCCGCGCCAGCCCGACCAGCTCCGAGACCGTCTCCCCCTTCGCCCGCAGCGCGATCAGGAAGGCGCCGGTCTGGATCGGCTCGGTGCGGCCTTCCATGATCTCGGCGAGGACGGTCGACGCATGGTCGGCGGTCAGGTTCTCCCCGGCGCAGACGGCGTCGATCGCGCGGCTGACGACATCGTTAGGCATGAGCGACGCCCTCCTCGAGGAAGTTCTTCAACAGGTGTTTGCCGTGGGGAGTGAGGACCGACTCGGGGTGGAACTGGACACCCTCGACCGGCAGCTCACGGTGACGCGCGCCCATCACCACGTCGCCGAGGTGGGCGGTCAGCTCCAGCTCGTCGGGCAGATCGGGATCGGCGATCAGCGAGTGGTAGCGGCCGGCCACCATCGGCGTCGGCAAGCCGGCGTAGACCGAGCGCCCGTCGTGCTGGATCTCGGCATCCTTGCCGTGCACCGGATCGCCCTGGACCACCTTGCCACCGAACTCCTCCACCATCGCCTGGTGCCCGAGGCAGACGCCGAGCGTCGGCGTGCCCGCCTCGGCGAAGGCGCGGATCGCGGCGCCGGAGATGCCCGCCTCGGCGGGCGTGCAGGGGCCGGGCGAGACGACGAGGCGGTCGGGCCGCCGATCCAGCAGCTCCTCGACCGTCGCCCTGTCGTTGCGGACGACCTCGAGCTCGGCCCCGAGCTCGCCCAGGTACTGGACCAGGTTGTAGGTGAAGGAGTCGTAGTTGTCGATGACCAAGACGTTCATAGGTGTGCTGTCGCTTGTCAGGTCCAATCCGGCTGGGCGCAGGCGATCTCGACCGCGCGGAAGACCGCGCGCGCCTTGTTCACCGACTCGTTCCACTCGTAGCTCGGTTTCGCGTCGACCACGGTCCCGCCGCCCGCCTGCACGTGGAGGCGGCCGTCCTTGACCACCACGGTGCGGATGTGGATCGCCGTGTCGAGGTCCCCGTTCCAGGAGAGATAGCCGATCGCGCCGCCGTAGCCGCCCCGCTTGACCGGCTCGAGCTCGTCGATGATCTGCATCGCGCGGACCTTGGGCGCGCCGGAGAGCGTCCCCGCCGGGAGGCTCGATCGCAACACGTCCATCGCCGAGACGTCCTCGCGCAGCCTGCCGGTGACCTTGCTGACGATGTGGAGGACGTGCGAGTAGGTCTCGATCGTCATCAGCTCGTCGACCGAGACCGAGCCGTACTCGCAGACGCGGCCGAGGTCGTTGCGGCCGAGGTCGACCAGCATCACGTGCTCGGCCCGCTCCTTCGGGTCGTTGATCAGGCGCTCGGCCAGGCGGCGGTCCTCCTCGGCAGACTTGCCGCGCGGTGAGGTGCCGGCGATCGGCCGCGTCTCGACGATCCCGTCGTGGACCCGGACCAAGGGCTCGGGCGAGGCGCCGGCGATCTGGAAGTCGCCGAACTCGAGGAAGTACATGTACGGCGAGGGGTTGACCGCGCGCAGGCCGCGGTAGAGGGAGAACGCCTCGACCGGGGCGTCGGCGCTGAAGCGCTGCGAGGGGACGACCTGGAAGGCGTCGCCGGCGCGGACGTACTCGATGATCCGGGAGACGGCGCCTTCGAAGTCCTCGCGCTCGAAGTTCGAGGTGAACTCGGGCGGCTCGGCGATGCTCGGCGCGGCGGGCTGCGGGACGGCGCCGCGCAGGCGCTCGCGCATCTCCGCGATCGTCGCCGCGGCGCGGCCGTATTCGGCGTCGAAGTCGTCCTCGCCCTCGGTGTGGACGCAGGCGAGGATCGTCAGCTCGTGGCGCAGGTGGTCGAAGACCAGCATCGCGTCGGTGACCATCAGGGCCATGTCGGGAAGCCCAAGCTCATCCGGGTTCGGCTCGCCGAGCGGCTCGACCGTCCGCACCAGGTCGTAGCCGAAGAAGCCGACGGCGCCACCTGTGAACGGCGGCAGATCGGGCACCGGCGCGGGCTTGTAGCGCGCGAAGCGAGTGGCGACGGCGCCGTAGGGATCGGCCTCGGGCTCGACCTTCGTCGGCTCGCCGCCCAGCGTCGCGGCACGGCCGCTCCATTCCGAGAGCTCCCCGTCACTCCAGCGCAGCACCGCCCGCGGCCGCAGGCCGACGAACGAGTAACGGCCGACCTGGCCCTGCTCGGCGGACTCCAGCAGGAAGCACGGCGCCCCCTCGGGCTCCCCGGCGCGCAGCTTGAGAAAGGCCGAGACCGGGGTCTCGGTGTCCTCGACGAAGCGCGCGCGGACAGGGACCACGTTGCCCTCACGGGCCAGCTCGCGCGCCTCCTCGAGAGTCGGCGTGAGCCGCAGCTCGGACTGATATCGCGCTTCGGTTTCCATGGCGTCGGAGACCATCAGATTGCGACCGCCGCCATGGAAACCGTGCTAGCGGCTACGGGCATTCAGCTCCTCGAACACCGCCGCCTGCGGGACCCCGCGGGAGGCCAGGAGCACGGCTAGGTGGTAGATCACGTCGGCGGCCTCTTCGGCGACCCGCTCGTCGGTCTCCTCGCGGGCGGCGCGGACGACCTCCTCGGCCTCCTCCTCGACCTTTTCGCCGATCAGGGTCGGGTTGTCGAGCAGCTCGACCGTGTAGCTGCCCTCGGGGCGCTCGGCGGCGCGGCTGCGCAGCGTGCGCTCCAGCGCCGGGAGCTCCTCGAAGGCGACCCGGTCCGGCGCCTCGCCTCCGACCTCGCGGTAGAAGCAGGTCCGTTCCCCGGTGTGGCAGGCGGGCCCGGCCGGGGTGACAAGCGCCAGGACCGCATCCCCGTCGCAGTCGTAGCGGAGCTGTCTCACGGCCATCGTCGCGCCCGAGGTTTCGCCTTTGCGCCAGATCTCGTCGCGGGAGCGGCTGAAGAAGTGCATCTCCCCGGTGTCCCGCGTCAGCTCCAGGGCTTTCCGGTTGGCCCAGGCGAACATCAGGACCTCGCCGGTCCCCTCGTCCTGCACCACGACCGGCACCAGGCCGCGCTCGTCGAAAGAGATCTCGTCCAACATGAGAGGGATCGTAGACGGCTCGGGGCCCGCTACTCGATGCCGAGGCGGTCGAGCATGTCCTCGTCCCGGCGCCAGTTGCGTCGCACCCGGACCTGCAGGTCGAGATGGACCTTGGCCTCGAGCTCGCGCTCCAGCGAGCGGCGGGCGGCGGTGCCGATCTCGCCGATCTTCGTCCCGCCGCGGCCGATCAGGATGCCCTTCTGGGACTCCGTCTCCGCCCAGATTTCGGCGGTGATGACGACCAGGCCGTCGTCGCGCGGCTCCACCGAGGTCACTTTCACCTCGACCGAGTGCGGGATCTCCTGGCGCGTGCGATTCAGCACCTGCTCGCGGATCAGCTCGGCGAGGAGCAGCTCCGAGGACTGGTCGGAGGAGTCCTCCGGCGGGTACATGTAGGGGCCCTCGGGGATCAGCTCGCCGAGGCGATGGAGGAGGTCGTCGAGGCCCGTGCCGGCGCGGGCGCTGATCGGGAACACCTCGTCGACGCCGGGCAGCTCGGCCGCGTCGGAGAGCGCCTTGACGGTGCCGCCGCGGGCGAGCTGATCGCACTTGTTGACCGCGCAGATCACCGGGATGTCGTTGCGCGCCGCTTTCAGCAGGCCGGCGATGAAGCGGTCGCCAGGGCCGACGCCCTCCTCGCCGTTGATCACCAGCAGGGCCACGTCGGAATCGGCGAGCTCACGTTCCACCCGATGCTGCATCCGTTTGGTCAGCGCGTCGCGGGGGCGCTGCACGCCGGGCAGGTCGACAAGGACCAGTTGGCGTTCGGCCTCGAGGTCGGTCGCGACGCCGCGGATCGCCCGGCGCGTCGTCTGCGGGCGCATCGAGACGATCGCGACGTGTCGGCCCACCAGGGCGTTGACCAGCGTCGACTTGCCGACGTTGGGGCGGCCCGCGAGCCCGACGAACCCGGAGCGCGTGGTCATCGGGCCGCGCCTTCCGAGTCCAGCCGCTCGAGGATCTCGGCCTGCAGGGCCAGCATCTCGCCGTCGTCGGTCTCGTGGTCGTAGCCGCAGAGGTGGAGCACGCCGTGGACGACGGTCTCGTTCAGCGTCATGTCGACGCAGAGCTCGGGGCAGATCGCGACGTCGCCGAGCTCACGCGGCCCGGCCGCCGGTCCGAGTTCGTCGATCGGGAACGAGAGCACGTCGGTGGCGGCGTCCTTGCCCCGATGCTCGCGGTTCAGGGCGTGGATGCGGTCGGCGTCGACGATCTCCACCGCGAGGTGGCCATCGTCGACACCGGCCGCCGCGAGGGCCGCCGCGACCGGCTCGCGCAGGTCGACGGGCACGTCAGACAGATCGACCGGCACCGTGACGGTCGTAGGCGGCGACGATCCGCTGGACGAGCTTGTGGCGGACCACGTCCTCGCCGCCGAACTCGATGAAGGAGATGTCTTTGACCTCGTCGAGGATGTCGCGCACGGCGATCAGGCCCGAGCGCTGGTCGGTCGGCAGGTCGACCTGGGTGACGTCCCCGGTCACCACCATCCGCGAGTTGAAGCCGAGCCGGGTGAGGAACATCTTCATCTGCTCCGGCGTCGTGTTCTGGGCCTCGTCGAGGATCACGAAGGAGTCGTTAAGGGTGCGGCCGCGCATAAAGGCGAGCGGCGCCACCTCGATCACGTTGCGTTCGAAGTAGCCGTTGACGCGGTCGGGGTCGAGCATGTCGTAGAGGGCGTCGAAGAGCGGGCGCAGGTAGGGGTCGACCTTCGCCTGGATGTCGCCGGGCAGGAAGCCGAGGCGCTCCCCCGCCTCGACCGCGGGGCGGGTGAGGATGATCCGCTGGACTTTGCGTTCGGTCAGCGCGGCGGCCGCCATCGCGACCGCGAGGAAGGTCTTGCCGGTGCCGGCCGGGCCGATGCCGAAGGTGATCGTGGTCTTGCGGATCGCGTCGACATAGCGTTTCTGGTTCAGCGTTTTCGGCGCCA
>JAFDWD010000511.1 GCA_018268695.1 Actinomycetota bacterium
CGCGACGACCGACTCGTCCGGGGCGATCTTGCCCTGGGCGACGAGATGGCCGAGCGAGGCGATCGTGGTGCCGCCGGCGGGCTCGGTGAGGATGCCCTCGGTGGCGCCGAGCAGGTCGATCGCCTCGAACACCTCGATGTCGGTGACGGTCCCGGCCGAGCCGCCGCGGTTGCGCACCGCGTCGATCACCAGCGGGCCGTCGCCGGGGGCGCCGATCGCGAGCGAATGGACGGCGGTGTCCGGCGTCTGCGGCTCGAGGCCACCGCCCCCGAGGATCGCCGTGGCGATCGGGTTGCAGCCGTCCGCCTGGGCGACGTTGATCTTCGTGCCCGAGGTCTCGGCGAGGCCGACCATCTCGAGCTCGTTCAGACCCTTGTGGACCCGCGAGGAGAGCGTTCCGCCGGCGGCCGTGATGACGAAGTGGTCGGGCGACTTCCAGCCCAGCTCCTCGACCACCTCGAAGGCCACCGTCTTCGCCCCCTCGGCGTAGAACGGGCGCAGGGTGATGTTGGCAAACTCGATCCCGCTCGCCAGCGACAGCTCACGGCAGGCGCGGTTGGCCTGGTCGTAGTTGCCGTCGAGCTGGCAGACCTGGGCGCCGAGCGCGCGGCAGGCCTTCGCCTTCCCCTTCTCCATGTTGCCCGGGTAGAAGACGTAGGCCTGGGCCCCCGCCTTCGCCGCCAGCGCCGCTACCGCGGTGCCGACGTTGCCGGTGGAGACGCAGCCGACCTCGTCCTTGCCCAGCTCCAGCAGGCGGGCGATCGCCATGCCGACGACCCGGTCCTTGTAGGAGAGCGACGGACGGTTGGTCGAGTCGTCCTTCAGATAGAGGTTCTTCAGCCCGAGCTCGGCACCGAGCCGGTCGGCCTTGATCAGCGGCGTCATGCCCGCGAACTGGGCGACCCGCGCCTGGGCGTCCGCGCCTGTGATCGGCAGGAGCTCCTCGAAGCGCCAGACGTTCCAGGGACGGTCACCGAGCCCGTGCTCGGCGATGACCTCCTTGGCGCGCTCGTAGTCGTAGTCGATGTCGAGGCCCTCGCCGCAGGCCGGGCACTTGAAGGCCTGGTCCAGCAACGGGGTGCGGTAGCCACAGTCACGACAGACGAGTTCGGTCGCGCAGGACCTGGTTCGCCGGCCGACAGGCCCCTCCAGATGCTGCGTCGCGTTGCTCATCTACTTCCTCCTTGGCTACCGCCGAAGCGGCTTGAATTGGTTGCGGTGTCTATCGGCACCGCGTCTTCGTGTCGTAAGTGTGCAGCACGGGGATCGCTCCGGTCAACGTCTTTCACGTAAATATTCCGATAAGCCCCCTCCAACTACGGCTTACCAAGGTACCGAAAGCACCGGGCCGCTCATAGGGGAGCAGGGTTTTGTCTGTGGAACGGTTGTCTGCACTCCGCCAACATGCGCCCGTGACCCCGCAGGAGCGCTTCGCCCACAACCTGCGCCGCCGCCGCCTCGCCGTTGGCATCTCCCAGGAGGAACTCGGCGAGCGGACCGAGCTGCACCGCACCGAGATCTCGCTCCTCGAGCGAGCCGGCCGCGAACCCCGCTTCGCCACCCTGCTGAAGCTCTGCGACGCCCTCTCGACGACCCCCAACGCCCTCTGCGAGGGCGCGGCCTGGGACCACAAGGCCAAGCGCTTCACGGCGGAGGAGCCGAAGGACGACTGAGGGTCCTCGGGCCTCGCGAACCCTGCACGCTTGTCTCGCTATGCGAGACAAGCGTGCAGGGTTCGCGAGCAGGGTTCTGCCGGCCGCGTCGGGGCCGAACGCGCGCACTTCTCGTCACGGGGGCCCCTGTCCCGTGACGAGAAGAAAATTGAGGCGGGGCGGCACCGACTGCGCGTCGGCACCGATCGGGACCGGGTCGTGACGAACGCGATCCCCTGTCTCAGCGCCAGGTCCTCCTTTGCCACCCCAAGGCGGTTTCCCTGTCTGAGGTAGCCCCGCCTCATCTGTCGGTTGATCCGCCGACAGGGTGACATTCATAACAGACACGGTTCGTCCAATCAAGGCCAGCTGAACATAAAGATGCCCTTGCCCTTTAGGTACGAAAACAGGGCCTTTTCGGGGCGGCGAGGAGTTCTAGGAGACGACGCCGGAGAGGGCGTCATCGACCGCGACCGGGAGCGACGAGGCGTCGGGCCAGGCGCCCGGCAGATCGTCGGAGGTGAAGCGTCCCGAGTTGATCAGGATCTGCTCCGCCGCGTGCGGCGCGAACGGCTGCAGCGCCTGGGCCAGCAGCAGGATCGCGACGACCAGCGCCTCGGCGTCCACCCGATCGAGCTGGCCCCGCTTCTTCAGCTGCTTCTCGAACTGCTGGATGCGCTCGAAGAGCCTGGTCAGGTTGCGGATCGACTTGTGCATCTGCAGGTCGGCGGTGTCGTCAGCGACCCGCGCCAGCCCGTTCTCGCACCAGCCGCGCAGCTTCTCCCGCTGCTTCTCGGTCTCCGCCGCCTTCGCCGGGTCGTGCTTCGCCCCGTCCAGCTCGACGAAGCGATCGTGCGCGTAGGTCCAGAAGCTGCGCAGGAATTTGTTCGCGAAGCGGATCGCGGCGTCCGACCAGTTCAGCGTCTTCGCCGGGCTCGCCGCCCAGAGGACCGCGACGCGCACCGTGTCGGCGCCGAACTGGCCGACCAGCTCGTCGGGATCGACGACGTTGCCCAGGTGCTTCGACATCTTGCGCCCGTCGGCGATCACCATCTCGTGGAAGAGGACGCCCGCGAAGGGCTCGCCGTCGACCATGTAGTCGAGCTCACCATGATCGCGGAGCGCCTTGGTGACGATCCGCTGGTCGAAGACGAAGTTGCCCGAGTCCCCGCCCGCCACCTGGCGCTCGGCGGGCAGCCACTTGCGGCTCTCCGGGTGCGTGAACATCTGCGTCGCGCGGTCCTCCGGCGGCACGGTGGCCGGGACCCAGAGGAAGAGCGCGTCGAAGTGGCAGTCGAGCGTGTCGGTCTCACGCTTGGCCGGCTTTCCGCACCCGGGGCAGACGGTGTCGACGAAGTCGGAGCGCTCCGCCAGCGGATTCCCTTCGCCGGTCGCGACCAGGTCACGGGGCAGCACGACCGGGAGGTCGGCCTCGGGGACCGGCACCGGCCCGTGCTCGGGGCAGTGGATCATCGGGATCGGCGTCCCCCAGGAGCGCTGCCGGGAGATCGAGAAGTCGTTGGCGCGGTAGCGCTTCGCCTCGCGGGCGCCGGCGACCGGCGCGCTCGGCGCCTCGCCCTCCTCGTAGGCATCCCCCACCTCGATCCGCCCCGCGAACCGCTCGGCGACATCGCGGTCGGCCTCGTCCACCGCCGGGATGCCGAGCGCCGCGGTCGGCCCGAAGCGGGCGTCGACCAGCGGTGAGATCAGGACCGGCAGCTCGGTGCCGTCGGGACCGGGGATGCTGAGGCCGGTGTCGATCGTCGGCACCTCTTTGGCGTCGCGGGCGCTGCGCTCCCAGCCGCCGGAGCGAAGCTGGTCGAGCTCCTCGCGGACGCGCTCGTCGGCGATCCAGGCCTCGATCTCGGGGTGGCGCGGCGAGAGCATGACGAAGGTTGCGAGCCCCGCCGCGTCGGCGTGCGGGGTGAAGACGGTGAGCGGCCCGCCCGGCCCCTCGAGCTCCAGCTCCACCCCGTCGGCGCGGCCGAGGATGAAGCGCTGGGTGGCGAGCGCCAGCTCGTCCCAGGGCTGCGCCTCGAGCTTCGCCATGTTGGCGTCGTTCTCCTCGAGGTAGGGCGTGATCTTCAGGAACCAGGTCGGCCGCCGGATCAGCCGCACCTCGTTGTGGCAGCGCCAGCAGGTGCCGCCCTCCTCGACCTGGATCGTCGCCAGCGTCGTCTGACAGGTGTCGCACCAGTCGACGGTGGTGTCGTCGAGGTAGATCAGCCCCATGTCGTAGAGCGTCAGGAAGAGCCACTGGGACCAGCGGTACTGCCCCTCGTCGGAGCTGTAGAAGACGCGGTCGTAGTCGAAGCTGTAGCCGAGGCGCTGCATCTGCCCGAGCATCCGCTCGCCGGACTGGACGACCCACTCGGCGGCGGGCACCTGGCGCTCGATCGCCGCCAGCTCGGCCGGCAGCCCGAAGGCGTCGAAGCCGAAGCCCATCAGCACGCTGCGCCCGCGGGCCCGCTGGAACCGCGCGTAGGCGTCCCCGATCGTGTAATCGCGGACGTGGCCCATGTGCAGGTTGCCCGAGGTGAACGGGCTCGAGGACTTGACGTAGACGCCGTGCTCGCCGTCGGGCGGCGGCGCGGGCGCCGAGTAGTCGCCGCGCTCGGTCCAGGCGGCCTGGCGCTCGACCTCGATCTCCGCCGGCTCGTACGGCGGCTTCCTGCGGGCGTTCTCGCTCATCCCATCAACGTTAGCTGAGCGCGGAAGGCCCTCCCCCGCCGGGGCGCGTCGCTCAGGTGAACGTCCAGAGCTTGTTGCCGAGGAAGTTGAACGGCATCGCGACGGCGACGGCGATCGCCTGCGCGCCGATTTCGTTCATCCCGAGCCAGCTGACCAGCACCTCGAGCACGATCAGGTTGATCACCAGAGCGCCGACACTGACCACGGTGAAGCGGATCGCCTGCCGGTGGGCCAGCCCCTCCCCCGGCCCGAAGGTCCAGTGGCGGTTCCAGAAGAAGTTGTTGCCGAGGGCGACGAGGAAGGCGCCGACCGCCGCGGCCGCGTGGTAGACGCCGAGACTCGAGGCGAGGAAGGCGAAGACGATCAGGTTGATCACGTAGCCGGAGCCGCCGACCACGCCGAATTTGACCAGCTGGAGCCAGTTGTCGGGCTGGCGCGCGGCGTGGTGGAGCCGCACGGCGAAGCTCGGATGGCTGCCACTGAGGCCGCTGCCGCCGGTGCTCATCGCGCCGCCTCCCTGGCCCGCGCGGCGGCAAGGGCGATCGACGGAGCCGTCCGTGCGTTCTCGCCCAGGGTGGTCCGCACGGCGGGTGGGCCGTCGAGGACGATGGTGTCGGCCGCGTAGCCGGTCTGCAGCCGGTCCAGTTCTCGCATCGGGAGTTTCACGGGCGTCGGGGAAACGTAGCGGGCGATGGTCAGGCGACCCATCCTGACGATGCCTGTCGGTCGGAACTGCGGTGGCAGGGCGGCGCGACCCTCGGCCACCATGCGTTTACCCACCAGGTCGACTTCCCTCACGCGTTCGCCGCCACCGAACCAGCGCAGCGC
>JAFDWD010000512.1 GCA_018268695.1 Actinomycetota bacterium
ATTGCGATAATCATGGGTCCCGTGCCGATCTACGAGTACAAATGCGACAACGGCCACGTCTTCGACGTGATGCAAAAGATGTCGGACGATGCGCTGACCGAGTGCGTCGAGTGCGGCGCCCCCGCCCAGCGCGTGCTGAGCGCTCCCGCGGTCCACTTCAAAGGCTCCGGCTTCTACAACACCGACTACGGCAAACGCAAAGGCGGCGGCTCGAACGGAGCGACGAGCGAGGGCAGCAGCTCCTCGTCGGACTCCTCGAGCTCCTCCGATTCGAGCAGCAGCTCGAAGTCGGAGTCGAAAGCCGCCTCGTCGTCCAGCAGCTCCTCGTCGTCCTCGAGCGACTAACGCCGAGAACCGCGCGTTCCCGACTTTCACCCTGCCAGAGCAAGGTGAAACTCCGGTACGGGTCACCCCATCAACCGGTGCACGGCCTTTCGGCGCACCGACTGGGGGACTTCGATCGAGCCTTCGGGGCCGGTGCCGCACTTCGCGGCTTCCTTGGCGCTGGTGCCGCAGAGGACGTTGGCGGCGCTCGTGCCGCCGAGGGCCGCCGAGATCACCAACTGCGGCATGGTGAAGAAGCCCATGTCGGAGACGAAGGCTTTGGGGGCGTCCCAGCCGATGATCGGGCCCTTGATGAAGTTGTAGGGGATGCGGGTGATGCTGGTGAGGCGGTCCTTGATCCCGTTGATCACTTCCTGCTGGGCGTTCTCGCGGTCGAGGTCTGAGTAGCCGAAGGTGTAGGCGCTCTTGCCCTTGCCGGGACATTCGCTCGGCTCACGGATCCGGGAGTAGGCCAGCGCCTGCTCGCCGTTCAGCGTGTTCGAGCCCTTGCCGAGGCGCAGGGTGACGCCGCCCTGGCCGTGCCCGGCCCCGCCGGCGATTTCGGCGCAGAGCTTGTGCTTGAGGTTGACTTCGACGCCGCCGACCGCGTCGACCAGGTTTTCGAGGCCGGTGAAGTTGATGATCGCGACGTGGTCGATCTTGATGTTGAGGAACTTTTCGACCGTCTTGATCTGCAGCGCGGCGCCGCCGTAGGCGAAGGCGGCGTTGATTTTCGCCGGC
>JAFDWD010000513.1 GCA_018268695.1 Actinomycetota bacterium
CGTGGAGGACTCCGCTTCGCACCCGTTCGCCGGCCCTCAGGAGTCCGGCCGCGTTCCCGTCGGAGGAGTTGCCCGAACCTCCCACCACGATGATCAGCACGACCGCGGCCGCTCCGAAGCCGGCCACCGTCAGCAACCAGCGAAGCCACAGCGGAATCCCTCGCGTCATTGCGCCCTCCAATCTACGACAATCCATAGGAGATGAAGCTGTCCTCCCGCGCCCCGCTCATCCTGGCGACTCTCCTTCTGGCGCTGGTCGCGATGGCGGTCGAGGCCGCGCCGGCAGTCGCCCACGCCGCCTTCCTCGAGTCGACGCCCGCGCCCGGTCAGCGGGTCCGGGACAGCCCGAGGCAGATCAGGCTCGAGTTCACCGAGGCGCTGAACCGAAGTCTCAGCAAGGCGACGATCACCGACCTGAGGACCGGCAGGAAGGTCGCCGCGAGGACTCTCACCGGTCCGAGCCGCGACCTCGTCCTCCGTCCCGCCGCCGCGCTGCCGACCGCGGCCTACCGCGTCGACTGGTTCAGTGTCTCCACCGACGACGGCCACCCGCTCGAGGGCTCGTTCAGCTTCGGCGTCCGCACCGCCGCCGTCGGGGGCGCGCACGTCGTCGAGCAGGACCCGCTGGCCCGGGACGGATGGCTCCGCATCGCTCTGCGGGCGATCTTCTATGGTGCCCTGCTCTTCTTCGCCGGGGGCGTTCTCGATGCCGCCGTACTCTCGGGCCGCGAGGGCCGGGCGCGGTGGCTGCTGCCGCCGGGCGAGCTGCGCCTGGCGCTCGACGCGGCCGGGGAGAACCCCGACTCGACCGCCACCGCGATCTGGCGGCGGACCATCAGCGCGGGCTGGCTGGCTGCGGCCGCGGGCGCCGCCGTCGCGGTCGCCGAAGCGGCCGACGCCGCCGGGGGGCTCGAGCCCACCGGCCTCAACGACTACCTGCTGACCAACACCGCCGGCCTCGGCCGCGTCGCCACCGTGGTGGCCCTGGCGCTGGCCGCCCTCCTCGCCGCCCGGCTGCCGCGGTCGGCGGCGCTCGCCTGTGCCGCCGCCTTCGCCGCGATCGCCTTCAGCGGGCACGCGAA
>JAFDWD010000514.1 GCA_018268695.1 Actinomycetota bacterium
GAACTTAGGCCAGCAAGAGCAAGACCGAGTCAAGAGAAGAACCTCAAGCTGGCTAAGCATCCAGAAGAGCCACGTAGATCCTGACCCAACCACCCACCAAGACCAACAGCAGAACCCCTCACACCCCATCACCCTAGGTGAACTTCCGTCCTACGCTCTTCATCTTGGGCGAGGCTCCCTCGATAGAGGCGGCGCCGTTGGCCCAGCCCGACCATGCAACTGGTAAGGCTGCCGATCCGATCGACACCCTGCCCGCCAGCCGCCCGTCCTCGCGCTTTGGGGGCGCCGTGCCTGCGCCGCGGCTTCCGTGACGAGTCTGTCCGCCCTTACCCTGCGCCATCTCACTGCGCAGCCGAGCGGCGGTGTGCGATAGCGCCTTCGCTAGACGCGCGTAGGTGCCCTACTCCTCTTCCGCGAACCACTTTCGGCACTCCTTCATGAAGCCTGAAACGATCGCACCCGTGGAGTCCGCGGCTGATCGAATGTCCTCCCTGTCGGCTTCGGAGAGGGGGCTCTTGTAGAGGTGCTCTAGGTTGGAATGGCGGGTCGAGTACACGTCGCGGACGGCCTGATGCGCCTTGACCAGGTCATGTTTCTCGCCCAGGCGAAGCGCCAACCGTAAATTTTCCGAAGTGAGGTCCGTCGTCGCTGCATAAACCGCTTCGCTTCCAGTCTCGATTTCGT
Organism: Actinomycetota bacterium; assembly: GCA_018268695.1. The sequence goes on from JAFDWD010000514.1 coordinate 685, forward strand.
CGATTTCGGCTTGGAGTGCGTGGAGGAGGGCGGCCTTTTGATCTTGCGAAAGGGTCGCGTCGCCCTAGCCATGGCGACGATCGTTTCTCTGGGCGTCGCCCACCACGATCTTCGCCTCGTAATCGAACATGGCGCGGAGGGCCGCATCGACGCCTCGCACCGCTTCATCGACCGTGTCCCGAACATGCTGCCGATTCCGTTGCTCTCGGTCATAGGCCAGTTGATCGGCCTGGAGGTGACGGTCGTTCGCTAACTGTTCCTGTTGGCGATGGTTCGCCGTCCTGGCCGCGATCCAAGCGGCGATGATTGCCGTCAGCGCGAGCAGGACCGGCCCGATCAGTTCCTGCCAGAGCTCTTTCCCGCCTGCGGTGTGGACTTCGATCGGGATGATGAAACCGAACATCGCGGCCCCTTCAGTTGGACCCGATTATCAGCCCGATCACGATCCCGACGAAGAGAACGATCAGGCCGGCGACGATGGCGACGGTGTACGGGTTGTAGGCGATCCTCCGCCAGCGCGACGCGGGCGACGCGGCTTCGCTCTCGGCTTTCTCGATCGCCAATTCCTCCGCTCGCCGCTTTCGCTCATAGAGCCCGTTGACTCTGTCCACCACGGCAACGAACAGTCCATTGACGGCCACCTCGTTCTTGCCGGTGACCGAAACGCTGAGGGAGGGGCGCAGGGGTCTTCGGTTCCAGATGGCCATGCTGACGCGGGCGGGAGGAGGCCAGCCGCCGGGTTCCACGCTGATTTGTGCCGAAACGTCCTCTATAGACAGCGCCGGTGCAAGCTCTTTGAATTCGTCAAAAGAGATCTGGCCGTAGCTCTTGCCCGGATAGTCGATCGACATCTCCACTTCCGGCGCGTCGACAGTTCTGGCAGCCTTGTCGATCAGGTCGATGAGGCTTTCCGTTAGTCCTATGAATTCCTCGGGTGAGCCGAAAGGCTGCTCTCCGCGCCACTCATTCTCCCGCTTGTGCATCGGCTCGACCATCGAGCCAATCTAGCGGCGTACCCGGCTACCGCCGTCGCCTTTTCGCTTACCCGGCGGCCGTCTTCCTGTCACGCTCTGCGCAGGAAGGCAAGCTGACCCCTTCGTCCCCTCGACACCTCGCCGCTCCTGCGGGGCGGCGATGCCGCGGAGCCGGGCGCATCATCCCTCCTGGCAGGCCCAGGAAACGGGATGTAAGAGAGATTGCTGAAACGCCGGACTTTGGGTGGATGCTCCTGGCCGAGGCGGCCACGGGGACTGCCCAGGTTCCGCGGTACGTCGATCGGCCCGATACACCCGCCCCTCACGCCGGACAACCCCGGCGTGGAAACCCGAGGCCACCCGATGCAACCCGCCCGTCCGTCGGCCTGTTGCTGCATGCACCCGACTCAAAAGGCCCTCGCGCAAGCCGTCACATGTATGGACTCAGCCCGCGACGGATCGGCCCCGCCCGAAGGGCATCCCTGACGATGCTCTCGATCGGCAAGCTCGGCTCAGGCCAGGAGCGCTACTACACCGAGAAGGTCGCCGAAGGCGCCGAGGACTACTACTCGGGCCGCGGCGAGGCCGAGGGGGAGTGGATCGGCCGGGCGGCCGCCCAGTTCGACCTCGAAGGCAAGATCGAGCCGGACCAATTGACGGCGATGCTGACCGGCCGCAATCCGGTCACCGGCGAGCCGCTCGGCCTGAAGTCGGCGCGGGGTAGGGAACCCGTCCCTGACTTCGACCTGACCTTCTCGGCGCCGAAGTCAGTCTCGCTGGCCTGGGCGCTCGGCGGCCATCCGGTCTCCGGGGAGGTGATGGAGGCCCACCGCGTCGCCGTCGAGGCCGCCCTCTCCTACATGGAGCGCTCGGCCTGCTGGGCGAGGCGGGGCAAGGGAGGCCGGACCTTCGTCCCCGGCCAGGGATTCCTCGCCGCCGCCTACGTCCACCGCTCCTCCCGCGCCGGCGACCCCCAGCTCCACACCCACGTCCTCGTCGCCAACGCGACCTTAGGCCCCGACGGCCGTTGGTCGCGGCTCTACCACCCGGCGATCTACGAGCACGCGCGGACCGCTTCCTACCTCTACGCCGCCCACCTCCGCCATGAATTGACCCGCCGACTCGGGGTCGAGTGGGAGCCGCTCCGAAACGGCCTCGCCGACATCCGCGGCTTCTCGGCCGAGGAGCTTCACGCCTTCTCGACCCGGCGCGCCGAGATCCTCGCCGCGGTCGGCGAGGACGCCTCGGCGAAGGCGATGCGGGTCGCCGCTCTGGAGACCCGCCAGGCCAAGGACCGGGACATCACCGACGAGAGCATGAGGGAGGGGTGGCGGGTGCGGGCCGAGGAGATCGGCCTCACCCGCGAGCGGATCGGCGAGCGCCTCGGCCATGAGCGGCCCGGCCGCTCGGTCCTGACCACCGGGCAGGTCGGGCGCGCGGTCACCGGGCACGCCTCCCACTTCGACCGCCGCGACGCGATCCGCGCCGTCGCCGAGAGCCTCCCGCACGGCGCCCCCGCCGAGGAGGTCGAGCGGATCGCCGACGCCTTCCTCGCGGGCTCCTCGGTGATCCGGATCATCGAGACCCCGCGCGGTCCCCGCTACACCACCGAGCGGATCTGGCAGCTGGAGTGGCAGGCCCTCGCGGCGGCAGGGCGGATGGTCACCGGGTCGGGCCACGCCCTCGCCGACCCGATTGTCGTCTCGCGCGTGCTGGAGACCCGTTCGACGATCGGCGCCGACCAGCGGGCGATGGTCGAGCGGCTCACCCGTGGCGGCGAGCAGCTCGTCGTCGTGGTCGGCGAGGCCGGCACCGGCAAGACCTTCGCCACCGTCGCCGCCGCCGAGGCGTGGGCGGAGGCCCGGGTCGGCCTGCGGACGAGGAGCGGAGGGCGGTACTCGCCGACGCGCTCGTCGAGCTCTTGCCCTCGGCCTGACGCCAGCCTTGGTCAGTGATCTATCGAAGGCGAACCGACGTGGTTATCCAAGTCCAAGCTCGACGCCAAACGGACTCAAGTCCGACCGCGGGGTCCGGGGCAAGCAAGGCCGCAGACTCTGACGCTTGCTCACACTCCTCTCCGGAATCGGAAGGCATTACGACTTGGGAGCGATCGAGGATTGACGCTGGGACCTGTTCGACGGGCATGCTCTCCTTGCTCTGAAGAGGAACGTGCCAGGCCTGCGAGGCCCTTTTTCGCCGGCGCTCCTTCAGTTCGCTGACTGAATCTGGCTGCGCTGCCTTTGCCTCGCGGGCGAATTCGTCAGCCTGCGCCACGACCTTTTCGATAGCAGTCGGATCGAGGTGGTCGTGCTTGCTGAGCGACGACGCCGACTCTCGCATGGAGCGGGCGAGGACCGAGAGCATCGCCGGGTCTTTGGGTTCGAGGCGAGCTGCGGCCATGGCCACCTCGAAGGCGGAGCCGTGTTCGTGGAGATCGCAGTGCACGGCGGCGAGGGCAACCAGGACAAACAGATCGTTCCCGTCCGGGAGGGCTCGCGCCTGTTCAAGGCAGTTTCGAGCGGCTTCCAGCTGGCCGAGATCACGGTGTGCTTTGCCGAGCTGACCGAGAGCAAATCGCGTGGGCCGCAGAGACACCGCTCGCTCAAGGTATGGAATCGCGGCAGCGGTCAGCCCGTTTTCGAGAGCCGTCTTCCCAAGGTCGAGGGATGCCTCATAACCGAACTCGTCGTTTCGGGGGCGCGGATTGGCCATCCAGCCAATTCATGCATTTCGGCCGGACGGAGATTCATCGGGTCAGCGGCCACGACCGTCGGCGCGATGAAGGTCGCTAAGGGAGTCGGCGCCGTATCGGCCGCGAAAGGCAGCTTCCGGGTTCGTCGCGTCGACCGGGCTCCGTCGTGACTTTCGGCGGATCCGGTGGTCGGCGTGAGCGGTGAAAATGTGAACTCGCTCTACTTCGTCCCAGCAGGTGGCCACGGCTTTGATCTGGTCGTTCCGCGCAGCCTGGATGTCGAGGACGATTTCGGCTCGCTCGCCGATGTTGAGCACCCCGCCGAATTGCTCTCCTGCGTAGCCGGCGACGTAGTTGTTGGCGGTCGCCACACAGAACCTGACACCCCGCGCAGATCCCGGCCCGCCATTCAGGATCTTCAATACCCGATCGCCGTTGCGCTCGATGAGAAGTTGGACGCTGAGGAACGGCTGGTGCGAAAGGAGCCATTGCCGTCGATTGAGTCTCACGCTGGCCCACGACGCGGCCGCCGCGAGCGCGGCGAGTCCAACGCCAACCAAGGAGATCCACACGGGTACGGTTGCTACTGCCTTTGGCATTCCCTGCTCTCGATTCGGTGCCGTTACTCGTCGGGTACGCGGACAGTAGCCTGCGCGGCGGCGTGTCAGGCACCGAAAAGGAACGCCGCTTTCGAGGGGCCCTAAATCATCGAACCCGTCCCTGACCTCTGGACGGATCGAGTCAGCGCGGATTGGCAGGGGCCGGTATCCCGAGCTGCTTGCAGATCGCCCGCACCAGGCCGGGGCCGATCTCTTTGTGGCGGGGCAGGGCGGACACCTCATCCATCGGCCCGCGCCACTTCGCGTGTTTCGTCCCACCGACTGCGCGGCAGCCATGCGCCGCCAGGTGGCGTTCGAGATCGCGACGTTTCACGCCGCGGCGGTGAAATGCAGATGCTCCCGATCGGCGTCGGGAGTCTTGCCCGTCAGCTCCTCGTCGGGAGTCAGGACGGTCTGCAGCGCATCCAGGACGTTCTCGCGAGCCTCCTCGCGCGTCCGCCCTTGGCTCATGGCTCCAGGTACCTCAAGCACTCGGGCGACGATCCAGCCCTGCTCGTCGGGCGAATCGAACGAGATCGTGAAGTCGATGGAAGCGGCCATGCCAAAACGGTACCGGTCCATCGGGTCGATGCAGGTGGCGGGACCACTAGAGCATGAAGACGACGGTTCCGATCGGCATGACGACCCGCAGATAGGTCGCCTCGTTCGGAACGGCCGGCCGGAAGGTCAGCGCGAACCGCCGGACCGTCTCGTCCCCGCTCCCGCCTCCACCGTCCGGGGTGTACTCGGTGCCGACATCGTCATGAAGCTCCAGCCGAGCGGGTTGGCTGTCGGTCATGCCCGGAGTGGGCTCCGGCTCGACCACACTCAGACAGTCGAGAACGACGCGGTCATCGTGGATCTCGGCGGCCGCGATCACGGCTCGCGCATCGCCTTGATCGGGGCCGACGACGATGCGGACGCTCATGGCGTCAGCCTAGATCCTCGGGGCATGGCGGGAAGTGGTGAGTCTCTCGCCGGCCGCCCGGGTCAAGGTCGGGTCAAGGAGAGGGTCGAGAACAGCCGAAAAAGTCGGATTCGCGGTTCCCCGTAAATGGCTCTATAAAGCCAAAAAAGCGAATAGCCGCAACCAGCCGAAGGCCCTCCGGCAGTTTCTCAGTCCGGAAACCGGGGTTCGAATCCCCGTAGCGGTATCTAAGGAGGCATCGGGAAAGCCAAAAATCCGGATTCCATCGATCCCACCGCTAGGATCGCGATCGTGAACGAGGCGCTCCGTGATCTTGCCGCCGAGGCCTTCGACTACGGCTTCCCGCTCGTCTTCAACCTCGGGGAGATCGGGCGGGTGACGACATCGGGGCTCGGCGCCCTCCCGGCGGCGAAGCTCAACGAGTTCGGCCACGCGACGAAGCTCGCGGGGCCCGAGGAGAAGTTCGTCTCGATCAACAACGACACCGTCTACTCGGTGGCGATCGTCGACCTCGGCGGCGGCCCGGTGCGGCTCGAGGTCCCCGACACGGCGGGTCGCTACTACGTCCTCCAGTTCGTCGACGCCTGGACCGACAACTTCGCCTACGTCGGTCATCGCGCCACCGGGACCGAGGCCGGCACCTACCTGCTCGTGCCCCCCGGCTGGGACGGGACGGCGCCGGCCGGGTCGACGGCGATCCGCTTCCCCACCCGGATCGGGGTGATCGTCGGCCGCTGGGCGGTCGACGGCGAGGCCGACATGTCGGCGGTCCGCGAGCTGCAGTCCGGTCTGAGGCTGATCCCGGAAGGTGGTCCTGCCCCGGGTCTCCCGGCCCCGGCCGAGGGGATCGCCGAGGATCTGGTCTGGTTCGAGCGGTTGCGGACCTACCTCGATGCCTTCCCGCCGGCCGACCGCGACCGCGCCTATCAGGAGCGCTTCCGCCTGCTCGGCGTCCTCGATGAGCGGTCGCCCTTCCTCTCGCCGTCGCCGGAGGTCGCCGAGGCGCTGCGCGCCGGCCTCGCCCTCGGCAGGGATCGGCTCGAGCGGGGCCTGCACGAGACCGACGCGCCCTCCCAGAACGGCTGGACGCTCAGCTACCACGCCTTCGACTACAACCTCGACTTCTTCGAGGTCGGGGCGAAGGACGAGACGCGCTGGAAGCTCCCCGACGGCGAGGGGCGCTACCTGATGCGGGCACTCGCCGCGCGCGGCGGCCTCTGGGGCAATCACGGCTACGAGGCGGCCTACGCGATGGTCTACCTCGACGGCGACGGCGACCCGCTCGACGGCACTGGCCGCTACACCCTGACCTTCGCCGAAGAGCCGCCCTGCGGCGCCTTCTGGTCGGTGACGATGTACGACACGCCCGACTTCTACCTGGTCGCCAACCCGATCGGGCGCTACTCGATCGGCGACCGCACGCCGGGTCTTCGGCGTGGAGAGGACGGCTCTCTGACGATCCACATGCAGGCCGAGGCGCCCGAGGAGCCGGCCGCCAGGGCGAACTGGCTGCCGACCCCCGGCGGCGCGTTCCGGCCGATCCTGCGGATGTATGAGCCGGGCGAGGCGATCTTCGACGGCCGCTACGAGCTGCCGCCGATCGTCAAGGCGACTTAGCGTGTCCCCGGCCGGGGACCAGCGGCGCACATCCGGGATTGACCACCTCGACGAAATCGTCCTCCCACGGATGGCGCCTGGCCGGGGCCGTCCTACCTTTTCGGAGACCGCAGTCAGACCGGAAAGGTGCGAGCAATGCAGCAATGGGAGTACCTCGTGGTCCCACTGGAGGAGGCAGGCAAGGTGAAGAAGCGCTCTCCCGGCTTCAGCCCGGAGCGGCTCGACGAGCTCGGGCGTGAAGGCTGGGAGGCCGTCGGAGTCACCCTGAGACGTGGCGACCTGGTCGCCTGGCCCGTCGCCTTGTTGAAGCGACCCCGCGAGTAGCGGGCCTCGTCGCCGTCGTTGAGGCTCGACCGATGCCCGGCGTCGATCGGCTGCTGAGAGATGCCGATCGTCCTCCCTCGGTCGGCGGGGCGATGGTGCGGTTCGCCCTGGGCGGAGTCATCGCCCTCGTGGTCGCCGGGGTGGTCAGCTACCTGGTCCTTCGCGACGCCGGCACGACCGAGGCGCTGAAGAACGCCCGGCAGCTGACCGAACTCGTCGGCAAGGGGATCGTCGAACCCAACCTCACGCGCGGCGTGGTGCGCGGCGATCCGGTGGCCCTGGCGCGCTTCGACCGCGTCGTGCGGGAACGCGTGCTTCGCGACCCGATCGTCCGGGTCAAGATCTGGACGCCGGCCGGCCGGGTCGTCTACTCGGACGCGACCTGGCTGATCGGCAGGCGGTTCGAACTGGGGGAAGACGAGATCGCCTCCCTGCGTACGGGAGCGGTCGATTCGGGGGTCAGCGACCTTTCCTTGGCCGAGAACCGATCCGAGCGCGGCCTCGGGAAACTGCTGGAGGTCTACCTCCCGATCCGCGACCGCGGCGGGCGCAGGTTCCTCTTCGAGGCCTACCAGCACTTCAGCTCGGTGACCGCGAGCGCGCGCTCGATCTGGGTCGCCTTCCTGCCGGCCCTGCTGATCGCGGTCGGCGTCCTCTACCTGCTGCAGCTGCCGATCGCGGCGTCGATGGCGCGGCGACTACGGCGGGGGAGTCGCGAGCGGGAGAAGCTCCTGGAGCGCGCCGTCGACGCGTCGAGCACCGAGCGGCGGCGGATCGCCGCGGACCTTCACGATGGTGTGGTGCAGGACCTCGCCGGGCTCTCCTTCAACCTCGCCGCCGCGTCCGAGCGCAGCCGCGCAAGCGGTGACCCGGTCGCCGCGCAGGAGCTCGGCAAAGGCGCCGAGCAGGCCCGTCAAGGCGTGCGCGGGCTGCGCAGCCTCCTGGTCGAGATCTATCCGCCGAGCCTCCATCAGGCGGGACTGGCCTCGGCGCTCGCCGATCTCCTCGGCCCGGTCGCCTCACGGGGCATCGAGACGGAACTCGAGGTGGCCGAGGGGCTCCAGCTGCCGGCCGAGACCGAGGCGCTCTTCTTCCGGGTCGCCCAGGAGGCGGTGCGGAACGCGGTCGCCCATGCGGCTCCACACCGGATCGGGGTGACCGTGACCGAGCGTGGCAAGGAGGTCGTGCTCGAGGTCGCCGACGACGGGACCGGCTTCCGCCCCGACTCCGAGGAGAACGCGGATGAAGGTCACTTCGGGCTCTCGATGCTGCGCGACCTGGCGCGCGAGGCCGGCGCCGGCTTCGAGGTCGAGTCGGCGCCCGCGGCCGGGACCCGGGTCCGGGTGGAGGTGCCGCGGCGATGATCCGGGTGCTGCTCGCCGAGGACCATCCCGTCGTCCGGGCGGGCATCGAATCGCTGCTCGCGGTCGCCGAGGACATCGAGGTGGTCGGCGCGGTGGGAGATGGCGAGGAAGCGGTGGCGGGGGCGGCCGAGCTCGATCCCGACGTCGTCCTGATCGACCTCTCGATGCCCCGCCTGGACGGGATCGGCGCCACGGCGCGCATCGTCGCCGCCCGTCCCGACGCCCGCGTGGTCGTCCTCACCGCGTTCGCCGACCGCGAGCGGATCCTCGGGGCGCTCGACGCCGGGGCGCTCGGCTACCTGCTGAAGGACTCCTCACCCGAGGAGCTGCTGGGTGGTATCCGCGCCGCCGCGCGAGGCGAGTCGCCGCTGGCGCCGAAGGCGGCGAGCGAGGTCTTGGCCGCGCGGGCCGGACAGCGCGACGCGGAATTGTCGGGGCGGGAGCGGGAGGTGCTGGAGCTGGTGGCCGAGGGGCTGCCGAACAAGCTGATCGCGGGGCGCCTCGGCATCAGCGAGAAGACGGTGAAGGCCCATCTGACCCGAGTCTTCGAGCGGATCGGGGTGACCGATCGCACCCAGGCCGCGCTCTGGGCCCGGCGCCACGGCATCGGGAAGGACTGAGGACCGCCGGGCGCGCGGCGGCCCCGCTTCGGGCGAGGCCGCCCTGGAAGGCACCGGGCGCTCTTACTTCTTCGAGTTGTGGTCGTGGTTCTTGCCGTGATCCTTGCCCTTGCCGTGGTCGTGGTTCTTGCCGTGGTCCTTGCCCTTGCCGTGGTCCTTGCTGTTTCCGTTGTGGTCGTTCATCGCGACGGTGGCGACCCGGTCGGGGCTCTGCTGGGAGCTGTTGCCGGCGGTGGCGGCCGCGGCGATCCCGCCGCCGGAGAGGGCCAGGGCGGTGGTGGCGCCGGCGACTGCGAGAAGACGGGTGAACTTGTTCATGTTCCTCACTCCTTGAGGGTGGTTGGCTTCCATGGAGTGAGGATGCGCTCCTGGCGGTCGAGGTCTCAAGGAGACTTTGGTCCTAGGACCTCGCCAGACCCCGCGAGCGCGCGCCAGACAGCGGCAAGAAAGCCAAAGTCGTCGGTCGTATTGCCGGTCGGGCAAATTCTCCGGGCGATCGCGATGACTTCGGGGCTCGTCGGCAGTCTTAGGGTGGAACCCGATCGCGAGGAGGACTTCAGATGCGCAACGTGACCTATTCGATGGGCGCTTCGCTCGACGGCTACATCGTCGGGCCGGACGGTGGCTTCCAGTGGACCGCGCCCGACGACGGGCTGTTTCGGTTCGCGATCGAGCAGATTCGCGAGGTGGGGGTCCACCTGATGGGGCGGCGGCTCTACGAAGCGATGCTCTACTGGGAGACGGTGGCGGACGACCTGACGCTCGACGACGACAAACGCGAGTGGATCTCGCTGTGGAATCCGCTCCCGAAGGTCGTCTTCTCGACCACGCTTTCGGAGGTGGAGGGGAACGCCCGCCTGGCCACCGGCAGTGTGGCGGAGGAGATCGAGCGGCTTCGTGCCGAGTCGGACGAGGGCAATATCGCGATCGGTGGGGCGGGGCTCGCCGCCACGGTTGCCGAGGCGGGGTTGATCGACGAGTACCGGGCGAAGGTCTATCCGGTGCTGGTCGGCGGCGGCATCCCGTTCTTCCCGCAGGCCGAGCGGCGGGTCGACCTCGAGTTGCTCGAGACCCGGAGCTTCGACTCAGGCGTCGTCTACCTGCGCCACCGGGTGATCCGCTGAGGATGGGGTCGTCACTGGCGCAACGGGAAGTGTTGCGCTAACTTCAGGTCATGCCGGTGGCCACCGCGACCAAGATCAGCGCACTCAGCGAAGACCTTGGTTCGCAGCGGCGGGTCGCGGACCTGCTCGGTGTGAGTCCGGCCCAGGTGACCCGCTGGCGGAAGGGCGGGGGAATCGATCTGGTCAACGCGGAGAAGGTCGACCTCCTCGAGCTGGTGCTGTCGAGTTTGCTGCGGCTCTATCCGGCGGAGGCTGCCGAGCGGTGGCTGCTGGGGATGAATCCACGGCTCGGCGATCGGCGGCCGATCGATCTGGTGCGGCACGGCCGGAGTCAGGAGCTGCTCGCGGCGATCGCCGACGAGCGCGCTGGTGGCTATGCGTGAGGCTCTGGCGGGCGCTGCCGCTCGATAGGCGCGCCGCGGCCGACGGGGTCGGGGGAGCGTTGTGGTTCCCACGCTCCCAGCAGGGCTACGGGCGGCATGACAATCCCGATCTCTACGGATGCCTCTACGTCGCCGAGGACGCCGTTTCCGCGGTGGCGGAGTCGCTGGCCGCCTTCCGTGGCACCGGATCGCTCCAGGCGTCGATGCTCGAGCGCCAAGGACGGCCGCTCGCCCTCGCGGAGCTCGCGCTCGCCGACGAGGCGATCGTCGTCGACCTGGACGATCCCCGGGTACTGGTCGACGAGGACCTGCGGCCGTCGCGGGTGGCGACCCGCGCGCGGCGCATCACCCAGCGGCTGGCCGCGGATCTACATCGGACTCACCCGGATACCGTGGCGCTGCGCTGGTGGTCGACCCTGGAGGCGACCTGGATCAACCTGACGCTCTTCGATCGCGCCGCTCCCGCGCTGGAGGTCAAGAAAGAGGCGGAGCTGCGGATCGACGATCCTGTGGTTCGGGACGCGGCTGCGCTCCTCGGCCTCGACTGAGCGCCGACGGCCACCAGAAGCGGTCGCCGAGGGTGAGGGCGATCGAGGGGACGAGGACGCTGCGGACGAGGAAGGTGTCGAGAAGGACGCCGAAGGCGACGACGAAGCCGAGCTCGGTGAGGAAGGTCAGGGGGAGGACGGCGAGCACGGAGAAGGTGCCGGCGAGGACGATGCCGGCGCTCGAGATGA
>JAFDWD010000515.1 GCA_018268695.1 Actinomycetota bacterium
CACGGCGAATCGGCCATGATCCGCCGATGAGCCGACGCACCGCCGCCAAGAGCCGCAAGACCGGAGAGACCGACATCACGCTGGAGCTCTCGCTCGACGGGATGCTCGAGTACGAGAACTCGACCGGGGTCGGTTTCTTCGACCACATGCTCGACCTGTTCGCCCGCCACGGCCGCTTCGGGCTGAAGGTGAGGGCCGACGGCGACACCGAGACCGGCGCCCACCACACGGTCGAGGACGTCGGCATCGTGCTCGGGCAGGCGCTCGACGAGGCGCTCGGCGACCGTGCCGGGATCCGCCGCTACGGCTCGGCGCTGGTGCCGATGGACGAGGCCCTGGCCGAGTGCGCGATCGACATCTCGGGCCGTTCCCACTGTGTCTTCCGCGCCGATCTGCCGAAGGCCTCGATCGCGGGCTTCGAAACCGAGCTCGCGGAGGAGTTCTTCAACGCCGTCGCCAACGCGGCGAAGCTGACCCTGCACCTCGAAGTCCGGTACGGCTCGAACGTGCATCACATGATCGAGGCGGCCTTCAAGGCCTTCGCCCGGGCCCTGCGCGTGGCGGTCTCGATCGACCCGGAGGAGACGGGCGTCCCTTCGACGAAGGGCACGCTCCATGAGTGAGGGCGCCCGCATCCTTGTCCTCGACTACGGGATGGGGAACCTACGCTCGGTCGAGAAGGCGCTCGAGCACGTCGGCGCGCGCGCCGCGATCGGCGCCGATCCGGACGAGATCGAGGCCGCCGACGGGCTGATCCTGCCCGGCGTCGGCGCCTTCCCGCGGGCGATGGAGCGGATCCGCGCGACCGGCCTCGACGAGCTGATCGCCGAGCGGGCCGCGGCGGGGACGCCGGTCCTCGGCATCTGCCTCGGCCTGCAGCTGCTCTTCGAGCGCTCCGAGGAGCTCGGTGGGGCGGAGGGGCTGGGGCTGCTCCCGGGCGGGGTGACGATGCTGGACGCGCCCGGGCTGAAGGTGCCGAACATCGGCTGGGCGCCGGTCCGCTGGGAGCGGGAGTCGCGCCTGGTCGAGGGCATTCCCTCGGAAACGCCCTTCTACCTCGTCCACTCCTTCGTTGTACGGCCCGCCGCCGAGGACGCCCTCGGGACGGCCGAGTACGGCGAGCGTTTCGTCTGCGCGGCCGAGCGCGACAACGTCTACGGGGTCCAGTTCCACCCGGAGAAGTCGAGCGCCGCGGGGCTCCGTCTGCTCGCCAACTTCGCCGGCATCTGCGCGAAGGCACCGGCCGCGGCGTGATCCTCTATCCGGCGATCGATATCCGCGACGGCCACGCGGTGCGGCTGGTCGAGGGCGATTACGACCGCGAGACGGTCTTCGACGCCGATCCGGTCGACGCGGCGCTGCGCTTCGCCGACGCGGGCGTGCACGTCCTCCATGTCGTCGACCTCGACGGGGCGAAAGCGGGGGAGCCGAAGAACCTGAAGACGGTGCGGAGGATCGCCGACGCGGTCCCGTTCCCGATCCAAGTCGGCGGCGGCCTCCGCGACGCCGATTGCGTCGCCAAAGTGCTGCGGGCGGGAGCCGAACGGGTGGTGATCGGCACCGCGGCGATGCGCGACCCCGACTTCCTCGCGGCGATGCTGAAGGCCCATGGCGAGCGGATCGTCGTCTCGGTGGACGCCCGGAACGGCAAGGTGTCCCTCGCGGGCTGGACCGAGACCTCCGATGTCGAGGTCGCCGACGCCGTCGCCGATCTCACCGCCCGCGGGGTCGAACGGTTCCTCTTCACCCCGATCGAGGTCGACGGGACGCTGTCGGGGCCGGGCTTCGAGCAGCTCGCGAAGGTTGCGGCGGCGACCTCGGCCTCGGTCATCTACTCCGGCGGCGTCGGCACGCTCGAGGACCTGGTGCGGCTGCGCGCCGAGGCGGCGCCGAACGTCGAGGGCGTGATCGTCGGCCGCGCCCTCTACGAGAAGCG
>JAFDWD010000516.1 GCA_018268695.1 Actinomycetota bacterium
CCCCGGCCGCGGCCTCGACACGAACCTGCTCCCCCCCGCGGAGTGCCTCCAGGGCTTCTCCACCGCTTGCGTGATCCCGATCCGGGGACTCGTCACCACCTCGGGCGCCTTCCCCTCCGGCGGGAGGAGCAGGAAGGGGTCGCGGTCGAGGCGGGCGCCGTTCTGGGCCAAGGTCACGCCGATCGCCTCGGTCAGCTTGCCGGGGCCGGAGCAGAGGTCGAGGTCGGTGCGGGCCCTGGGGCGGCGGGAACGCATCAGCTCGACCTCGGTGGTCGGCTCCAGGGCGCGGATCAGGACCGCCGCCGCGTCTTCCTCGGGTTCGCAGACGAAGTTGAGGAGGCTGTGGATGCCGTAGGAGAGGTAGACGTAGGCGCGGCCGGGAGGTCCGAACATGATCTTGGTGCGCTCGGTGAGGCCGACGAAGGAGTGGCTCGCGGGGTCTTCGCGTTCGTAGGCCTCGGTCTCGACGATGGCCCCTCCCACGCCTTCGTAGAGGAGGGTGCAGCCGATGAGATCGCGGGCGACGTCGTGGACGCGCCGGTCGAAGAAATCAGCCCCCAGGCGGTCGTCCGACCGCCTGGGCCCGGCATTCACCCTGCCGCGTCGCGGAGGGCCGACAGGGCGGCGCGCGCTTCGGCGATCTGGGCCGCCAACGGCTCGGAGCCGGTGCCGCCGGCGATCTGCTTCGACTCCAGCCACGAGCCGCGCTGGAGGACCGCGTAGAACTCGTCGGCGGCGGCACCGGAGAGCACCTCGGAGACTCCCGCGATCTCATCGCGGCTGAGGCCCGACAACGGCTTGTCGGCGGCGATCGCGGCGCGGACCAGCTCGCCGACGATCCCGTGGGCGTCGCGGAAGGTCACGCCCTGGCGGGCGAGGAGATCGGCGACCTCGGTCGCGGCCAGCATCTCGTCACCGGAGGCCTCCTCCAGCCGCGCCCGGTCGAAGACGATGTCCTCGAGGATCCCGGCGGTCACCTCGAGGCTCGACTCGACCGTGTCGATCGCGTCCCAGAGCGGCTCCTTGTCCTCCTGCATGTCCTTGCCGTAGGTGAGCGGCAGCGCGTGCATCACGCCGAGCAGCGTCTGGTGAGCCGCCATCACGCGCGGGCTCTTCGCCCGCAACAGCTCGGCCGAATCGGGGTTCTTCTTCTGCGGCATGATCGAGGAGCCGGAGGA
>JAFDWD010000517.1 GCA_018268695.1 Actinomycetota bacterium
ACGTGGTCGTCTGCCCGCCGTTCACGGCGCTGCACGAGGTGGTCGAGCGCCGGCGCGGCACCGCCGTCCGGGTCGCCGCCCAGAACATGCACTACGAGGAGTCGGGCGCCTTCACCGGCGAGGTGTCGGCGCCGATGCTGGTGGAGCTCGACGTCGAGGCGGTCGTCCTCGGCCACTCCGAGCGACGCCAGTTCTTCGGCGAGACCGACGAGGCGCTGGCGAAGAAGGTCCCGGCGGCGCTGGCCGCCGACCTCGAGCCGATCCTCTGCGTCGGCGAGTCCGAGGAGGCTCGCGACGGCGGCCAGACCGAGGAAGTGCTGGAGCGCCAACTGCAGGCGGACCTGGCGGAGGTCTCCGACGAGGACGTCGCCAAGGTCGTGATCGCCTACGAGCCGATCTGGGCGATCGGGACCGGCAAGGTCGCGACCCCCGAGCAGGCCCAGGAGGCGTGCGCGTTCATCCGCGACGTCCTGCGGGCGCGCGGCGCGGCGGCCGACGACGTGCGGATCCTCTACGGCGGCTCGGTGAAGCCGGGGAACGCGGCGGAGCTGCTGGCGCTGCCGGACGTAGACGGCGCGCTGGTCGGCGGAGCGGCGCTCGACGCGAACGACTTCGCGGCCATCGTCGAGGCGGCGTAGGCTCCGGTCGATGCCGCTCGTACCCTCGCTCGCGCTCGTCATCCTCGACGGCTGGGGGCTCGCCCCGCCCGGCCCGGGCAACGCCGTCTCGCTCGCCGACACGCCGGTCTTCGACGACCTCTGGGCGCGCTTCCCGCACACCGAGCTCTCGGCGCAGGGCCCCGATGTCGGCCTGCCGGTAGGCCAGATGGGGAACTCCGAGGTCGGGCACCTGAACCTCGGCGCGGGGGCGATCGTCAAGCAGGACCTGGCGCGGATCGACTCCGCGATCGCCGACGGCTCCTTCTACGAAAACGAGGCGCTGGTCGCCGCCTGCGCGCGGGCGCGGGAAAGCCCGCGGGGGCGGCTGCACCTGCTCGGGCTGGTGTCCGACGGCGGCGTGCACTCTGGGTGGGAGCACCTCGAGGCGATCGTCGAGCTGGCCTCCCAGGAAGGCGTCCCGGACGTGATCTTCCATGCCTTCACCGACGGGCGCGACACGGCGCCGACCGGCGGCCGCGAGTACCTCGCCGAGCTGGAGAGCTGGCTGCGCGCCGCGGGCCGCGTCGGCACCGTCAGCGGGCGCTACTACGCGATGGACCGCGACACGCGCTGGGAGCGCGTGAAGCTCGCCTACGACGCGATCGTCCACGCCCAGGGCCAGAAAGCGGCGAGCTCCGCCGAGGCGATCCAGTCCTCCTACGACGACGGGAAAACCGACGAGTTCGTGCTGCCGACGGTGATCGGCGACTACGACGGTGCTGCCGCGGGCGACGTCGCGATCTTCGTCAACTTCCGCCCCGACCGGGCGCGCGAGATGACCCGGGCGCTGGCCGAGCCGGGCTTCGACGAGTTCAGCCGCGCGGGCGGGCCGACGCTCGACATGACGACGATGACCTCTTACCGCAAGGAGTGGACCTACCCCGTCGCCTTCCCCGAGGAGCGGCCGGAGACGACGCTGGCGGCGACGATCGCCGAGTCCGGCGGCCGGCAGCTGCACGTCGCCGAGACCGAGAAGTACGCCCACGTCACCTACTTCTTCAACGGCGGGCGCGAGGGCGAGCAGGAAGGCGAAGAACAGGCGCTGGTCGAATCGCCACGCGACGTGCCCACCTACGACCACAAGCCGGAGATGAGCGCCGAGGCCGCGGCCGACGCCTTCGTCACCAAGTGGGGGGAGGGCGCCTACCGCTTCGGCGTCATCAACTTCGCCAACCCCGACATGGTCGGCCACACCGGCGTCATCCCGGCGGCGGTGAAGGCGCTGGAGACGGTGGACGCCCAACTCGGCCGCGTGGTCGAGGCGGTGACCGCCAAGGGCGGCGCCTGGATCATTACCGCCGACCACGGCAACTGCGACAACATGCTCGAGCCCGACGGCTCCCCGAACACCGCCCACTCCCTGAACCCGGTCCCGCTGATCGTCACCCAAGAGGGCCTGGAGCTGCGCGACGGCGGCATCCTGGCCGATGTGGCGCCGACGGCGCTTGAGCTGCTGGGTATTGCTCAGCCGGGGCCGATGACCGGGCGCTCGCTGATCGAGTAGGGGCGTTGTGCCGGTCGCTCCGGCAGTCCTAGATGTCCTGCCCACGGACGTTGTGAACGCGGCTGATCGGCGGCCGGTCTCCGAGTGAGCTGTGGGGCCTGCGCCGGTTGTAGTAGCGGATGAAGGATGGCAGGGCCCTCGAGCG
>JAFDWD010000518.1 GCA_018268695.1 Actinomycetota bacterium
CAGCTCGGCGACGAGCAGCACCAGGCAGAAGAGCACCAGCACCGAGGCCAGCATCGAGGCCGCGGGGCCGTCGAAGCTGAGCTTGTACTCGTCGTAGATCGCGGTCGTGAAGGTCTGGAAGCGCAGCATCGCGAAGGCGCCGTACTCGGAGAGCATGTGGACCGCGACGAGCAGCATCCCGCCGAGCAGGGCGATCCGCATCTGCGGCAGGGTGACCCGGAAGAAGGTCCGCCATGGCCCCATCCCGACCGAGCGGGCGCTCTCCTCCAGCGCCGGGTCGGTGCCGCGCAGGACGGCGGCCACCGGCAGGTAGACGAGCGGGTAGTAGGCGAGGGTGACGATCCCGGTGGCGCCCCAGAAGCCCTGCACCGCCGGCGTGATCGAGACCCAGCTGTAGCTGGTGACGAAGGCCGGGACGGTGATCGGCAGCGCCGCCAGCACCGCCCAGACGCGGCGACCCGGCAGGTCGGTGCACTCGACAAACCAGGCGACGGCGACGCCGAGCACGGCGCAGACGATCGTCCCGGCCGCGACCAACGTCGCCGTGTTGACCAGCAGGGTGCCGACGAATTCGCGGAACAGCAGCCGCTGGACTTCGTCCCAGCCGGTCGCGAGCGACTGGTCGAGCAGGTAGCCGACCGGCGCCAGGACCAGCAGCGCGATCGCCGTGCAGATCGCGAGCAGGCCCAGCGGCGGCCGCCCCCGGCCCCGCCGCCCCCGGCGCCAGGAGGTCGGCGCTACGGCAACTCCTCGGCGCTGGGCGGTGGCGGCCTCCATCGTCCTAGAGCAGCCCCACCTGCTGCATCAGTTCCAGCGGCGCGCTGCCGTCGCCGAGGTCGGCGGGGCTGACCGGCGGCGGTTCGAGGCGGTCGAACGGCTTCAGGCCGGGCGGCGGCGCCACGTCGGCGTTCAGCGGGTACTCCCAGTCGCCGCTTTCGGTCATCGCGGTCTGGCCTTCCTTGCCGACTACAAAGGCGAGGAATTCCTGGGCCAGCTCCGGCTCATCGCTCGAGGCCAGCGCCCCGGCGGCGGAGACGTTGACCAGAGCCCCGGGGTCTTCGTTGCCGAAGTAGTGGAGCCTGGAGGGGACCTTGTCCTTGCCTTCCTCTGCCACCGCATCGAACCAGTAGTAGTGGTTGATGATCCCGGCGGCGACCTGGCCGCTGTCGACGGCGGCGATGATCCCCTCGTTGTCGTTGTAGTGCTTGGCGTTGGCGGCGAAGCCTTCGAGCCAGCTCCTGGCCGCCGCTTCGCCGTCGAGCTTTGTGATCGCGCTGACGATCGGCACGAAGTCGGGCTCGGAGGGAGCGATCGCCAGCTTGCCCTTCCACTCTGGCTTGGCGAGATCGAGGATCGAGGCCGGCAGTTCGTCGGCGGCGATCAGGTCGGGGTTGTACACCATCACCGTCTCTCGCGCCGCGACTCCGACCCAGCGCCCGCTCGGCGAGCTGTACTGGGAGGGGACTTCGGCGAGGGTCGAAGGTTCGACCTTGGCCAACAGGCCGGTCTCGGCGAGCGCTTCCGGCGGCGGCGTGTTCTCGGTCAGGACGGCGTCTGCGGGCGAGGCGTCGCGCTCCTGCTCGATCTGACTCGCGAGCCCCTCGTCCTCGCCGTAG
>JAFDWD010000519.1 GCA_018268695.1 Actinomycetota bacterium
AGACTTGGTGACGAAGCCCCCAACTTCGAGGCCGACACGACCGAGGGACACATCAACTTCCACGACTGGCTGGGCGACTCGTGGGGCGTCTTGTTCTCGCACCCGAAGGCCTACACGCCGGTGTGCACGACCGAGCTCGGCTACATGGCCTCGATCGAGCCGGAGTTCGCCAAGCGGAACACCAAGATCATCGGCCTCTCGGTCGACCCGTTGGAGAGCAACGAGGGCTGGGCGAAGGACATCGAGGAGACCCAGGGCACCGCGCCGAACTACCCGATCATCAGCGACGCCGACTTCGCGATCGCGAAGGCCTACGGGATGCTGCCGGCCGACGTCTCGGGCGACGCCTCCGAGCGCACCCCCGCCGACAATCAGACGGTCCGCAACGTCTTCGTCATCGGCCCGGACAAGAAAGTGAAACTGATCCTGGTCTACCCGATGACCACCGGGCGCAACTTCGACGAGGTGCTCCGCGTGATCGACTCGCTGCAGCTGACCGCCAAGAACAAAGTGGCGACCCCGGCGCAGTGGCAGAGCGGTGACGACGTGATCATCGCCGGCTCGGTCAAAGAGGACGAGGCGAAGGAGCTGTTCGGCACCTGGGAGTCGCCGAAGCCCTACATCCGGATCGTCCCGGACCCGAGCAAGTCCTGACGTACTAGCAGGAGCCCTCGGGCTCTTCCTGCTCGGCCGCGGCGACGCCGCAGTCGGGCACCCGTCCGGCGGTCGCCTGCTGGAGCAGCTCGAACAGCTGCTCCCGCTGGCGGTCGTCGAGCGCCCCGAGGACGTCGTCCTCGGCGGCCCCGATCGCCTTCTCGGCGACGGCGAGCCGATCCTCGCCCTCGGCGGTCAGCTCGACGATGTGGCGGCGCCGGTCCTCGCTGGCGCGGCGCCGCAGGATCAGTCCCTCCGTCTCGAGGTCGTTCAGCAGGCCGACCAGGTTGGTGCGGTCGATCTGTAGCGCGGCCGCCAGCTCCTGCTGGCCGGTGACCCCGCCGCTCGCCCGCAGGACGGTGAGCGCGACGAGGTGGCGCGGGCGCAGCCCGAGCGGCTCGAGCTCGGCCTCCGAGCGCATCCGCATCAGCCGGGCCAGGTGATGGAGGAGCGCGGCGGAGCGGTGCTCCTGATCGGGGGTGACTGCCATATAGGCAGCTTAGACACCGCCATCAGCATTTGCCATACTCCGCAAATCATTGGCTATGCACAAATGATTTGCGAAGGAGTAAAAATGTCCCATCTGCTTCACATTGACGCGAGCATCCAGGGCGATCGCTCGATCAGCCGCGCCCTCGGCGCCCGCGCCGTCGCCCGCTGGCGCGAGGCCAACCCGGAGGGGACCGTCACCTACCGCGATCTCGCCGCCGACCCGCTGCCTCACCTCGGCCCGGCGGCCGCCGAGGCCCGCTTCGTCCCGCCGGACCAGCACAACGCCGACCAGGCGGCGGCGTGGGCGATCTCGGCCGAGCTCGCCGCCGAGGTGGCCGCCGCCGACACGATCCTGTTCGGCCTCCCGGTCTACAACTACGGCCCGCCGAGCACGGTCAAGTCGTGGGTCGACCACCTCGTTGCCCCCGGCCTCTCGATGGACCCGGCGACCGGCGAGGGCCTCCTCGGCGGCCGCGAGATGATCGTCCTCCAGGCCCGCGGTGGCGGCTACGGCGAGGGCACTCCGCGCGAGGGCTGGGACCACGCCCAGCCGTGGCTCCCGCACGGCCTCAGCCTGACCGGCCTCGAGCCCCGCTTCATCGTCGCCGAACTGACCCTCGCAGACGTCAACCCGGCGATGGCCGACCTGCGCGAGCTGGCGGCCGAGAGCCTGCGGGAGGCCGAGGCCGAGGTCGACGCGCTGTGGACGACGAGCGCGGTGGGGTAGGGCGTTCTTCCGGCCGGGGCGGCAGTCCTTGGGGCGGTGCCCTGGGCGTCTCATGGAGGTCCTGGCAGGCTGTGACCTCCATGAGACGCCCAGGACGGGCGGAGTGCGGTGTTTCTCCGCAGGTCCGTGCGTGAGAGGCCACACCCGGCCGGGATCGTTGACGAAGAGCGTGGGAGGACGCGATGCACGAGTTGTCCTTGCCATAGGAAGGACAACTCGTGCATCGCGAACCGCGACGATCCTTCATCACCTCCCGAAGACCCGGCCGTCTCGGCCACGGCCACAGCCAGCCCCCTGCACGCTTGTCTCGCATAGCGAGACAAG
>JAFDWD010000051.1 GCA_018268695.1 Actinomycetota bacterium
GCTCGGCGTCTTCGGCGAGTTCGAGCCGAAGCTCTCCGACGCCGCCAAGTCCGCCGACACCCTCTTCCTCGCCAACATCCAGCCCGACCTGCAGCGCCAGGTCCGCGCCCAGTGCGACGCCGCCGGGTTCAGCGGGCTCGACTCGATGAACCTCTGGATCGACATCGCCAAGGACTCGCTGCTCGCGGCGATCGCCGAGGTCGACTGCCTGGTCGTCAACGACGCCGAGATCCGCATGCTGACCGGCGAGTCGAACCTGGCCCGGGCGGCCCGGGCGGTGATGGAGATGGGACCGCGCGCGGTCGTCGCCAAGCAGGGCGAGTACGGCGCCGCCTTGTTCACCATCGACCCGGGCACCAAGGAGGGGAACTTCTTCGCGCTCCCCGGCTTCCCGCTCGAGGACGTGCGCGACCCGACCGGCGCCGGCGACAGCTTCGCGGGCGGCTTCTTCGGCTATCTCGACGGGGTCGACGGCGATCTCGACGAGGCGAACCTGCGCCGGGCGATGGGCTACGGCACCGTGCTCGCCTCCTTCAACGTCGAGGAGTTCGGCACCGAGCGCGTCTCCCGCCTGCGGCGCGAGGAGATCGACGAGCGCTTCGAGGCGCTCCGCCGGATGACCCAGTTCAAGGGTCTCCCGGCTCCCCGCGGTTAACAGGTCGCCGCGACCAAACTGCGATACTCGGGTCGACTCGAGGAAGAGAAAAGTCTCCCAGTAGACGCAGGAGAAGAAGGAGCGTGGATGGCCACCGAGCAGCAGACGACTGAGGGCGGTGTAGCGAGCGGGACGGACACCCTGACCGTCACCGACAACCGGACCGGCAAGACATACGAGCTGCCGATCACCGACGGCACGATCCGCGGATTGGACCTCCGCCAGATCAAGGTCGACGAGGACGAATTCGGGATGATGTCCTACGACCCCGCCTTCACCAACACGGCCTCCTGTCGCTCCTCGATCACCTACATCGACGGCGAGGCGGGCATCCTCGAACACCGCGGCTACTCGATCGAGACGTTGTGTGAGAACTCGACCTTCCTCGAGGTCGCCTACCTGCTGATCTGGGGCGAGCTGCCGACCAAGGCGCAGCTGGAGCGCTGGGTCTTCGACATCACCCACCACACCTACGTCCACGAGGACCTCAAGCACCTCTACGAGGGCTTCCGCTACGACGCGCACCCGATGGGGATGCTGCTGTCGGGCGTCGGCGCGCTGTCGACCTTCTACCCCGACGCGAAGCAGATCAACGACCCGGAAGAGCGCTACATGGCCGCCGTCCGGCTGATCGCCAAGGTCCCGACCCTGGCCGCCTACTCCTACCGGCACAACATGGGGTTCCCCTACGTCTACCCGGACAACGACCTCAGCTACGCCGAGAACTTCCTCTCGATGGTCTTCAAGAAAACCGAAGCCAAACA
>JAFDWD010000520.1 GCA_018268695.1 Actinomycetota bacterium
CGCCAACGCCGGTCGCTTCGGCTTCGTCGAGCGCTGCAGCTGGGAGGCCTGGCACAGGGGCGACGACCGGGCGCCGGCGCCCTGCTCGGACGCGGGCCGCGGGGTGAGGGGGCAGGGCCAGGACGCGGGTCCGACCGCCGGCGCCGCGCTGCCGAGCTTCGTCCCCGCCCGCTTCCGCGATCCCCTGGTCGACTCGGCGGCGAAGTGGAACGTCTCCGCGGCGCTCCTGGCGGCGCAGCTGATGGCGGAGAGCAACTTCAATCCGTTCGCGGTCTCAGTCGCCGGCGCCCAGGGCATCGCTCAGTTCATGCCGGGCACGGCTGCCTCCTACGGCCTGGCGGACCCGTTCGATCCGGTCGAAGCGATCGACGCCCAGGCGCACCTGATGTCAGACCTGATGGGCCAGTTCGGCTCGCCCGAGCTGGCCCTCGCCGCCTACAACGCCGGGCCGGCCCCGGTGGAAGCGTGCCACTGCGTCCCCGCCATCCCCGAGACGTCCGCCTACGTCGCCCGCATCACGGCCCTCCTCGCCGGCGCGGGCGCGCTTGGCGCCCCCGCCTTCGAAGTGAGGCTGGTCGCGTGATGGAGGCCGCTGGCGCCCCGGGCGGTCGTTCAGTGGTGGGCGGCCTGCCGCTCGCTCAATACGAGCTGGGGCGTGGTGTCCCCGGTCCCGCCTGGGCTGTCGATCTGGACGGCGGCGTTGATCCGAAGATCCTTCCCTTTCGCGAGGGTCTTCAGCACCGCGTCCGGGAGGGGAACGGCGATCGCCTGCGGCTTGTCGCCGACCCGGAGCTCCCGGCTCGCGCGGCCGAGCAGTTCCCCGTTGTCGTCGCGGAGGACCAGGTTCTCGTCGTGGCGGGCGTGACCGACGCCGAAGACCTGCACCCGGACGTGGGCCTTGCCACCGAAGACGCGGGCAAGGCTGTCGATGATCCGGACGTGGCCGGCCTTCGGCCGGGAGATGGCCGTGCTGAGGGAGAGGTCGCTCGCGCTGACTCCGGGCACCCATTCCACGATGCAGACATCACCTTCGGCTTCCGAGGTCATGAACCGTTCGATCGGCGCCTCGCCCCTCGATTCGGGAATTTCGGCGCCAACGCTGGGGCAGCTGACGGAAGAATCTCCGATGAGCGGGTCTCTGGCGACGAACTCGAAGATGCCGACGCCTTCGCCTTGCGCGACCAGGCCGAATTCGAGGTTGGCACCCCATTCCTCGCTTTCACAGCTCCAGCCGACCTGGCCGGTGATCGAGCCGGTCGTGGAGCTGTATTCACCTTCGCGGAGGACGCCGGTGGGGTTGTACCAGCAGCCTTCTTCCAGGTTGTCCCCGGCGTTGGAGAAAAACGTGACCCCGGTTTCGTTGTCGAACCTGAAAGTGTCCGACGCCTTGGCAAGCGGGGCGGCGACGAGCGCGAGGAGCAAGGCGGTCGTCACGAGGAGGGCGATGCGCACTGGGGTGGAGTCAGCGATCCTGGTGTTCATCCGTCTCTCTTCTCTGGCGGGTCGAGGGCGGTGTGGGATTCCACCTTTGAAAGGGAAATCCTTTTCGGAACGTGTAGATCCTCTGTATGGCGGGATCTTCACAAGATCTTGATACCGCCGGGCCGAACCTTCATGCGGCCTTCACGCCGGTGGATCGACCATCGAAGGTCGATCCACATTGGCCAAGCTGAAGGCGAGAGGACTGCAGAAAACCGTCGGGGTGCCGGGGCTCTTCGCGACCGCCTACGGCAACGTCGGGTCTTCGATCTACTACGCGCTGGGCTTGGTCGCGGCGCACGCGCTGGGGCTGACGCCCGTCGTCTTCCTCTTCGCCGGCGGGCTCTTTGCGCTCACCGCGAAGACCTACGCGGAGGGCGCCGCGATGTTTCCCGAGGCCGGCGGCTCCTCGTCGTTCGCGCGGCATGCCTTCAACGAGGTCGTCTCCTTCATTGCCGGCTGGGGGCTCTCGCTGGACTACATCCTGACGATCGCGATCAGCGCTTTCTTCGTCCCGCACTACATCGCCGCGTTCTTCCCGGCGCTCGGGCATGCGCCCGGCGACGTGATCGGCGGCGTCGCGACGATCGCCGTGCTCGCCGTCTTGAACATCCGCGGGCTGGGGGAGTCGGCGAACCTGAACATCGGCCTCGCGGTGCTCGATCTCTTCACCCAGCTCGCGCTGGTCGGGATCGGCGCCGCCTTGGTGCTCCATCCGGCCACGCTGGTCTACCAGGTCCACCTAGGCACCGCGCCGAGCTTCTCCCAGCTGATCTTCGCCGTGTCGATCTCGA
>JAFDWD010000521.1 GCA_018268695.1 Actinomycetota bacterium
CGCGTTCAGGCAGTTCTGGTAGTAGACGCGGTAGGTGTGGATTTCCTGGGCGCTGAGGTAGGGCGCTTCGCGGATGAAGCGGGGCTTGTCGTTGACGTTGCCCTCGTTGAAGCCTTCGGCGCGGCCGACCGGGAGCGGGGCGCCGGAGAAGCGGCCGATGTCCCGCGTCGCGGGCTGCGGCCCGGCGGGTTTGCGGAAGTCCCCGTGCGGTGCCGTGTAATCGACCTGCATGTAGAAGGGCTGTTCGGGCGAGGTCGCCGCCAGTTCTTCGGCCGCCAGCGCGTTGAACTTGTCGGTCTCGAAGTAGCAGGGCTGGCCGTTGAGCGGCGCATAGGGGCAGCCCGCGTCGTCGATCGCGCCGTATTCGCGCGTTTCCCAGGAGCCGGAGTTTCCGTACGGGCCTTCGACCACCCCGTTGTTGTTCAGCAGGTAGCCGTAGGCGAAGTGGTTCGTGTCCGAGTTCAGGATCGTGTGCCACGAGCTCCAGCCGGGCGGCACTTCGGTCCCGGGGCTGTAGGGCGCGTCGCCGTAGCCGTTGAGGATCTTGCCGATGTGGATGGTGCGGTAGCCGGCGCCCTGCAGCCAGGTCGCGAGGTTGTGCGAGTAGGCGAGGCGGGACTGGAAGCCGGTCCAGCCGCCGTTCGGCGGAACGTTGCCTTGGACGTGGTTGTTGTGGGCGTAGCGCCCGGTCAGGAGGCTGACCCGGGACGGCGCGCAGAGGCTGTAGGGGGTGTAGTAACGGGTGAAGGTCACCCCCTGTTCGCCGAGCATCTGCAGCGTGTTCGGCATCGCGAATTCTTCGTTGCCGTTCAGCATCCGGACGCCGTCGTAGAGCTCTTCCAGCGTCTGGTCGTCGGTCTGGATCACGACGAAGCTCGGTTTCTGCAGTTCCGAGGCCTTGGCACGCGCCGCGCGCGCGTCGTCGGTGGCGAGCAGGACCAGGCCGATGACGAGCGCGCAGACGGCGAGCGCCGCGACCAGGCGCGTCGCGGCGCCTCCACGCCAAGACTGGGTTCTGAATACGGACATATTCATGGAGCTACCGGAGCTTTACGCCCCTCGCGAGGAAAAACCTCCGTCCGGGGACGGAGTTGCGCTCTGAAAACTAAAAGGCGCTCAGGACGCGCCGAGCTTGGCGACGGCCTCGCGGAAGTTTTTCACCGTCGCCGACGGTGCTTTGCGGCCTTCGAGTTTCTCGTCGTGGCGATTCACCCAGATGACCGGGACGTTCATCTTGAGCACCGGCGCGATATCGGTGGTGTAGTTGCAACCGATGTGCAGCCAGCCTTTTTTGCAGCCGATGCGGCGGGCGCACTCTTTGAAGTGGACCGGGTCCGGCTTGTAGCTGCGGACCTGCTGGGCGGTGACGACCAGGTCGAGTTCGGTGCGCA
>JAFDWD010000522.1 GCA_018268695.1 Actinomycetota bacterium
GCCGGCGAAGAAAGCCCCCAGCTCGGGCCCCGCGTTCAAGCACTACATCGCCTGCGGGCTGTCGCGGAAGGCGAAGCCGGCGACGGTGTGCCCGGTCGGGAGCAAGAAGGGCGCGTTCTTCAAAAGCCTGAAGGCCGACGTGAAATACACGGTCTGCGTGAAGTTCCCGAAGGCGGAACATCTCTGCACCGAAAAACCGCAGGAAGCTCAGCAGGGAACCCTCTACGTGAACAAGATCACCTCGACGACCCCCGGTCGCCATCAGGTCACCTGGTTCGTCAAAGGCAAGAAAGTCGGCACCTCCGTCTTTCGCGTGAAGTAGGCGGCGAAGGAAGGCGAACGCCCTGGTCGTCGTCGGCTTCGACACCGCGACCCCCGACACCGCGGCCTCTGCCTGGCGCGATGGGGAGGTCATCACCGAGGCGCACCTCGGGCTCTCCGAGCGCGGCCGGCCGCTGCACGCCACCGGCCTTCTCGCCGAGGTCGAGCGCTGCGCCGACGCCGCCGGCGGATGGGAGGCCGTCGACCTGGTCGCGGTCGGGCTGGGACCGGGCTCGTTCACCGGTCTGCGGGTGGGGATCGCCACCGCCAAAGGCCTGACCCTCGGCCTCGGCCTGCCGGCGCGCGGGGTCTCGACCCTCGACGCCCTCGGTGCCGGGATCGGAGAGGCAGGGGCAACCGGCGAGCGCCTCGCCGTCCTCGACGGCTACCGCGGTGAGGTCTTCGTCGCCCTCTACGACGCGGGGGGCGCGAGGCTGTGGGAGCCCGCGGTGATGCGTCCCGAGGCGCTGGCCGAGCGGCTGGGGGAGCTGTCGGCGCCCCCTTCGGTCGGCGGTTCCGGGGCGATACGCTTTCGTGACGAGTTGGAAGGAGCCGGTGGCATCCGTATCCCGGACGACGCCGATCCCGTCCACAAGGTCGCGGCGCGCCACATCTGCGCCCTGGCGGCGGCAGGGACGGGCTCCGACTCGCTCGAACCGATCTACCTCAGACCTCCAGACGCGGAGCGTTGGCGTGAGCGAGATTCTTTCCAGAGAGCAGATTGAAAGCCGGGCCGCCGGCGAGACGCGGGTGCGCCGGCTCGCCTACTCGGACCTGCCGAACGTGATCTCGATCGAGCGTCGCTCGTTCCCGACCCCGTGGTCGCTGGCGATGTTCGTGCTGGAGCTGTCGAAGCCCAGCGGCATCTGCCTGGCGGCGATGCGCGGCGACGAGCTCGCGGGCTATGTCGTCTGCTCGCGCTACGACCAGGTCTGGCACCTGATGAACGTCGCCGTGTCGCCCGATCACCGCGCCCGCGGCGTCGCCGGCGCGCTCCTGCGGCGCCTCTTCGAGGAGGGCCGCAACCAGCTGCCGTTCACGCTCGAGGTGCGCGTCTCCAACCACCGGGCGATCGGCATGTACGAATACTTCGGCTTCCGCTCCGCCGGCGTGAGTCCCCGGTACTACCACGACAACGGCGAGGACGCCCTGATCATGTGGCTGGATTGACCTGAGGAATCCGCGGTGCTGCTGGCGATCGAGACCTCCTGCGACGACACCTGCGCCGCCGTGCTCGACGGCGGGCGGATCCTCTCGAACGGGATCTCCTCGCAGGCGGCCGCCCACGCGGGCTTCGGCGGCGTCGTCCCCGAGGTCGCCGCGCGCCACCACCTGGAGCTGGCGACCCC
>JAFDWD010000523.1 GCA_018268695.1 Actinomycetota bacterium
CCGCCCTCGAGCGGCAGGTCGTAGTGGGTGCCGTGGTGCTCCAGCGGCCCTTCGCGGGCGACGATCTTCCGCACCACCTCGATGTACTCGCGGGTCCGCCCCCACGGCTTCGCGTAGGGCACCCCGTACCAGCCTTCCGATACCTGGGGGCCTCTCGGCCCGAAGCCGAAGATGAAGCGCCCGCCGGAGAGTTTGTCGATCGTCACCCCGGCCATCGCGGCGGCGGCGGGCGGCCGGGCGGGTACCTGCATGATCGCCGCGCCGAGATTGATCGTCTTCGTCTGCCCCGCCAACCAGGCCAGCACGCTGGTCACGTCGGAGCCGTAGGACTCCGCCACCCAGACCGACTCATAGCCCAGACCCTCGGCCGCGCGCACGAGCTCGAGGGCCTCCTCGCCGGCCGGCCCGATTCCCCAATAGCCCAGATTGACGCCCAGCTTCACCCCCATCCGACGCAACCCTATTCAATAGACCCGTGGCCACCGCAACCGCGACTCCGGATACCGGCCTTTCGAGCCAGGAGGCCAAGGCGCGCCTGCGCAAGTTGGGTGACCCTCCGGAGACGAGCTCACGCTCGACCTCGAGCATCATCGCGGGCAACGTCTTCACGCTGTTCAACGCGATCATCGCGGTCTTCTTCGTCTTCGACATGGCGCTGGGCCTGTACGCGGACTCGCTCTTCGGCCTGATCGCGGTGATCAACTCCTACATCGGGATCCGCCAGGAGCTGAACGCGAAGAAGACGCTCGACGAAGTCGCGGTGCTGGTGGCGCCGCGGGCGCAGGTGATCCGCGACGGAAGCCCGGTCGAGTTGCTCGCCGACGAGGTGGTCCCCGGCGACCTCGTCGTGCTCGACCCCGGCGACCAGCTCGTCGCCGACGGGCGCATCGTCTCCAGCCGCGGCCTCACGCTCGACGAGTCGATGCTCACCGGCGAGGCCGACGGCATCCGCAAGGACCGCGGCGACGAGGTCCTCTCCGGCTCCTTCGTCACCTCCGGCTCCGGCCACTACGAGATCGAGGCGGTGCGCGAGCGCAGCTACGCGGGTCGACTGGCGGGCGAGGCGAAACAGTTCCGCCACCCACTCTCGCCGCTGCAGGAGGAGGTGAACCGGGTGATCATCGTGTCCACCTACACGATGATCCCGCTGGCGATCCTGCTGATCATCAGCCTGAAGATCCGCGCCGTCGGCCTGCACTCCGCCGCCGAGACGGCGACCGCGGGCCTGGTGACGCTGATCCCCGAGGGGCTGGTGCTGCTGATGAGCGTCACCTTCGCCGTCGCCGCCGTGCGCCTGGCGAAACGGGACACCTTGATCCAGCAGATGAGCGCGACCGAGAGCCTCGCCTCGGTCGACACGATCTGCGTCGACAAGACCGGCACGCTGACCCAGGGCGAGCTGAACCTGCGCGGGGTCGAGTTCGCCGACGACGTCGACCCGGCGGTCGGCGCGGCGGTGCTGGGGCGCTTCGCGGCGAGCGCGGGCAGCCGCAACGGGACGCTGGAGGCGATCGCCGCCCGCTACCCCGGCGATCCGGGGAGCGTGACCGCCGAGGTCCCGTTCTCCTCGGAGTGGAAGTGGTCGGGCGTGTCGCTGGCGGGAGACGGAGCGGGCGGCGGCACCTTCGTGATGGGAGCGCCCGACATCCTCGAAGAGGCCGGCGCACTGGTCCTGTCCCCGGGGATGGCGGGGAAGCTGCGCGAGGAAACCTCGGCGGGGCGGCGCGTGGTCGCCTTCGGGCGCACCGGCGAGGAGCTGCCCGAGGACGCCGCCGTCAGCCCGGCGCCGCGCCTCATCCCGGTCGCTCTGATCGTGCTGGAAGAGACGCTGCGCGAAGACGCCGCCGAGACGATCGCCTTCATGCGCGACCAGGAAGTCGACCTGAAGCTGATCTCCGGCGACGCGGCGGCGACCGTGACCGCGGTCGCCTACGCGGTCGGCGTGCCGCGCGACGCGGGCGTGGTCGAGGGACCCGACCTCCCCGACGATCCCGAGCGCCTGCAGGAGATCGTCGTCGCCAACACGATCTTCTGCCGGATCAAGCCGGAGCAGAAGAAAGCGCTGGTGCGGGCGCTGGTCGACGCCGGGCGCTACGTGGCGATGATCGGCGACGGGGTCAACGACGTGCCGGCGCTGAAGCAGGCGCGGATGGCGGTCGCGATGGGCTCCGGGACGCAGGTGACCAAGGGCGTCGCCGACGTCGTCCTCATCAAGGACCAGTTCAAACGGCTGCCGGAGGCGGTCGGCGAGGGGCGCCGCATCGCCCGCAACATCCACCGGCTCGGTCGCCTCTACCTGACCAAGTCGGTCTACGCCGCGACCCTGATCGTCCTCGTCGCAGTGCCCGGCTTCGCCTTCCCATTCCTCCCCCGCCACCTCACCATGGCCGCCTTCCTGACGATCGGCATCCCGTCGTTCGTCCTCGCCCTGGCGCCCTCGGACGGGCCGCTCTACCGGGGGCGGCTGATCCGTGCGCTGGCCGCCTTCGCGATCCCGG
>JAFDWD010000524.1 GCA_018268695.1 Actinomycetota bacterium
CCCCCGCGGTGCTAGCTTGCCGCCGTGCCAGGCAGCCCGAGCGCCCCAGACAGCTTTCCCACCATCGGCGGTTACGGCTTCCTCTCCGACTGCCATACCTCGGCGCTGGTCTCCTTCGACGGCGCGGTCGAGTGGCTCTGCCTCCCCCGCTTCGACTCGCCGAGCGTCTTCGCCGCGCTGCTCGACCGCGGCGCGGGCCGCCTCACCTTGCGCCCGCCCGGGGTCGTCGTCCCGATCAGCCGCCGTTACCGCCCGGGGACGCTGGTGGTCGAGACGACCTGGGTCACCGACACCGGCTGGATGGTGGTCAACGACGCGCTTTCGATCGCCTCCTGGGACCCGAGCGAGAGCACGCCGATCGTCTCCCACGAGTCCGACCACTCGCTGCTGCGCTCGATCGTCTGCATCGACGGCGAGGTCGACGTGGAGATGGAGTGCCTGCCGCGCTTCGATTACGGACGCAGCGCGGCGACCTGGACGGAGGGCGACGAGATGCCGGGGGAATTGGTCGCCCGCGGTGAGAACGGGCTGCCGTTGGAGCTGCGGACCGACCTGCACCTGACCATCGGGGACGGCGTCGTGCGCGGGCAGCGGCACCTGCGCGACGGGGAGCGCGCGTTCGTCGCGATGAGCTGGGGTGAGGCGGGGCTGAGCGGCCCGGCCGACGCCGAGGAGGCGCACGAACGGATCGCCGCGACGGAGGAATTCTGGCGCCTCTGGCTGCGCCACGGCGATTTCCCGGACCACCCTTGGCGCATCCACCTGCAGCGCTCGGCGCTCGTCCTCAAGGGGCTGACCTACCACCCGACCGGGGCGATCGTCGCCGCCGCGACCACCTCGCTGCCGGAGGCGCCCGGCGGCGAACGCAACTGGGACTACCGCTACAGCTGGGTGCGCGACTCGACCTTCAGCCTCTGGGCGCTGCACACGCTCGGCTTCGACCAGGAGGCGCGCGATTTCATGCGCTTCATCCTCGAGGTGTGCCGGGACCATCCCGAATTGCAGATCATGTACGGGATCGGGCACGAGCGGGAGCTGACCGAGTCGACGCTCGACCACCTCTCCGGCTACGGTGGCGCGCGGCCGGTGC
>JAFDWD010000525.1 GCA_018268695.1 Actinomycetota bacterium
CCAGGTCTCGGCCGGCTTCCAGGGCCAGGCGACGGACATCGAGATCCACGCCAAAGAGATCATCGACGTGCGCCGGCGCCTCGACGAGATCATCGCCCACCACACCGGGCAGGATTTCGAGAAGGTCACCAAAGACACCGAGCGCGACTACTTCATGAGCGCGGACGAGGCGAAGGAGTACAACATCGTCGACCGCGTCATTGATCACCACTAAGCGGTTTCTCGCCGTAGCGCTGGTAGTCCTCGCGGTTCCCGCCTCGGCGTCCGCCTTCGTGCCGCTGGGCGCGAAGGACGGGGCGATCCGGTACTTCAAATACGTCTTCCCGATCCGCGGGCCGCATGCCGAACGCGGCCCGGTCGGCGAATTCCACGCGCCCCGCAGCGGCGGCCGGATCCACGAAGGCTTCGACCTCCTCGCCGCCTGCGGGACCGAACTGGTGAGCGCCGTGACCGGCAAGGTCCGCGAAGTCGGCTACGACCCGATCCTCTACGGCAACTACCTGCTGATCCACGGCCAGGGCGAACACCGCACCTACATGTACGCGCACATGAAGGAGCCGCCGCGCGTCCACGAGGGCGAACGCGTCTGGGCGGGGGAGAGGGTCGGCGAGGTCGGCAAGACCGGCAATGCCCGCACGGTCGGCTGCCAGCTCCACATCGAGATCCACGTGGACGGCGTCCCGATCGACCCGAAGCCGATCGTGGAGCGCTGGGATCGCGAAACCTGAATAGGCTGCAAACGTGCCCGATCCGTATGAGCTCGACGACGAAGGTCGCCCCGTGACCGAAGACCGCTCCGAAGAGGAGTCGGCTGCCGAAGCCGATCCGAAGCCGGACCTGATCGCCGGGACCGAACCCGTCGCCGACCCCGCACCCGCTCCGGACCCGTCCGCCGAAGAAGCCGCGATGCGCCGTCAGATCGAGACGACGCTCCGCTTCATGCGCATCCAGACCGTCGTCGGCATCATCATCATCCTCGGCCTGATCGCCTTCGTGCCGAGCATCCGCGGCCTCCTGATCCTGGTCGAGATCATCTTCGTCTTCTCCTCCCTCGGCGCCTACTGGTGGCTGCGCCGCAACCTGAACGCGCGCCTCGGCGGTCCGGTCGGGGGGCGGCGGCAGTCATAGCTGCGGTGTCCTGGGCGTCTCATCGCGGTCCTGGCTGGCTGTGACCGCGATGAGACGCCCAGGACGACAGGAAGTGCGGTGTTCCTCCGAGGGTTCGTGCGTGAGAGGCCACACCTCGGCCGATCCGTCGACGAAGAGCGTGAGAACTCCACGCTTCCTCGCGCCTTCTGTCGCTCTCCGTGGACTTCGGTGACGGTTTCGGGCATCGGATCGCGGCCCGGAACGCGCTGTCGACTTTGACCACACCAGGGTGTGGTCAATCCACGCAGCGATGGATTCGGTGTTGTGCAACACGCAACGAACCCAGGACTTCTCACGCTCTCACGCACGGAGGCGTGGACTTCGTGGCATCTCCCGCGCGTCTCCCGGGACGGTGTCGCACTTGCTCCACACCTCTCATACCCCGGCCGTCTCGGCGACGGCCACAGCCAGCCCCCTGCACGCTTGTCTCGCATAGCGAGACAAG
>JAFDWD010000526.1 GCA_018268695.1 Actinomycetota bacterium
ACGATCATTCTCGCGTCTTTTCGTTCGGCGACCTCGACCAATGCCTCGACCGCCCGTTTCGGAAGGAGCTCCTGGCGGATCTCGGCGTTCGCCTTCGCCGCCTGTTCGCGTGCCTTCCCCATCACCTTCTCCCCAAGTTCCTCGATCGCCTCCTCGTGTTCGACGATCTCGCCGCCCCAGGGGCCGGGCGGCGCGTAGCCGAAGACGACGGTGACGTCGTCGCCCAGCGCGGGTGCGAGCCGCAGCGCCTCTTCGAGGGCCGCTTCGCCGCACGCCGAGCCGTCGTATCCGACCACCAGCGACCCCATCACTCGGCCACTCCGGTCGGGCCGGGAGCCGGCGCTTCACCCTCGAGGAAACCTGCCGGGACCACGGTCGGGCGGCGGCGGAAGAAGTCCGGAACCTTGCGCCACTGCAATCCCATCAGTAGGAAGCCGAGGATCCCGAAGGCGACCGCGATCACCAGCGGCGGGCCGATCCCGAGCCACGAGTTGCCCGATTCGGAGTTCGCCGGATCGGCCAGTTCGATCCCGTTCTTGATCAGCAGGTAGAAGAGGATCGCCCCGCCCAGCGTGGGCCCGACGCCGATGAAGAAGAAGTTCTTGACGCTGCGCAGCAGCTCGCGCCGGTAGTAGACGGTGGTGGCGAAGCCGGTCAGCCCGAGGTAGAAGGCGATCATCAGGCCCAGCGCCGCGAGGCTGTCGAAGAGGATGTCTTCGCTGACGATGGTCAGCCCGACGTACCAGACGATCGACAGCGACCCCATCAGGATGGTCGAGACGTGCGGGGTGAAGAAGCGCGGGTGGACCTTGCCGAGGCTGCCCGGCAGTGCCTTCGCGCGCGCCATCGAGAGCGTCGTCCGCGCGGTCGGCAGGATCGTCGTCTGAGTCGAGGCGGCGGCCGAGGTCAGCACGGCGATGATCAGCAGCTTGTCGAGCGGTGAGCCGAAGACCTCGGTGCCGAGGCTCGAGAGCACGTCTTCCTGGTTCTTGACCAGCGAGTCGACGCCGGCGTAGGCCTGCGCGGCGAACGCGACCACGACGTAGATCGCGAGCAGGATCAGGGTCGAGATCACGGTCGCCTTGCCGGGCGCCTCGCTCGGGTCCTCGGTCTCCTCGTTGACGGTCGCGGTCGAGTCCCAGCCCCAATAGATGAACACGGCCAGCAACATCCCGGCGGAGATCTCACTCGGGCTCAGCGAGAAGGGGTTGATCCAGGAGAGCGAAGGGTGGATCGAGGTCGACGGGGCGCTGCCCGCGTAGACCTTGACCAGGGCGACGATGGCGAAGAGCGCGAGGGTGAAGATCTCCGCCGCCAGGAGGCCGACCTGGGTGCGGGCCGAGAGCTCGATCCCGATCACCACGATCCAGGTCATGATCACGATCCAGAGCACGCCGACCAAGGTCACGGCGACGGTCGATTCGGCCGCCGCGGTCCAGCCGAAGAGCTCGAACGTGTAGAGGCCGGCGATCTGCGCCAGGTTCGCCATCACGATCACGTCGGCGACGACGATCGCCCAGCCTGCCATCCAGCCGATCTGCGGGCCCATCGCCTTGGTGACCCAGGAGAAGCTGGTGCCGCAGTCCGGGTCGGCTTTGTTCATGTAGTAGTAGCCGCCCGCGACCAGGAACATCGGGATGAAGCTGATCAGCAGCACCGCGG
>JAFDWD010000527.1 GCA_018268695.1 Actinomycetota bacterium
ACGCCCATCGCCTCCGGATCGGTGACCTCGTAGGCGACGCTGCCGCAGAGGCAGGCACCTTTCAGCGTTTCGGCCATGACGCACTCTCCTCGATATCTCGGCGTTGTAGGAACCCACGCCGAAGCTACCACCGGAACTGCCGTCCTCCTACCGGGTCATGCCGCCCAGCGGGTCGGTGATGAGGGTGGCGGGGGAGTCCGGCTCGACGTCGAGCACGCCGGTGTTCTTGCCCGCCCCGGAGACGAGGTGGACGGGGATCGACTCGGCGCACGTCGCCGCCGGCCCGTCGAAGCCCCAGGCGTTCCAGTAGCCGCGTAGTTCGGTTTCGTCGCCGATCAGGAAATGGACCGGCCCGCCGGGCTTCAGATGATTCTGGGAGACGAAGCCGGCCGCGGCGGCGGGCGAGTCGACCGCCGGGTCGGCGGAGATCGCCAACACCGCTCCTTCGCCCGCCCCGATTTCGTTCGCGACCCGGTAGAGGAGGCCGCCGAACCCCTCGCAGCGACTGTCGAGGAAGACGACCGCGTAGGGATCGCCTCCCAGCGAGCTGCTGTCGAACGCCTTCCCACTGCCCGCTTCGGTGAGGCGCACCCGGGGCGTCGGCGTCCCGGCTTCGGCCGGGGCCGCGGCTTCGACCAACCGGCGTTCGATCCGTTCCTCGCCCTTCGGCGTCGTCACCTCGGTTTCTTCGCCGCCGAGGAAGTTGACGAGCGCCGCGATGATCAGCCCCGCCAGGATCGGCAGGCCGATCGCGAGGGCGGCGACCCGGTAGCGGCGGCGTTGGGCGTCCTCGTCCATGTCCCTATTCTTCTCGACCCGCCGATCCGCCACGATCGGCGCCCCCGGCAATCGCGATCCGAGGCCGCCTCACTCTCAGCGAAGCCCCAGGATTCCGACAGATCGTCTTGAGTGTCGCCCGGAAGCATCGCCCGGGTGAGATCCCGGCCCCGCTTTCAGATCCCCCGTCCCCGTCGTCCCGAGCGCCTGCACCTGCCGCGACGCCCGCTCGAGTGGGGGCTGGCGATCGTCGCCCTGGCGCTGGTCGTCATCGCCGGCGCCACCCTCGGCGGCGGCTCCTCGACCAGCTCGGCGGCGAGCAAACGCACCGCGACCGTCGGCAAGGGCGTCGTCCAGTCGACCGTCTCCGGCAACGGCACCCTGGAACCGGCGCAGAAGGTCGAACTCAGCTTCGGCGCCTCCGGCGAAGTCACCGCGATCGACGCCAAGGCGGGCGAGAAGGTGAAGAAGGGCCAGGTGCTCGCCCGGGTCGACTCGAGCTCGGCGCGGGCCGGCCTGGCATCCGCCGAGGCGGCGTTGATCGAAGCCGAAGAATCGGTCGAAGCGGCCGCGGAAGCCGAAGAAGAAGAAAGCGAAGAAGTCGCCTACGAGGGCGGCGCGCACTCGGTCCTCGTCGACCTGACGACGACCGAAGGAGCCGCGACTCCCACGGAAGCCCCGGCGACGGAAACGGAAGGGACGACCGGGGAAGAACCCGCGGTGGAAGGCGAAAGCTCCGCCCGGGAAGAAGTCAAGAAGGCGAAGGAAGAAGCCAAGAAAGCTCGCGAAGAAGCGAAGCGGGCCCGCGAAGAAGCCAAGCGGGCTGCTGCCGCGACTCCGAAGGAAGAAGAAACGACGTCGGGGGAAGCGGGCGGCGCCGCGGTGGGGGGCTCGAGCTCGCAGTCGAGCTCGACCGGCGAAGCGAGCGAATCGGCCGCTGCCGGCGGCGGTGCGACCGTCAGCCTGCCGACCGCCGAAGCGAACCTGCGCGAGGCCGAACTCACGGTAAAGAGCGCCCGTCAGGAAGTCCGCGAAACGACCTTGCGCGCGCCGATCTCCGGCACGATCGCCTCCGTCTCGGGGTCGGTCGGCGAAACCGTCTCCGGTGGATCCTCGAGCGGTGGGGGCACCTCCGAATCCTCCTCGCTCGGGGCCACCGGCGGCGAATCCACGGGCTCGGGCTCGGGATCCGCCTTCATCGTGCTGGCCCAGCTCCACCGGCTGAAGATGGAAGTCAGCTTCAGCGAGGCCGACATCGGCAAGGTGCGCGAGGGCCAGACGGCGACCGTCTCGATCGACTCGATGGAAGGGACCGAACTGGCGGGCGAAGTGACCAAGGTCAGCGTCCTGCCGAGCGAAAGCAGCGGCGTCGTCGAATATCCGGCGACGATCCTTCTCACCCAGAGCGCCAAGGGCGTCCGGGCGGGGATGTCGGCGAGCGCCGAAGTCGTCGTCGAACAGGTGAAGAACGCGGTCACGGTCTCGAGCGAAGCGCTCTCAGGCAGCTCGGTGACGGTCGAAGAAGACGGGAAGGAAGTCACCAAGTCGGTGAAGACCGGCCTCGAAGGCGACGAAACGACCGAGATCGTCAGCGGCCTCAAGGTCGGCGAAACGGTGATCCTGCCGGAAGCGACGGTGGCGACCACGACCACCGGCGGCGAAAGCTCCGAAGGCGCCGCGACCCTCGGCGGCTTCCCCAGCGCCGGCGGGTTCAGCGGTGGGCCACCGAGCGGCGGCTTCCCCGGAGGCGGCCCGTGAGCGGTCGCGGCGAGGAGCCGGTCATCCGGATCGAGAGGCTGGTCCGCACCTACACGATGGGCCGGACCCTGGTGCGGGCCCTGCGCGGCGTCTCGCTGACGATCGAGCGCGGCGAGTACGTCGCGATCATGGGTCCTTCGGGAAGCGGCAAGTCGACGCTGATGAACACCCTCGGTTGTCTCGACGCCCCGACCTCGGGCCGCTACTTCCTCGACGGGACCGACGTCGGCCGGCTCGACGAAGACGACCTCTCCGACCTGCGCAACCGCAAGATCGGCTTCGTCTTCCAGGGCTTCAACCTGGTGCCGAAGATCTCGGCGCGGGCGAACGTCGAATTGCCGCTCGTCTACGCCGGGCTGTCACGGAGCGCGCGGCGCCACCGCGCCGTGCGCGCGCTGGAGGCGGTCGGGATGGGCAAGCGCCTCGACCACGGCTCGACCGAGCTCTCCGGGGGCCAGCAACAGCGGGTGGCGATCGCCCGCGCGATCGTCACCAACCCGGCGCTGATCCTCGCCGACGAGCCGACCGGCAACCTCGATTCGCGCTCGACCGAGGACGTGCTGGCGATCTTCGAGGATCTGAACGGCAGTGGCCGGACGGTGGTGATGATCACCCACGAGGACGAGGTCGCCGACCACGCCGAACGGCTGGTGCGGCTGGCCGACGGGCGGATCGTCCGCGACGAGCTGCTGGGAGGGGTGGCTGTCTGATGGCGGTCGAGACCCTGCGGACCGCCTGGACCGGGCTGATGTCCCATCGCCTGCGCACGGCGCTGACCGTGCTCGGGATCACGATCGGGATCGCCTCGGTGATCGTCCTGATCGCGGTCGGCAAGGGCTCCTCCGACGCGGTCCAGGAATCGATCGACGCGCTCGGCTCCGACACGCTTACCGTCACCTCTTCGGCCGGCGTCAGCACGGCCGGCGCCGCGACCTCCACCGTGACCCTGGAAAAGGCCGACGTCGAAGCGTTGGAAGACACCGAACGGGCGCCTGCGATCAAGAGCGTCGCCCCGGTGGTGAACGCCAGCGGCACCGAACTCGTCTACGGCTCCTCGAGCTACGAACCGGGCGAATTCGTCGGCACCACGCCCGCCTACGCGGAAGCCCGCAACTACGAAGTCGAATACGGGACCTTCATCACCGCGGCGGAGGTGAAGGAACGGGCGCGGGTGGCGGTGATCGGCCCCGAAGTGGCCTCCGAACTGTTCGCCGGCGAAAGCGCGCTGGGCAAGACGATGCAGGTGAACGGGATCAACTACCAGGTGGTCGGGATCACCAAGTCGAAGGGCTCGAGCGGCACCTCGAATCAGGACGACGGCGTGATCGCGCCGATCACCGCGGTCGAAGACACGCTCTCCGGCTACGGCGAACTGAGCTCGCTGCTGGTCGAGGCGACCGACAAGGACGCGGTCGAGGAAGCCGAAGCCCAGGTCACGCAGATCCTCGACGCGCGCCACGAAGTCACCGAAGGGATCTCGGTGACCAACCAGAGCTCGATCATCGAAGCCTCGAGCTCGAGCGAATCCGTCTTCACCACCCTGCTCACCTGGGTGGCGGCGATCTCGCTGCTGGTCGGCGGGATCGGCGTGATGAACATCATGCTGGTCAGCGTCACCGAGCGGACCCGGGAGATCGGCATCCGCAAGGCGATCGGCGCCCG
>JAFDWD010000528.1 GCA_018268695.1 Actinomycetota bacterium
ATCGCGACGTCGACCGCGGCGCCGATGTAGCTGGTGTCGGCGGCGGCGCTGACCAGGATCCGGTTCGGCGCGAGGCCCTTGAGGCTCTCGTGCATCTCGACCGCGGCCGGGGACGCGGTGCCGGCGCGCACCGCCAGGTGGATCTCGTCGACTCCGGCGGCGCCGAGCGTCGCGCCCAAGGACTCGACCGTGACCCCGCTGCTCGGCGCCGCCGCGGGCGTGTCGATCAGGACCAACTGCGCGGACGCGCCGAGCAGGGCGACCGCAAGGTCCTCGTAGGAGATCGCTTCGACCCCGACGCCCGAGCCCTCGAGCATCGCCCGCAGCGCCGCGCCGCCGTCGGCGGGTTCGAGCGTCAGGCAGGCGACGTCCTGGCCGGCTGCCGCGTGGGCGGCGGCGACGCGGGCGACCGCGGCGGTTTTGCCGGTCCCGGCCGGGCCGACGACCGCCAGGTGGCGCCGCCCCGCCCCGGGCGCCGGGGCGACCGGCAGCCGCAGCGCGAGCTCGTTGCGGACCAGGGTGCGCAGCCGGCTCGGGGTGGCGAAGGGGGCGACGTTGGCGACCACCGCGTCGACGACGTCGGCCGCGAGGTCGGCCCCGAGCCCCGCCGCGACCATGCCTTCGCGCAGCGAAGCGATCCGCTTCGGCTCCGCCTCTCCCTCCGTCCTCGCCACCCCCTCTGCACGCTTGTCTTCGTATGGAAGACAAGCGTGCAGAGGGGGGGTCATCTCCTCGAGCAGGTCCGCAAATGGCTTCGCTTCGCTGACGAGACGCCGTACCGCGGGGGTTTCGAGGCCCTCGCGGGTTGCCGCGTCGTTGCGGACGATCTGCGGTTCGCTCACCGCGGGCGGCTCGATCACGGTTTCCGGCTGGTCCCCGCCATCGTCATAGACGTCGATCCGCGGCCCTCCCGGGCGCGCGTCGACCTCCACGCATTTCTTCTGGAAGAAGCCGGCGACGCCGCCGATCAATCCCTCGCGGCGGCTCACGATCACCGCCTCCGGCCCGAGCTCGGCGCGGATCTGTGGCAGCAGCTCCTCGATCGATGCCCCTCGATAGGTCTTCGTCTCCGTCGGAACGAGTACGTCGCTCATACCTGGACAACCCCCATGTTCTCGACCCGGACTCCGGGCACGATCTCGTTGTAGGAACAGACAGTCAGTTGCGGCAGCGACTGCTCGCACAGTCGCCGTAGGTGGCGGCGGGCGCGGCCCGAGCAGAGCAGGACCGGCCGCGCGCCCTGGGCAAGGGCCGAGCCGAGCTGCTGGTCGAGGGCCGACACCAGCGCCTGCGCGCGCGAGGGCTCCATCGCCAGCTGCTCGCCGTCGGGCGTCTGGGCCAGGGATTCGCCGATCTCCTGCTCGATCGCCGGGTCGAGCGAGATCGCCCGCAGGCGCATCGCCGCGTCGAGGTGCGGGGCGGTGATCGTCCGCCCGAGCGCCGCCCGCGCGTACTCGGCGAGCACCGCCGGATCCCGCGTGAGGCGCGACTTGTCGCCGATCTCCTCGACGATCGCCCCGAGGTCGCGGATCGGCACGCCCTCGCGCAGCAGCGCCTGCAGCACCCGCTGGACCTCGCCGAGCGAGAGCTGCTCCGGCACGACCTCCTCGACCGCCGCCGCGTTCGTCTCCTTCAGCCCGTCGAGGAGCTTCTTCGTCTCCTGG
>JAFDWD010000529.1 GCA_018268695.1 Actinomycetota bacterium
CGGCGCCGAGGCGTGGCTGCCCTACGGCGGCGTGATCGTCGACGCGGAAGGCCCCGCCCGCGTGGTCGAACCGCCGACCCGGGTCCTCCCCGAGGTGTGGGCGGCATGATCGCGGGCGAACACATCTTCTGGATCACCAGCCGGGCGGCCGGCGGCGCAGCCCTGATCCTGGCGAGCGTCGCCGTCGCCGTCGGCCTGATGGTGAGCGCCAAACGCCAGAGCGCGAACGCGAACAAGCGCGACCTCCGCGCGATCCACGAGGCGCTCTCGCTGACCACGCTGGCGATGGTCGCCCTGCACGGCCTCTCGCTGCTCGGCGACGCCTACCTCAACCCGGGCATCGCCGGGATCGCGGTCCCCTTCGTCGGCTTCTACCGGCCGCTCTGGACCGGCCTCGGGATCGTCGCCGGCTACGGCCTGGCGGCCCTCGGCCTGACGTACTACATGCGCGACCGCATCGGTGCCGCCCGTTGGCGCAAGCTCCACCGCTTCACCGCCCTCTTCTGGGTGCTGGCGATCGTCCACACGATCGGCGCCGGCTCCGACGCCGCGCAGCTCTGGTTCCTGATCGCCTCCGGCCTGGTCGTCATCCCCGCCGCCGCGCTCCTCGGCCTGCGCTACCTCGACCGCTGGTGGAACGCCCCGGTCGGCGCGCGGGTGCCCGACCGCGCCTGAGCGCCCGCCGCACCGTTAGCCTCCTCGGATGCCCTGGAAACGTCCTCACGAAGAGGAGCACCTCAGCTTCCGCTCCAACTGGCTGCGGGCCGCGGTGCTTGGCGCCAACGACGGCATCCTCTCCACCTCGAGCCTCGTCCTCGGCGTCGCCGCCTCGGGCGCCTCGCGGAGCGCGATCGTCACCGCCGGGATCGCCGGCCTGGTCGCCGGGGCGGGATCGATGGCCGCGGGCGAGTACGTCTCGGTCAGCTCCCAGCGCGACACCGAGGAGGCCGACCTGCGCCTCGAGCGGCGCGAGCTCGCCGAGGACCCGGTGGGCGAGCTCGCCGAGCTCACCGGCATCTACGAAGGACGCGGCCTCCCCTCCGAGCTGGCCCTCGAGGTCGCCGAAGCCCTGACCGCCGACGACGCCCTCGCCGCCCACGCCCGCGACGAGCTCGGCCTCCCCGAGGACCGCCGCGCCCGACCCCTCCAGGCCGCCGGCGCCTCCGCCCTCTCCTTCGCCGTCGGCGCCATCCTCCCCCTCCTCGCCATCGGCCTCTTCGGCAGCTCCATCCGCATCGCCGCCTGCGTCGTCGTCACGATCCTCGCCCTCGTCGGCCTCGGCGGGCTCGGCGCCCGGCTCGGCGGCGCCCCCGAGCTCCCGGCGATCGTCCGCGTCGTCTTCTGGGGCGCCGTCGCGATGGCCGCCACGTCCGGCATCGGCGCCCTGGTCGGAGCGGCGGTATGAGCTATCGGAGCCTCGGATGGGTGGGCTGACAGAAGTCGCCGACGGGGTCTGGGTGCGGCAGAGCGAGTGGGTCTGGACCAACTCGACCGTGGTGCGCGGGGACGAGGGGCTGGTGGTGGTCGACCCGGGGATCCACGGGGCCGAGCTGGCGGAGCTGGCCGAGGAAGTGGAGCGGCTGGGGGTGCCGGTCGCCGCCGGGTTCTCGACCCATCCGCACTTCGATCACCTGCTCTGGCACGAGGGGTTCGGGGACGTGCCGCGGTACGCGACCGCCACCTGCGCGCGGGTGGCGAGTGAGAAGCGGGAGCAGGCGCGGGAAGGGGCGGCGGAGGAAGCCGAAGGCGTCCCGCTGGATCTGGTCGCCCTGGTCACGCCGATGCCCGCCGACGGCGGGCCGGTGCCGGGCGAGCTGATCGAGCACCACGCGCACGCGGTCGGGCACGCGGCGATCCTGCTCGCCGACCGCCGGGTGCTGCTCGCCGGCGACATGCTCTCCGACGTCCTGATCCCGCTCTTCGACTTCGGCCAGGAAGATCAGCTCGGCGCCTACGAAGAGGCGCTCGACCTACTCGGCGAGATCGTGGACCAGGTCGACGTGATGATCCCCGGCCACGGCTCGTTCGCCGAGGGTCCCGAGATCGCCGCCCGCCTCGCCGCCGACCGCGCCTACGTCGCGGCGCTACGGCGCGGCGCCGAACCGGACGACCCGCGCCTCGAGCAGGACTGGGTCCGCGAAGGCCCGCACCAAGGGAACCTGAGGCAGGTCCACGGCTAGCCGTTCGTTGCTTGTCCCCCGTATGACGGACAAGCAACGAACGGCAAGGCTAAATCGGGCGGGCCTCGACGATTCCGTCGTCCAGCACGGCGACGCCGTCCGCCTTCCGCGTCGTGAAGCTGAGCGCTCCGTCGCGCAAGTCCGTCACCGCGACGGTGGCCTCGTCGCCCGCGGCGATCGGGGCGGTGAACCTGACGCTCAGCCGCGTGAGGCGGGTCGGATCGCCGCCGAGGCGGGAGCCGACGACGGCGGAGATCGTGCGGGCGAGGGTCGCGGTGCCGTGGAGCACCGGGTGGGGAAGGCCGGCGAGGCGCGCCGCGCGCGGGTCGGTGTGGATCGGGTTCCAGATGCCCGAGCACTCGCTGTAGACGACGGCGTCGGCCGGCTCGACGCGGAAGCGGGCGACCTCGTGGAGCGCGCCGGTCGGAGCGGGAGCCGGCGCCCGCGGCGTCGCCGAGGCGATCGGCGCGACGCCAAGGGTCGCGCCCCGATAGAGCACTCCTTGGTGGGACTCGACCACGGGCTCCCCGTCGGGCGTGACGGTGGCGAAGGCGAAGACGGCGAGGACGCCGGCCGAGCGCTGCTCCAGCGTCTCGACGCGAAGGGTCGTGCGGAGCTGGTCGCCGGGACGGATCGGGCGGGTCCAGGCGATCTCGTGGCTGACGTGGAGCCCGGCGTGGACGGCGTCGTCATCGAGGCCGAGCCCGGGCGGCCCGGCGAGGATCAGGGGCCACTCGAGGCAGACCGGATAGACCGGGTGGGCGACGATGCCCTGCGGGGAATCGAGGTCGAAGAGCGCCGGGGAGAGGTCGCCGACCCCGGCGGCGAAGGCGCGGAGGTAACGCTCGTGGACGGTGTGCTCGACGCTCGTGAGGCCCGCGCCGGCGGCGATCACCGGGGCCGCTGCCGGGGCGATCACAGGGAAAACCCACCGTCGCAGACGAGGACCGCGCCGGTCATGTAGGTCGCGTCCTCGCTGAGGAACGCGGCCGCGGCGCCGATCTCCTCGG
This sequence comes from Actinomycetota bacterium, assembly GCA_018268695.1. The sequence goes on from JAFDWD010000529.1 coordinate 3,191, forward strand.
CGCGGCCGAAGCGATCGATCAGGAGCCGGGAGCTGAGCCGCTCCCGCGCCGCCGCGCTGACCTCGGCGGTCGCGTCGGACTCGACGAAGCCAGGCGCGAGCACGTTCACACGGGTCCCGGCAGGCGCCAGCTCTTTCGCCAGCGAGCGGCCGAAGCCGACGAGGCCGGCCTTGGCGCTGGCGTAGGCGGTGTCCCCCGGGAAGCCGGCGATGCCGATGGTCGAGGAGACGATCGTGATCGCGCCCGCCGGCCCGGCGCCGAGCGACGGGACAGCGGCGCGGGCCATCCGGTAGACGCCGCGCAGGTCGACCTCGACCACCCGCCACCACGCCTCCGGGTCGAGGCGCTCGATCCGCCCGCCGTTCCAGATCCCGGCACTGAGGACGAGGCTGTCGAGCCGTCCCCAACGGTCCAGCACCGCGGCGACGACCTCCTCTCCGTCCTCGGACTCCTGGTCGAAGCGGAGCGCGAAGGGGCGCTGGCCGCCTGCCGCCGCGAGCTCGTCGCAGAGCTCCTCGGCGAGGTCGGCGCGCTCTCGATAAGTGAAGGCGACGCGGAGTCCGCGCCCGGCGAGCGCGCGGACGATCGCCGCGCCGAGCCCGCGCGAGCCGCCGGTGACGAGCGCGACCCGCTCCCCGCCGGCGCTCACGACTCGAGCCCCGCCAAGATCACGTCGCAGAACCGGTCGCCGACCTCCTCGGGCGTCAGGCGCCCACCCTCCCGCAGCCAGAGGTAGGAGTAGTTGTGCATGCCGAGCAGGCCTTTGACGACGACCGGGTCCGGCTCGACGAACTCGCCCCGCTCGACCCCCTCGGCGAGCACGTTCTCCCAGAGCACCTGGTAGCCCGCCCGCCGCGCCACCAGCCGCGAGCGGTACTCGGGGCTCATCAGGTCGAGCTCGCGGAAGTAGACGGTCAGCGCCGCCCGGTTCTCGGCGATGTTCCGCATCAGCGCCCGGCTCAGCCGCCGCAGCTTCTCCGCCGCGCTCAGCGGTTCGGCGACGATCGCCTCGGAGACCTCGAACAGCTCGTCGAGCCCGAGCGAGCTGATCTCGAAGAGCAGCTCCTCCTTGCTGCCGATGTGGTGGTAGAGCGCGCCGCGGCCGAGCCCGACCGCCTCGCAGATCTCCGCGATCCCGGTCGCGTGGTAGCCGCGTTCGGCGAAGAGCCTGGCCGCGCCCTCCCGGATCGCCGCCTTCTGATCGCCGCCGATCGGCCGCGCGACCGTCCTCACCAGCCCTTTTCCAGCAGTTCGTAGACGACCTTCTCGTCCACGGTGCGGGGCGCTTCGCGGACCACCATGTCGCCGAGCGTCGCCGTCGCGACGACGTCCATCTTCTCCCGCGGGATATCGAAGTCCGACACCCGGCGCGGCACCCCGAGTTCGCCGAGCAGGACCTCGACGTGGTCGGCGGCCGAGCCGACCTCGGCGCTCCCCTGGGCGCGGGCGAGCACGGCGGCCATCGCCGCCTGCTGCTCGGTGGTGGCAGGCTCCAGGAACCGCATCACGTGCGGCAGCATGATGCAGGAGGTGACCCCGTGCGGGATGCCGAGCGCGCCGAGCTGGTGGCCGATCGCGTGCGAGAGCCCGAGCGAGACGTTGTGCACGCCGATGATCGACATCCAGCCGGCGATCTGACAGTTGAGCGCCGCCTCGTGGTCGTCGGGATCGGCGACCGAGCGCGGCAGGTTGGCGGCGAGCAGGTCGAGCGCGCCCGCCGCGAGCCACGACGTGTATGGATGGGCGTTGTTCGCGTAGGCGGTCTCGACCGCGTGGTCGAGGGCGCGCACGCCCGTCTGCGCCCAGAGGTCGCGCGGGGTCCCCGCCGCGAGCTCGGGGTCGAGGAAGACCACCTCCGGCGTCATCTCCAGGTAGGCGGTCAGGTCCTTGGTGTCGCGGGCGTGGTCGACGGAGCCGGCGAAGCCGTCCCACTCGGCCGCCGAGAGCGTCGTCGGGATCGCGAAGACCGGCAGCGGTTGCCGCTCCAGCGGACGCGCGCGGACCGTGCTCGGGTATTCGAACTGGAGCGCGAAGCTCGCCAGGTCCGCGGTCGTCTCGACCCCTTCGACGACGCCGAGCGCGGCGAGCTTCGCCGCGTCGACCGGGGACCCGCCGCCGAGGGCGACGATCGCGTCGGCCGCGGCCTCGCGGGCCCGGCCGATCACCTCGACCACGCGCTCGACCGGGTTGTGGGCCTCGACTTCGGTGTAGACGTCGACCAGGCGCGGGCCGAGCGCGGCGCGCAGCTCCGCCAGGGCCGGCGACGCGCCGAGCGTCCTCCCGGTGACGAGGACCACCCGCTCGTGACCCGCCGCCTCCAGCTCGCCCGCCAGCTCGCCCCGCGACCCGGGGCCCTGGACGACGCGCCGCACCCGCGGCATGTCGAACGCACTCAACTCCATCGCCGCACTCCTCTCGCTCGCTCTCTCGACATCACTCTCAGCTCAGTCGCTCCCCGCGGACGACGATGCCCGCCGCCTCCCGGTCCCAGGTATCGGGGGTGACCCCGGCCTCCCGCAGCACGGCCTTGCGCACCTTCGCGGTCGGCGTCTTCGGCAGCTCCTCGACCACCCGCACGTACCGGGGGATCATGTGGTGGGCGCAGCGCGGCCGCAGGAACTCGATCAGCTCGGCCGGGTCGAGCTCCGCCCCCGGGTTCGGCGCGACCACCGCCAGCACCTCGTCTTCGACCAGCTCGGCGCGACAGGCGACGGCGGCCACCTCCCACACCGCCGGGTGGGCGAGGATCTCCGCCTCGACCTCGACCGAGGAGATGTTCTCGCCGCGCCGCCGGATCGTGTCCTTCAGCCGGTCGACGAAGAAGTAGTTGCCCTCGGCGTCGCGGCGGGCGGCGTCGCCGGTGTGGAACCAGCCGTTGCGCCAGGCCTCGGCGGTCGCCTCGGGGTTGCGGTTGTAGCCGTGGTTCAGCGCCCAGGGGATGTCGGTACGGATCGTGATCTCCCCCACCTCGCCGATCTCCACCTCGCGGTCGTGCTCGTCGACCAGCCGCACCTCGACGCCGGGCCGCACGCGGCCGCAGCTGCCGGGCACGGTCGGGTTCCACTCGCTGACGATCGGCGCCGACAGCTCGGTCATGTTGTAGATCGAGACGACGTCGACGTCGAAGCGGCGGCGGAAGCCCTCGAGGTCGTCGACCAGCGGGACCATGAAGGCCTTGCGCAGCGAGTTGTCGGCATCATCGGCGGCGGGCGGCAGGCGCTCGACGAAGCTCGCCATCACGCCGAGCAGGAAGACCATCGTCGATCCGGTGGCGCGGATCTGGGGCCAGAACGCCTCGGTGCGGAAGCGGTCGACGACGGCGACCGAGCCGCCGTGGATCAGCATCGCGAAGAGGAGCGAGGCGCCGCCGACGTGGAACATCGGCATGTTGATCAGGAAGCGGTCCTCGGCGCCGAAGATCTCGCGCATCGCCGTCGAGGCGAACATCTCGTGGGTCTGGACGTAGGAGGTGAGGACGCCCTTCGAGGGGCCGGTGGTGCCGGAGGTGTAGAGGATCGCCTGGGTGTCCCAGGGCTCGGTCGGGCGCGGCGGCGGGGTCGGCTCGCCACCGCGGTCGAGCAGCCCCTCGGCGTCGATCACCTGCAGGCCGGGGACGGCGGCCGGGCCCTCGCCGACGCGGGCGACGATGGCGAGGTCACCGTGCCCCTCGCACTCCCCGAGCCGCTCGATCAGCCGGCCGTCGGCCACCGCGAGCCAGGCGCCGGAGTTCTCGACCACGTGGCCGAGCACGTTGCCCCGGTAGGCGGTGTTGATCGGGACGTAGACGGCGCCGAGGTAATTGATCGCGAACCAGAAGCGGACGACGTCGGGCCCGTTCGGCAGCCAGAGGAGCACCGCGTCGTCCTGCTTCACCCCCAGCGCCTGCAGCCCGGCGGCGGTGGCGCGGGTCAGCGCGAGGAGTTCGGCGTGCGTCCACTCGGTGCCGTCCTCGAAGACCGCGAAGACGGCGTCGGGCGCCTCGGCGGCACGCCGCTCGAGCACGTCGCGCAAAACGCAATCCTCACGACCCGGTCCCCTCGCGAGCACGAAGCTGCTCCTTCCCTTCGGTTCCTACCGAACGGTCAGTACACTCTCATCCCGGCCGTGAAAGTCAAGGCCATCCAGGCCGGTGCCCTCGGCCTGGGACAGGACGGCCGGCGGAAAACCGACGCCGACTTGGCGCCGCGCCCTACAGATCGACGGGCCACGGCCAGCGATCCTCGCTCCATCGACAAACGCATCCGCCGCGGGCGGGCGAGGAGAGACGATGGACAAGGACATGAATCCCAGGACGAGCCGCGGACGCCGGCGACTTCTCTCGGCGCTCGCGGCGGCGTGCGCGCTGGCGGCATGGTTCACCGCCCCCGCCTCGGCGGGGGCCGAGACGCTCCACCTGGGCCGCCTGGCGCTGCCCACGGCCGTCGGCGGCTGCACGAACTGCCACTTCCTACAGATGGAGACGGCCTCGGCCGGGGCGGGCTACGTCGTCCCGGCGGGGAAATGGACGCTCGACTCGTGGAGCGGCCAGGGCGGTGAAAAAGGCGGCCCGGTGGAGCTGCGGATCTACCGCCCCACCGCCGTCCCCGGGCGCTACAAGATCGTCGCCGAGAGCCTCATGGTGACCGTCCCGCCGGCCACCGTGGCGACCTTCGGCGCGGCGATCCCGGTGGAAGGAGGCGACATCCTCGGCCTCTCGACCGGGGCCGGCGGATACCCGGTGACCATCTACACCGCCGACGAAGGCGACATCGAGGGGAGCATCCTCGGCGCCCCGGCGCTCGGCCAGGAAGTCGGCGGAGGAACGGGGTTCGACATCAATCCGCCGAACGGGCGCGTCCTCAACCTCGCCGCGACGATCTCGCGGCCCGATCCGCCGGTCGCCCCACCGAGCGAACCCGCGACGACCCCGGGACCGGCGACGACCGGGTCGACCACGCCCGCCCCAGTGGCGCCGCCGAGCAACGCCTTCAGCCTCGGCGCACAGCACCGCCGGCACGGCTCCGAGGCAGTCGACCAGACCGTGACGCTGCCGGGGCCGGGCACCCTCAGCGTCGGCGGCAAGGGCATCGTCGCCCACCAGGTCGGCGTCGCGGGCGCCGGGACGCTCAGCGTCCGGCTCTCCCCCGGACCGGCGCTGCGTGACGTCCTGGGGCACCGGGCGCGGGCACAGGGGAAGGCCCGGATCGCCTTCACCCCGACCGGCGGCACCACGGCCACACAGAGCGAGACGGTCACCTTCCGACGCGCCGGCTAGCCGCGAGTCCCGGTCCGACGGGACCCAGGAACAGGCGGGAGCTGCTCGCCTTGCCACCTCCGACGAGCAGCTCCGCCCTGGCCGCCCCCCGGCAGCCTGTTGACGAGATTAGGTCTCGGCGGCGGGCTTGTCGTCGTCCCCGGCAACCCACGGTGATTGCGCAGTTTGTGCTCAAAGCACAGAGGATCTAGATTGGTGGGATGGGATCGAGGGCAGGGATAGCCTCGCCGCCCAGCGCGAGCCGTGGCGAGATCGAAGGGCTGGTCGACCTGCTCAGTCAGGAGCTCGACGAGATCGCGGCGACGCTCGCCGACACGGTGCACGAGCACCTGGTCGAGCTCGACGAGGACATGCGGCCGTGGACGGAGCAGGTCGCCCGCGCCAACCTCGGCGTGATCGTGACGATGATGCGCGAAGGCGACGACCCCGCGTCGGTCGAGCCCCCGCCC
>JAFDWD010000052.1 GCA_018268695.1 Actinomycetota bacterium
GAGGTCGAAGAGCGAGCCGTGCCTCGAGCACTCGACGGTGCAGGCGGCCTGGTCGAACTCGCCCTCGGCGAGCGGGCCGTCGTCGTGCGAGCAGCGGTCCTCGATGGCGAGGATGGTGCCGTCGCAGTTGAAGACTCCGATCTTCATGCCCTCGTGCTCGATGAGACGCATCGCGCCGGGCGGCAGCTCGGCGAGCGGGCAGACTGAGATCGTGATTCCTGCGGTGTCGGTCAAGAGGGTGATTGCTTCCCGGGGCGGCTCATGGCCCCAGTTGAGACGGAGTACGACTTAAACCTACTGACGTAGTCGGATTTTAGCGGCCGATGACTTTTGACTCCCCCGATGGTCATATAGACGACGGGCATCACCAACGAGAGGAGAGACAGATGAGTGAGAGGACCAGCTACGACCCCGGTACCCCGTGCTGGGTGGAATTGGCCGGGATTCCCGATTTCGACGCCGCCGAGGCCTTCTACCGGGACCTCCTGGGGTGGGAGATCCCCGAGCAGGAGAACTCGGCCCAACTGGGGGGTTACCGACGCGCCAAGCTCGGCGGCCGTGACGTCGCGGGCGCCAGCCCGGTGATGCAGGACGGCCAGCCCTGCGAGTGGAACACCTACGTCTCGGTCGAGGACGCCGACGCGACGATGGCGAAGGTGAGCGACGCGGGCGGGACGGTGATCGTCGAGCCGATGGACGTGATGGGGATGGGGAAGATGGCGATCTTCACCGACCCGACCGGCGCGACCTGTGGCATCTGGGAGCCCGGAACCTTCATCGGATCCGAGGTCGTCAACGAGGACGGGGCCTTCGGCTGGAACGAACTGGGCACCCGCGACCCCGCCGCGGCGCGCGAGTTCTACGGCAAGGTCTTCGGCTGGACGGTCGAAGAGCAGGAGATGCCCGGCATGGGCACCTACTACGTCTGGAAAGACGGCGAGAACTCACGCGGCGGGATGATGGACATCACCGGCATGGCCCCCGACGGCGCGCCGTCCAGCTGGCTCGTCTACTTCACCGTCGCCGACGCCGACGCGGCCGTGGAGACGACGAAGGCGAAAGGTGGCCAGGCCCTCAACGGCCCGTTCGACATCGCCGTCGGACGGCTGGCGATCCTGATGGACCCGGCCGGCGCGATGTTCGCGGTGATGGCCCCGACCGACGAGACCCGGGCGGCGGCCCCCTGACTTAGCGCACCCTGCACGCTTGTCTCGCGTAGCGAGACAAGCGTGCAGGGGCCGGAAGCGGGGCGGCTAGAAGGTCGCCGCTTCGGCCGGGCTCCCGGCCTCGCCCTCGTCCTCCCATTCGGCCGGCTGACCGAGGGCGGCGGACTTGACGATCTTCAGGCCGAGCATCGCGCACTTCATCCGCGTCGCGGAGATGTCGATCCCGAGCAGCTCCAGCACATAATCCTTCGGCAGCCGCAGCAGCTCTTCGCGGCTCATCCCGACCAGCTCGTCGGTCAGCAGCGAGGTGGCCGCGGTCGAGATCGCGCAGCCTTTCCCCTCGAATGCGACCTCGGTCACCTTGTCGTCGGGACCCAGCTTGATCGTCACGTGCTGCTCGTCCCCGCAGAAGGGGTTGGTGTCCTCGTACTCGAGGTCGGCATCCTCGACGACCCCGAAGTTATGGGGCCGCTTGTAGTGCTCGAGGATCTGATCGCGGTAGAGCTCGTCCATGATTCGAGGCTAGCGAAGCGTCGTGGTGGTCAAAGTCCGAACACCTGGCGGGCGTCTTCGAGGCCGTCGACGAGGCGGTCGATCTCCTCGGTCGTCGTGTAGACGCCGAAGCTGGCGCGGGCGGTGGCGGTGATGCCGAGGCGGTCCATCAGGA
>JAFDWD010000530.1 GCA_018268695.1 Actinomycetota bacterium
CCGCCCTGTTTGGCGCCGCGGGCGATGATCAGGCGGAGCTCCTCGGGCGTGGTCTCCTCGACGTCCTCGACGTTGATCCGGAGGATCCGGTGGACGATGAAGTTGGCGGGCGCGTTGGTGGCGACGATCAGCGGGTGCAGCACGCGGCCGAGGAAGATCAGCGGCCCGGTGACCCTGATCAAGGTCGGCTCGGCGCGGCCGATCGCGACCATCTTCGGCGACTGCTCGCCGAGGATCACGTGCAGGAAGGTGACGATGATGAAGGAGAAGGCGATCGCCAGCGCGAGCGCAACGGCGTGGCTGGCGAAGCCGAAGATCGGCTCCAGGAGCGTCGCCAGGGCGGGCTCGCCGAGGAAGCCGATACCGAGCGAGGCGAGCGTGATGCCGACCTGGCTGGTGGCGACGAACTCGTCGACCCGGTCGAGCTGCTCGAGCGCCCGGCCCGCTCCGCGGACCCCGTCGTCGCGCATCTGCTCCAGTCGAGCGCGGCGCGAGCGCACGACCGCGAACTCCGCCGCGACGAAGAAGCCGTTGACCGCGATCAACAGCATGAGGATGACGAGCAGCAGGATGCTCATCGGCGATGTGACCCGGTACTTCGGGCTGGGACGTCGTCGGCCATTCGGCTTACTCAATATAGCCGGCCGACCCGCGGATCAACGAGGAGCCGGCATATTGCGGGTGAAACGATGAAGGTCGCAACGCTCAGCGAGATGCTCGAAGAGGTCGTCCACCTCGGCGAGTCCACCGGTACCGCCGAGGAGGCACACGAGCTCCGGGGTGAACTGGAGGGCCGCCTGGCGACCGTCCGGGCCGCCGTCGCCGGGGCCACCGTGCCGCGCGTGATCGCGCTCGAGCGCCTCTACGAGCCGGTCCGCGTCGCCGGGCTATGGGTCCCGGAGATGATCGCGATCGGCGGCGGCGAGGACGTCGCCGGATCGCCCGGCCTCCGACCGGCCGAGGTCTCCTGGGGCGAGCTCGCCGGCCTCCGCCCGGAAATCGTGATCGTCATGGTCGAGGGCTACCTCGAGGACGTCCAGGCGCAGGCGATGGAGGTCTGGGAGCACATCGAATCCCTCCGCGCCGCCCGCGTCTACGCCGTCGCCGCCCAATCCGGCTTCAGCGATCCCGGCCCCCGCCTCGTCGACGGCGTCGAGCTGCTCGGCCACCTCCTCCACCCCGACCTGATGGACCCGCCGGGCAACACGCCCTTCACGCTGCTGCGCAGCCCGGCACCGCGCACGGCGCAGGCGTAGCGGCGCTCCCCGCGGCAGTCCTAGATGGGGTGTCCTGGGCGTCTCATCGCGGTCCTCGCTGGCTGTGACCGCGATGAGACGCCCAGGACGTGAGGGTTCCGTCTGGATTCGAACGGTCAGGAATCTGCCGTGTTCCTTATCCGCCTATACGACGGGTTTCGAACACCGCAAGGCTTGCGTGGAGAGCTTGCGATCCCCCCGGCCGTCTCGTCCACGGCCACAGCCAGCCAGGGCCGTGGACGAGACGGCCGTGTTCGCCGCAAGCCCTTGCGTCCCTTGCCCGGGCGCCCGCCTACCCGACGAAATACGGCGCGCCCCAGCCCGCCGCCGCCAGCGCCAGGACGAAGCTGAGCACGCCGAGGGCGGACATCGCGGCGACCTCCAAGGCCGTGCGTTTGTCGCGGCTGAGGTTGCGGCCGTAGCGGCCCTGCTCGCCGGCGATGATCAGGAGGCCGCAGAGGACGCCGGCCACGAGGCCGCCGAGGTGGGCGCCGAGGCTGACGCCGGTGTCGGCGACGGTGAAGACCAGGTTGATCACGATGAGGATCCCGATCTGGCCGGCGATCGCGTCGAGTTCGCGTCCCCGGGCGATCACGAAGGCGGCGCCGATGAGCCCGAAGATCGCCCCCGAGGCGCCGGCGCTGACCGATTCCGGCGTGAACCAGAGGGCCAGGAACGAGCCGGCCAGGAGCGAGGCGAAGTAGAGGGTGACGAAGCGGACCGTGCCGATCGAGGGCTCCAGCAGCCGTCCGAGGATGAACAGCAGGTACATGTTGAAGGCGATGTGGAGGATGCTGAAGTGGACGAAGCCGGAGGTGATCGTCCGCCACCACTCGCCTTCCCCGTGCACCGCCGGGCCCCAGAGGGCGCCGAGGTCGTAGGCGGTCCCGATGCCGATCGTGAAGCCACCCGAGCCGTGCACGACCTCGATCAGGTAGACGATCACGTTGATCGCGATCAGCACCACCGTCGCCGGGAAGCCACCGGCCGAGAGCGCGGTCGGCGTCCCGGTCGGGTTGCGGACGACCCGGGTCCGCTGGTTGGCGCACTCCGGGCAGCGCATGCCGACCGGGGTCGGCGTCATGCACTCCGGGCAGATCGGGCGCCCGCAGGAAGAGCAGGAAACGCCCGTCTCGCGGTTCGGATGGCGGTAACAAGTCTGAGGCACGGGGAAAGCAGCCTACAATCGCGGCCGATGGAGCCCGCCAGCCCCGCCCGTCTGTATGCGACCGCGGTCGGCGCGCTGCTCGTCGTCCTCGGCATCGCGGGCTTCTTCTACGGCTCGGCGTTCGGCTCCCCGGGGACCGTCGACCACACCCTCGGCGTGCTCCGCACCAACGGCTGGCTCAACATCCTCTGGGTGGCCGTGGGCGCCATCGGCCTCCTCACCGCGGGGAGCTTCTCGCGCTCCTACGCGCTCGGCGCCGGCCTCTTGCTCACCGTCCTCGGCGTCTGGGGCCTGGCGCTCGAGCCCGGCGGCGCGATCCTCGGCTTCCTCCCCGCCGCGGGAGCGAACGAAGCGCTGAGCCTGACGCTGGGGATCCTTGGACTGCTGGCGGGAGCCGGGACACCGCGGCGCCTAGAACCGGTCGCGGACGCCGGCGGCTAGGCCCTTCAGGCCGTTCGCCTCCTGCTTGCCCCGGCGGCGCAGCTCGAACAGGACGAGCGCCCCGGTCGCCACCCCGCCGACGCCGACCGCGACCACCGGCCGCACCCAGTTGCGCGGGTCGCGCAGCGCCCGCATCTCGGAGTCGGTCAGCTCCTCGGCCCAGTCGGAGAGCTCGGTCG
>JAFDWD010000531.1 GCA_018268695.1 Actinomycetota bacterium
GGCCAAACGCGACGGGATCGCGCGACTGAACGAAGAGACCGGAACCTTCGCACCGGTCGAGGTCAAGGCGACCTGATGCGGGTCCTCGTCACCGGCGCCAGCGGCAGGATCGGCCAGGCGCTCTGTGGCGAGCTGTTGAAGCGCGGCGACGAGGTCGTCGGCCTCACCCGGGATCCGGACAAGGCCGCCTCGGCGCAGCCGCAGCTGACCTGGCACGCCTGGGAGCCGACCCTCGAACGACCGACCGAGGCCGCCTTCGAGGGCGTCGACGGCGTCGTCAACCTAGTCGGCGAGAAGATCAACCAGCGCTGGTCCGACGACGCCAAGCGCAAGATCATGGACTCGCGCAAGGTCGCCACCCACAACCTGGTCGGGACGATCGAGGGGCTGGCGGCGAAACCGAAGGTGCTGGTCAGCCAATCGGCGGTCGGCTACTACGGCAACCGCGGCGACGAGGTGCTCGACGAGGCGAGCGCGCCGGGCGAGGGCTTCGACGCGAGCGTCTGCGTCGAGTGGGAGAAGGCCGCGCATGAGGTCGAGCGGTCGGGCGTGCGCCTGGCGATCGTCCGGACCGGCCAGGTGATGGAGACCGGTGGCGGCATCCTCGGCGAGCTCCTCCTCCCCTTCAAGCTGGGACTCGGCGGGCCGCTCGCCGGTGGCAGGCAGTGGGTCCCGTGGATCCACCTCTCGGACGAGTTAGGGATCTTGATCTGGGCCCTGGACACCGAGTCGGTGACCGGCGTCGTCAACGGCACCGCGCCAAATCCCGTCACGAACAAGGAATGGTCGAAGGCGCTCGGCAAGGCGCTCGGGCGGCCCGCTGTGCTGCCGATCCCCGGCCTCGCGGTCGAGGTCAAATTCGGGAAGGAGTTCGGCAAGGTCGCCCAGGGCGGCCAGCGGGTGCTGCCGAAGCGGACCGAGGAGCTCGGCTACGCCTTCCGGTTCCCGATGATCGACGGGGCCCTGCGGGACCTCGTCGGCTAGTTCGATTCCAGAGACTCCAGGACCGAGCCGCGAACGCCGGAGTCTCCCGCCCCTTCGATGGCGGTGAGGATGCGTTCCATACCGTTCTGGGCCGAAACGGAGGTGACGAGGGGGATTTCGGCCGAACCGAGGATCGCGCGGCTGAACTTCACCTGGGGACCCGGCGGTTCCAGGGTCGCGACGGCGCTGGAGTCCGCGGTCGCGCGGCGGGAGTTCGAGCCGTCGGTGGCGAGGTCGTCACTCGGAGCCAGACAACGGACCGCAACGGTGAAGTGGCCGGCCGCGACACCGTGGGACGCGAGCTCCTGCCTGGCGCCGGCGCAGAGCGGAGCGCCGACGTAGACATTGACGATCGCCCCCCGCGAGTCGCCGCCGCCGCAACCCGCGACGAGCCCCGCGAGCGCGACGACCGCGAGCGGCCAGCTGTTCCTTATGGACCTCACAGGTCCAAAAGGAACAGCTGGCGGGGGTCAGCCGAAGAAGACTTCCGATTCGGCATAGAAGGACTCGGGGACCGTCTTGAGCGCCGCAGTCGCCTCGGTCAAGGCGACCAGCTTGATGTCGGTGCCGCGCAGCGCCGCCATCGTGCCCCAGTTGCCGGCGTGGGCGGCGTCGATGGCGTGGAGGCCGAAGCGGGTGGCAAGGACGCGGTCGAAGGCGGTCGGCGTGCCGCCGCGCTGGACGTGACCGAGGACGGTCGCGCGGGTCTCTTTGCCGGTGCGCCGCTCGATCTCCCCCTCCAGCCAATGTCCGATCCCGCCGAGGCGGACGTGGCCGAAGGAATCGGTCGGGGCGTCGGCGGCCGCCGGCATGCCGCCGATCGGCGCGGCGCCCTCGGCGACGACGATGATCGGGGCGAAATGGCTGGCGAAGCGGCGCCCGACGAGGTCGCAGACGGCGTCGATGTCGAACTCGCGCTCCGGGATGAGGATCGCGTTGGCCCCGCCCGCGAGACCCGCGTGGAGGGCGATCCAGCCCGCGTGACGTCCCATCACCTCGACGATCAGCACCCGGTGGTGGCTGTCGGCAGTGGTGTGCAGGCGGTCGATCGCCTCCATCGCGATGTTGACCGCGGTGTCGAAGCCGAACGTGTAGTCGGTGGCCGAGAGGTCGTTGTCGATCGTCTTCGGCACCCCGACGACGTTCAGACCGTGCTGGGAGTGGAGCCGGGACGCGGCGCCGAGCGTGTCCTCACCGCCGATCGCGATCAGCCCGTCCACTCCGGCGGCCGCCATCCCGGCGGCGATCCGCTCCGGCCCGCCCTCGACCGCGAACGGATTGGTCCGCGACGACCCGAGGATCGTCCCGCCACGCGGCAGGATGCCCCGCACCTCGGGAATCCCGAGTGGCCTGCGATCGTCCTCCAGCGGCCCGCGCCAGCCGTCGCGATACCCGACGAACTCGTGGCCGTGGACGCCGACACCCTTGCGGACGACCGCGCGGATGACCGCGTTCAGGCCAGGGCAGTCCCCGCCGCCGGTAAGCACACCGATTCGCATCGCGACCTAGCTTAGGAAAGAAGGCCGCTCGGGCTCAGGCCCGCGGGTCGGGCTCAGCCCTGAAGGCGCTCGCCGTCCTGCGGCGCCGGAGCGAGACCGCGGAGGACGACCTTGAGGATGACCGCGATCAGCATGACCCCGAAGAAGACCAGGCCGGCGACGCCTCCGCCCTGGCCGAGCCAGGCGTAGACGATCGTCGTGATCGCAAGAGCTATGAAAGTCCAGACGGCGATGAACACGGCGCGAATCCTATCCGGCGAGGGCGACGCGTGCCTCGGCGAGGAACTCGGCGACCGATTCGGCGGCTCCGGCGGGGCTTCCGCCTTCGTCCGCGGCCCGCACCAGGCGGCTGCCGATGATCACCCCGTCGGCGACCTTGCCGACCTCGGCGGCGTGCGCCGGCGTGCCGATCCCGAAGCCGACCGCGACCGGGCTCCCCCCCGCGTCGGCCTTCGTCGCGGCGACCAGGTCGGCCAGCTCCGGCGGCAGCTCGCCGCGCTCCCCCGTGGTCCCGACGGTGGAGACGACGTAGA
>JAFDWD010000532.1 GCA_018268695.1 Actinomycetota bacterium
CCGTGGTCGACGTGACCCATGATCGTCACCACCGGGGGACGTTCGACCAGGTCCTCTTCGGCGTCGGAGAACTCCGGTTCCTCGGGTTCCTCGTCCGCGGCGCGGACGATCTCGATCTTGCGGTCGTACTCGTCGGCGATCGCCCGGATCGACTCGTCGGTGAGCGTCTGGGTGAGCGTCGCCATCTCGCCCATCATCATCAGTTTTTTGATCACTTCCGCCGGGGCAAGGCCGAGAGCCTCGCCCAGCTCGCGCACGGTGGCGCCGGAGTTGATCTTGGTGGCCTCGGGCTCGACCGGGGTCTGCGGACCCATCGGCGGCTCCTCGAGGAGCGGGCGACGGCGACGGCCCCCGCGGCGACGCGGCGGACGCTGGGGCGGCGGGCCGCCCATCTGGTCGCGGCGGGCGGCCTGGGAGTCGATCACGACGCGGCGTTTTTTGCCCGCGGCACCGGCTCCTCCCCCGCCACCGCCGGCGGGACCGCCGGGACGCACGGGTTTATTCGAGGCGGCAGGTTTCTTGGCCGGCGGTTTCGCCGGCGCATCGGAGGCGGCAGCCGCCGGTGCGGCCGGATTCCCGTCGGCGGGAGGTGCCGACGCAGCCGCCGGGGCCTCGGCCTGCGCAGCGGGCGCCGCGGCGGCCTTCGGCGGCGCCTGCGTGGCGGTGGCGCCGCCACCGTTGGCGGCGGCGAGCGCCTGTTTGGCGGCGTCCTCATCGACGCTCGAGGCCGCCACTTTGGCTTCGATCCCGGCAGCGTTGAGGGCTTTCAGCACCTCTTTCGAGCTGATGCCGTTCGCTTTCGCGATTTCGTGAACCCGCTTCTTTGCCACTAGGCCTGCTCAGCCTCCTCGGCCACCGGCTCGCCGGCGGCCTCCGTCACTCCGTTGTCGGCGGGGCCGTCCGCGGCCGCTTCGGCCTCGGTCGCCTCCTCGTCGGCGATCTCCTCGGCGATCTCGGCCTCGACCGGATCCTCGGAGGCCTCCTCGGCCTCGACCTCGGCGATCGCCTCGTCGACGATTTCGTCCACCACCGACTCCTCGGCTGCGATCTCTTCGGCCTCCTCGACGAAGTTCGCCGCCGCGCGGCCGACGATCTCGTCGACCTGGCCCTGGTCGGCGTCGGGGTCGGCGAGGATCTCCACCTCGGCTTCGGAGAGCTCGCCGAGCACCGCCACCTGGCTGGTGTCGAAGCGGGAGAGCGCCTGGTGCTGGGGCAGGCCGCAATAGGTCGACCCGGGGATCGCCGCGTTCGGGCAGCGGCGGCCGTTCGAGAGCACCGCCATGCAGCGGCCGTCGAAGGTTTCTTCGCCCTCGTACTCCACCTCGGCTTCCTCGGAGGCGAACTCCGTCTCCGACTTGATGTCGACCCGCCAGCCGGTGAGGCGGGCGGCTAGGCGGGCGTTCTGGCCGTCGCGGCCGATCGCCAGCGAGAGCTGGTCGTCAGGCACGATCACGGTCGCCTGGCGCTCCTCGTCGTCGACGATCACCTCGCGGACGCGGGCCGGGGAGAGCGCTTTGGCGACGAACCGGGCGGGCTCCTCGTTGTAAGGGATGATGTCGATCTTCTCGCCGCGGAGCTCGGAGACGACCATGCGGACGCGCGATCCGCGCGGGCCGACGCAGGCGCCCACCGGGTCCACCCCGTCGGCGTGGGACACGACGGCGATCTTCGAGCGGTAGCCGGGCTCGCGGGCGACGCCGACGATTTCGACCAGACGGTCGGCGATCTCCGGCACCTCGAGCTCGAACAGCGATTTGATCAACTCCGGGCTGCGCCGCGAGACGACGATGGCCGGGCCTTTGGTCGAGTCGGAGACGTCGGTGATGACGGCCTTGACCCGCATCCCGTGGTCGTAGCGCTCGTTGTAGACCTGCTCGGACTTCGGCAGCAGCGCCTCGACCCGCTCGCGCAGCTGGACCAGCGTGTA
>JAFDWD010000533.1 GCA_018268695.1 Actinomycetota bacterium
CCCATGCGGAAGGCACGGGCGTTGTCACGGGTCCAGACGCCGGCGCCGAGGCCGTAGAGCGTGTCGTTGGCGATCTGCAGCGCCTGCTCCTCGCCCTTGAACTTCGTCACCGAGACGACCGGACCGAAGATCTCCTCCTGGAAGACCCGCATGTCGTTGGTCCCCTCGAGCA
This sequence comes from Actinomycetota bacterium, assembly GCA_018268695.1. The sequence goes on from JAFDWD010000533.1 coordinate 173, forward strand.
CGGTGGGCTGGAAGTAGTAGCCACCCGCGAGGTCGCTCGGCAGCCCCTCGGTGCGATTGCCGCCGGCGAGGACCTTGGCGCCCTCTTCGCGCCCGATCTCGACGTAGCCCTCGACCTTCTCCAGCTGCGACTTCGAGACCTGCGGCCCCATCATCGTCGCCGGGTCGAGCGGGTCGCCCTGGCGGATCGCGGCGATCCGTCCCAGCACCCGTTCCATGAATTCGTCGTAGATCGACTCCTCGACCAGCGCCCGCGACGGACAGGTGCAGACCTCGCCCTTGTTGAAGGCGTAGAGGACGAAGCCCTCGACCGCCTTGTCGAGGAAGTCGTCGTCGGAGTCCATCACGTCGGCAAAGAACACGTTCGGCGACTTGCCGCCGAGCTCGGTGGTCGACGGGATGATGTTGTCGGCGGCGTACCGCATGATCAGCCGCCCGGTCACGGTCTCACCGGTGAAGGCGATCTTGGCGATCCGCTTGTTGGTCGCCAGCGCCCGGCCGATCTCCGCCCCGGGCCCGTTGACGACGTTGATCACACCCGGCGGCACGACCTCCTGCAGCACCTCCATCATCTTCAGGATCGACCACGGGGTCGGGCTGGCCGGCTTGACCACGGTGCAGTTGCCCGCCGCCAGCGCCGGGGCGATCTTCCAGGCCGCCATCAGCAGCGGGAAGTTGAACGGGATGATCTGGCCGACCACGCCGAGCGGCTCGTGGAAGTGGTAGGCGTAGGTCTTCTCGTCGATCTCCGAGATGCTCCCCTCCTCGGCCCGCGCCGCCCCGGCGAAGTACCGCAGGTGGTCGACCACGAGGGGGATGTCGGCGCCAAGCGTCTCGCGCACCGGCTTGCCGTTGTCGTAGCTCTCGGCCACGGCCAGCATCTGCAGGTTGTCCTCGACCGCATCGGCCATCGCGTCGAGCACCTTGGCCCGTTCGGCCGGCGATGCCTTCCCCCAGCTCCCCTTCGCCGCGTGGGCGGCGTCGAGGGCCAGCTCGATGTCCTCCGGGGTCGAGTCGGCGACCGTGCTGAACGGCTCGCCGTTCACCGGGCTGAGGTTCTCCCGGTACTTGCCTTTGACCGGCGCGGTGAACTCGCCGCCGATGAAGTTCTCATAGCGGTCGGCGACCTCCACCGGGCTTCCCTCCTGCCCTGGGGCCGCGAAGACCTGCGGTTTCTCGATCGTTGCCATTGCTCGCTCTCCTGGTGGGTTCGGATTCGGTGTGGGACCGCCATCGCATCACCGCGAGCGTCCGGAATCATCCGTATTCCGGAGCAGCCCGGGTGTGGCTTCGCCGCACCCGGGGGTGTCGGCGGCGCCAGGCCCGCCAGGCCTCGTCGGTTCCCCAGACGACGAACGGGTAGGTCGCCAGCAGCGCCAGCTGGGCCGGGTCGAGGGCGGCGGTGTGGAAGAGCGACTGCAGCGGCGGCAGGTAGATGATCGCCGCGGCGAAGGCGAGCTCGAAGAGGATGCCGCGCAGGAGGTAGTGGTTGGTGAGGAGGCCGATCTGACGCAGCGACGCGGTCGTCGTCCGGCAGGCGAAGCCGGCGCCGATCTGGCCCGCGACGATCCCCGCCCAGACCATCGTCGTCGCCTGCAGGTAGGCGTCGTGGAGAGGCGTCCCGTCGCCGGTCGGGGCGCCCCAGCTCCAGCCCGCGGAGAGGAGGACGACGAAGAAGCCGAGCAGTGCCAGGAAGGCCTCGACCATGCCCATGCGCAGCCAGGCCCGGACC
>JAFDWD010000534.1 GCA_018268695.1 Actinomycetota bacterium
CGACGGCGCAGATCGTCCTGGCCGGGCTCTTCGCCAAGCCGGCCGGCGCCCGGTACCTGAACGGCAAAAAGGTCATGCACGCGACGAGCCCGAACTACTTCGCCTCGTATTTCCTCGAACAGATGTACAAGACCAACCCGGGGATCAAGTCGAGCTTCCAGGGCGTCGCGCTGCATCCGTACGTGGCCCGCTATCGCCAGCTGCCGCCGGAGATCGAAGAACTCCGCGGGGTGATGACCCGCTCGGGCGACGCGGCCAAGGGCCTCTGGATCACCGAGCTCGGTTGGAGCTCCGAACCGCCGCAGGGCCCCTCCAACGTGTTCGCGGTCGGCGTCTCCGGCCAGGCGAGGGAACTGAAAGGCGCCTTCACCCTGCTGAAAGCCGACGCGGCCAAATTCCGCCTCCAGCACGTCTACTGGTTCTCGGTCGACGACGCCGCGGAAACGTGCAACTTCTGCGACGGCTCCGGCCTGTTCAAGGAGGGCTTCGTGCCGAAGAAGTCCTGGACCGAATTCACGAAGTTCACCGGCGGCACCCCGTAGCCGCGGTGTTGACGGGCCGAAAACCCGCCATATAGGCGGGTTTTCGGCCCGTCAACGTAGCTGCGTAAGATCGATGGGTTGGCCACCGCATCGAAACGACGCACGAAGTCTGACCCGCTGGCCCCGTTCTCGGCGGCCACGCGGCGCTGGTTCGAAGCCTCATTCGAGGGGCCGACCGAGGCCCAGGCCGGCGGCTGGGCGGCAATCTCCGGTGGCGACAACGCGCTGATCTGCGCGCCGACCGGCTCTGGTAAGACGCTCGCCTCGTTCCTCTGGGGAATCGACAAGCTGGCCCGCGAGCCGGACCTTGGCACCGGCGTCAAGCTCGTCTACATCTCGCCGCTGAAAGCGCTCTCTTACGACATCGAGCGCAACCTGCGGGCACCACTGCGCGGGATCGGCGCCGAGATCGAGGTCGGCCTGCGCACCGGCGACACCTCACAGAAAGACCGCCGGGCGATGGCGAAAACGCCGCCCGACATCCTGATCACCACGCCGGAGTCGCTCTACCTGATGATGAGCAGCTCGGTGCGGGAGATCCTCACCGGGGTCGAGGCGGTGATCGTCGACGAGATCCACGCCGTGGCGCAGACGAAGCGCGGCTCGCATCTGGCGCTGACCCTGGAGCGCCTCGACCACATGGTGCGCACCGCCCGCGAAGAGGCCGGCGAGGAGTCGCCGGAGGGCCTGCAGCGGATTGGGCTCTCGGCGACGCAGCGCCCGCTCGAGCGGATCGCCCAGTTCCTCGTCGGCCCGAAGCGCAAATGCAAGATCGTCGACGCGGGGACGCGGAAAGACCTCGACCTGGAGATCGTCGTGCCGGTCGAGGACATGTCGGATCCGGGCGCGCCCGCCTATCCGTCGGAGAACGGCACCGCACAACCGTCGGAAATCGAGCCGAGCGCCCACGTGCGCTCGATCTGGCCGGCGATCTACCCCGAACTGCTGAACCTGGTCCAGACGCACACCTCGACCATCATCTTCGTCAACAACCGGCGTGCCGCCGAGCGCCTCGCGAAGCGGATGAACGAGCTCGCCAACGGCGAAGGGGAGGCCGAGCTGCCCGCGACCGAGCACGGCGGCCACGACGAGGCGGCGATCAAGAAGCGCCACGAGGACACCGGCGAGGAGCTCGAGTACATCGAGATCGCCCGCGCCCACCACGGCTCGCTCTCCCACGAGGAGCGGACGCTGGTCGAGGAGTTGCTGAAGTCGGGGCAGCTGCCGTGCCTGGTCGCCACCTCCTCGCTGGAGCTCGGCATCGACATGGGCGCGGTCGACCTCGTGATCCAGGTCGAGTCGCCGAAGTCGGTCACCCGCGGCCTCCAGCGGATCGGCCGCGCCGGGCACGGCATCGGCGAGACCTCCAAAGGCCGGATCTTCCCCAAATACCGCGGTGACCTCCTCGAGTGCGCGGTGGTCGCGCGGCGGATGCGCGAAGGGGAGATCGAGGAGACGACGATCCCGCAGAACCCGCTCGACGTGCTCGCCCAGCACCTGGTCTCGATGGCGGCGCTCGACGAGTGGGAGGTGGACGAGGTCGAGAAGGTCGTGACCGCGACCGAGTCCTTCCACGACCTCTCGCGCGAGCAGCTGGAGAACGTCCTCGACATGCTCGACGGGCGCTACCCATCGGACCGCTTCGCCGAGCTGCGCCCGCGGATCGTCTGGGACCGGATGGAGGGGACGATCCACGGCCGCAAAGGCTCGCGCCAGCTGGTCGTCACCAACGCCGGGACGATCCCCGACCGCGGCCTCTACGGCGTCCACCTGCCGGACGGGCGGCGGGTCGGCGAGCTCGACGAGGAGATGGTCTACGAGGCGCGCGCCGGGCAGACGTTCCTGCTCGGCGCCTCGACCTGGCGGATCGAGGAAATCACCCGCGACCGGGTGATCGTCACG
>JAFDWD010000535.1 GCA_018268695.1 Actinomycetota bacterium
CCGATCTTCGCCTGGTCGAGGTCGGGCCCGGTGAAGGCGAGGCTGGCGATCAGGAAGGAGACGGTGAAGCCGACGCCCGCCGCGGTGCCGGTGCCGAGCAGCCCGGGGAAGGTGATCGTCAGCTTGCCGCTGCCGAGCCTCCTGCGCACCGGCCCCCGCGATGCCAGCCAGGGCAGCAGCCAGATGCCGAGCGGCTTGCCGACCACATAGCCGGCGACGATGCCGATCGTGATCGGCGAGGAGGCCGCTTCGGAGACGAGGTCGCCGGTGATGTGGATGCCCGCGTTGGCGAGCGCGAAGAGCGGCACGATCACGTAGCTCGTCCACGGGTGGAGCGCGTACTGGAGGCGCTCGTTCGGTGAGATCGCCTGGGTCAGGCTGCGCCGCGCCTCGACCGCGCCGCCCGCGGTCGGCTGCTCGCGGAACTCGCGGGTGAGGTCGGTGGCGCGCTCCAGCTCGTGGCGCGAGGGCGGGTAGGCGCTCGTCACCAGCCCGATCGCGAGGCCCGCGATCACCGGGTCGACGCCCGACTCGTACATCGCCACCCAGATCCCGAGGCCGACGAGGACGGCGATCGGCCCGCGCATCGTCGGCAGGAAGCGCAGCAGTCCGAGGATCGCGAAGAGGCCGACCGCGACCAGCAGCGCGGCGAGGTCGATCGAGTCGGTGTAGGCGATGACGATGATCGCCAGCGCGGCGAGGTCGTCGAAGACCACGAGAGTGAGGAGGAAGACGCGCAGGCGGGTGGAGCCGGTCGGCGCGACCAGGGCGAGGACGCCGAGCGCCAGCGCCGTGTCGGTCGACATCGCGACGCCCCAGCCGCCGCCGCCGGGGCCGCCCGCGTTGAAGAGCAGGTAGATGCCGACCGCGCCGCCGATCCCGCCGAGCGCCGCCAGCGCCGGGTACCAGAGCCGGTTGTGCTCGCGCAGCTCGCCGAGGTCGATCTCCCGCTTCGCCTCCAGCCCGACGACGAGGAAGAAGAGCGCCATCAGCCCCTGGTTGACCCACTCCTGCAGGGTGTTGGAGATGCCGTGCGAGCCGACCTGGATCGAGAGGTGCGTCTCCCACAGTTCGTCGTAGCTGCCGATCGAGACGTTCGCCCAGATCAGCGCCGCGAGGACCGCGCCGACCAGCACCAGCGCCGAGCCGGTCTCGGTGCCGAGGAAGTCGCGCACCGGCGTCGCCAGGTTGCGCGCCCAGGCGGTCCGCCCGGCGTTCGACTGGGTGGTTTCGTCAGGCATCGACAGCCGAAGTATGTTCGCCGGGTGAAGTTGACGGTCTCCGACCCCGGGCGCTTCGCCCTCAAGAACGCGATCCGCGCCGCGATCGTGGTCCCCGCCGCGTTCGCCCTCGGCCTCAAGGTGTTCGAACTTCCGCAGATGGCGCTCTTCGGCGCCTTCGGCTCGGTCGGCCTGCTGATCTTCGTCGACTTTGGCGGCACCCGGCGGGAGCGCTTCCTCGCGTACCTGGCGACGCTCCTGGTCGGCACGCTGACGATCTCGCTCGGCACGCTCTGCTCCCAGACCACCTGGCTGGCGGTCGTGGTGATGCTGCTGGTCGGCTTCGGCGTCCTCTTCGCCGGGGTGATCGACGGCTACGTCGCGGCCGCGTCCCTGGTCCTGATCCTCACCTTCGTGATCGCCGCGATGGTCCAGGCCGACCCCGGCGAAATCCCCGACCGGCTGGCGGGGTGGGGGGTCGCCGGGGCGCTGTCCCTGGCCGCGATCTTCGGCCTCTGGCCGAGCCGCCCGCCGGACCGGCTGCGGCGCGGGGGCGCGGCGGCGCTCGACAAGCTGGCGGCGCTCCTGGAGGGCATGGGGGCGACGCTGGCGCCCGAGCTGGCGACGCCGGAGGAAGAGGAGCGGGTGGCGCAGCGCTCCGCCGAGGCCTACGAAGCGGTGGTCGCCGCCCGCAACGCCTTCGTCTCGCTGCCGCACCGCCCGAGCGGCGTCGGCGCCCGCACCGCGGCCTTCGGCCGGCTGATCGACGACCTCGACTGGTTCGACGCGCTGGCCCGCGAGCAGCCCGCGCCGGGTTGGGTCAGCGAGGGCTTCGCGAACGAGCGCGCGGCGGTCGAAACGCGGGTGCCGGCCGCGCTCCGCCGCGCCGCCGAGCGCCTCCGCGCGAACGATCCCGGCGACGACGGGGCGGAGCTCGAGGATCTCTCGCGGGCGCACCGCTCGATCGGACGCGCGTTCCTCGCGCTGCTTGCCCAGCATCGTCCCGAGGACGACGCCAAGCGCGTCACCGAAGAGCTGAACGAGGCCTACCGCCTGCGCGGCCTCGCCTTCGCCGCGCTGCAGATCGGCCGCCACGCGATCCAGGCCGCGGGCGGGCGCGCGCCGGTCGACCCGACTCTGGCGCCGACCCTCGTCGGCCTGCGTCAGGGCCGGCGGATCGCCGGCTCGCACTACTCGATGCGCTCGGTCTGGCTCCGCAACAGCGTCCGCGGCGCGGTCGGCCTGGCGCTCGCCGTGCTCGTCGCCAAGGTGACCGACGCGCAGAACGGCTTCTGGGTGGTGCTGGGGACGATCTCGGTGCTGCGCTCGAGCGCCCTGGCGACCGGGACGACCGTGGTCGAGGCGCTCACCGGCACCCTGATCGGGATCGTCGTCGGCGGCCTGATCGTCTGGGCGATCGGCGACGCCAACTGGGTCCTCTGGGCCGTCCTCCCGTTCGCGGTCCTACTCGGCGCCTACTCGCCGCGGGCGATCTCCTTCACCGCCGGCCAGGCCGGCTTCACGATCGTCGTCGTCGTCCTCTTCAACCTCCTCAACCCGGTCGGCTGGTCGGTCGGGCTGGTGCGGATCGAGGACGTCGCGATCGGCTGCGCGATCTCCCTCGTCACCGGCTTCCTCTTCTGGCCGCGGGGGGCCGCGGACGTGCTGCGCGAGTCGCTCGGCGGGGCGTACGAGACGGCGGCGCGGTACCTCGACACGACGATCGCGACGATGCTCGGCGCGGAGCGCGCGGCGCCGCTCGACCCGGTCGCGGCGGAGGCCTCCGAAGCGGCGCTGCGCCTCGACGAGACGGTGCGCGAGTACCTCGCCGAGAACGGTTCCGCGCGACGCGACCTCGACGCCCTGGCGCGGCTGACCGGCGGGGCGACGCGGCTGCGACGTGCGGCGCGGCTGATGCACAGTGCCACCGGCATCGCGCCGCTGGCGCCGCTCGACCGCCACGCCGCCTGGGTCGCCGCCGCCTGTGGCCCCTTCGACGCGGCCTGGCGCGCGCGGACCACCTGGTTCGAGGACTTTGGGAAGGCGATCGCGGCGGGGAAGGGGCCGCCCGCGCCGGAGCCCGGGGCGCCGGAGCGCACCGCGGGCCCGACCAGCCGCCTGAACCGTGAGCTCGGCCCGATGGTCGTCCTCGACGGCGCCGACGACGGCGAGGTCCCGCCCGGCCTCGCGATCGCCTGGGCCGAGCGCCACCTCGAAGGCCTCCTCGCCCTGGAGCCGCCGCTGAGCGAAGCCGCCCACGCCGTGCTCGACGACTTCGCCCCCAGCGTCCTCAAGGAAGCGAGGACGGCGACGGTCGAGCCGGCGAGCCTGGTGACCTGAGTCGCCGGGCGGACCGTCCGTCCGGGCTCTCAGGAAACGCTCAGCGAGAGCGAAGGTCGCGCTTACGGGCGCGACCTAATTTCGGCTCCATGAACGAGCCGCAGCACGACAACAGAGTCCCTGCAAACCGACGGCGCGGAGGCCCGCGGAGGGTCGCGGCGATCGTCGCCTCCTGGTTGGCCGGGGGCCTCCTCGTCGTCGGCGTGCTGTCGGTCGCCGGCGCGCTCGGTGGTGGCGACGGGTCCGAGCGGACGGTCACCACGATCCAGAACGCGGCCGCGACCACCGAGACCGTCGCCGACACCACGACCACCGCCGACAACGCCGAAGAGCTCTACGAAAAGGCCTCGCCCGGGGTGGTCGAGATCAAGGCGAAGATCAGCTCGTCGGGGTCCGGCGAAGAAGAAGGGCAGGCGAGTCCGTTCGGCGAATCGGAAAGCCCGCAGGGCTACGGTGAAGAAGGCATGGGCGGCATGCCGGAAGGCTTCGGCCAGGAATCGGAATCGACCGAATCGATGGCGACCGGGTCCGGCTTCGAGGTCGACGAAGAAGGCAACATCGTCACCGCGGCCCACGTCGTCGACGAAGCCACCTCGGTCGAGGTGATCCTCCAGGACGGCAGCACCCACACGGCCGAAGTACTCGGGATCGACGAGGCGAGCGACCTCGCGGTGATCCACATCGATCCGTCCGGGGTCGAATTCCACCCGCTCGAACTCGCCGATTCCTCCGAACTCAAGGTCGGCGCCTCGGTCGCCGCGATCGGCGCCCCGTTCGAATACGCCTGGAGCTTCTCCACCGGCATCGTCTCCGGCCTCGACCGGACGATCGAGGCACCCAACGGCTTCTCGGTCTCCCACGCGATCCAGACCGATGCGGCGGTCAACCCCGGCAACTCGGGCGGCCCGCTGCTCGACGCGGACGGCAAGGTGGTCGGCGTCGTCGACCAGATCGCCACCGACGGCTCCGCCGACCAGAGCTCCGGCGTCGGCTTTGCCGTGCCGTCCTCCCTGGTCGCCGCCGAGCTGAAGCAACTGGAGGCGGGCGAAACGGTGGAACACGCCTACCTCGGCGTCTCCACCTCGAGCTCGATCGAAGGCACCGACGGCGCCGTCGTGGCGGAAGTGGTGTCCGGCTCGCCCGCTGCCGAAGCGGGTCTGAAGGCGGGCGACGTGATCACCGAAATCGACGGCGAAGCGATCGGGAGCACCGAAGACCTGGTCGCGGCGATCGCCGCCCACTCGCCCGGCGAAGCGGCGACGCTCGAGGTCCAGCGCGGATCGAGCTCCAGCTCGCTGAAGGTGACGCTGGGCGCCCAGCCCGCCCAATCCAGCGCCGGTTGAGCCACCCGCGATGAGGCGCCTGATCCTCGGCATCGCCCTGGCGGCGATCGCGGCCTCCGCCCTCGCCGTCACGGCCTGGGCGGGGGCCGCCCAGCTCGGTGGGGCGCGGGCGACGGCAAGCGATCGCGGCAGTGCCGAAAGCGTCTACGAATCCGGTCTCGGGGAAGGCGTCGTCGAACTGGAAGCGATCGGCGGGGGGAGCGAGGAAGGCGACGCGACCGGGGAGAAGAAGGGCGTCCGGCGCGACAGCACGATCGCCGAATCGGAATCGGAATCGGAATCGGAAGCAGCGGCGCAGGCTACGGAAACGGAAGCGGGCGAAGAAGAAGCCTCGGGCGCCCTTTCGTCGCTCAACCTCGGCGACGGCGCCTCGACCCTGGAAGAACTCGAAATCCCGACCGCGCTGCTGCCGGTGTACCAGGCGTGCGGGACGCGCTACGGGATCTCCTGGGAGGTCCTGGCGGCGATCAACAAGGTCGAGACCGGCTTCGGCACGAACCTCGGCACCTCGAGCGCCGGGGCGGAAGGCTGGATGCAGTTCCTCCCCTCCAGCTGGAAGGAATGGGGGACCGACGCGGACGGCGACGGCAAGGCCGACACCGACGATCCGGTCGACGCGATCTGCTCGGCGGCCCGTTACCTCGCCGCGTCGGGTGGCGAATCCGACATCTACGACGCCGTGCTCGCCTACAACCACGCCGACTGGTACGCCCGCGAGGTGCTCGCCGACGCCCGTCGCTACGAACGGGTGCCGGTGAACCTGGTCAACTCGCTCACCGCCCTGGCGGCTGGCTCGACCTACCCGGTCGCCGGCAGCACGAACTCCTGGAACGGGACCGCGGCGGCAGAAGCGCTCTCCGGCGACCGGGCGACGATCGCCGGGAAAGCGGGCGCCGATGTCCTCGCCGTGGTCGAGGGGACGGTCGAGAAGGTCGGCGAAGGAGGGGCGCTGGGCCGCTACGTGGTGCTGGGCGACGCCTACGGCGACCGTTTCGTCTACTCCGACCTCGGCAAGGTCACGGTCGAAGCCGGGGACGAAGTCGCCGAAGGCGATGTACTCGGCTCGGTCGGCGAATCGGCGATCGGCTTCGCCGCCCGGCCCGACGCCGCCGAGACCGTCGACCCGACCGAACTGCTCGAGCTCTGGCAGCGCGGCGGTACGGGGGCGGTCTACGCGGTCGAGGACGAAGGGGCGAGCGCCGGGAGCAAGTCGGTCCGCTCCCTGCTGATGTCGGCGGCTGTTCTGCGGCGCGAAGTCCTCGCCGACGAGAACCTTGAACTGCCCGCCTGCGTCCGCGCGGCGGTGAGGGACGGTGAGCTGCGACGCCAGGGTCTCGCCGCGCTCGAGTACCTCTCCGGTCGCGGCTACCAGCTCGGCGTCGCGGCCTCCACCTGCGAAAGCGCCGATGGCTTCAAGGTGGCGATCGACTCGGTCGATGGCAAGAGCGTCGAAGCGGGCCAGGGGTCCGGCACCTCCGCCTATGCGCTCGCCGAGACCGTCGTCGGCATGGACGCGGCGACGGCGCCGCAGACGGTCTCCTCGCGGACGGGAATCGCCGCGGCGGAAACGGGTGGCTCCAGCGCCGCGACGATCGAGCTCGACTATCGGCCCCCGGAAAAGGCGCGGATCGTCGACGGTGACGCCGTCGCTCCGACCGACGCTCCCGCGGCGGTCCAGGCGATGATCGCCGCCGCCAACCAGATCGACGAAACGCCCTACGTCTGGGGCGGCGGCCACGGCGCCTGGGTGTCCGCCGGCTACGACTGCTCCGGGTCGGTCAGCTACGTCCTGCACGCGGCGAAGATGCTCTCCTCGCCGCAGACCTCGGGCGCGTTGGAGGGCTGGGGCGAATCGGGAACCGGCAGGTGGGTGACTGTCTACGCCAATGCCGACCACACCTATGCGGTGATCGCCGGACTGCGCTGGGACACCGTCGGCGACGCGACCGGGTCCGGGCCGCGGTGGCACGACGCGGCGGCCTATCCGGAAGGCTTCACCGTGCGACACCCGGCGGGGCTCTGAGGTCCCCCGCACTCCGGTCGCGGCTAAGCTCGCTCGCCGTGATCCCGATCTTCGACGGACACAACGACGCCCTGACCCGGGCGGACCACGCACGGTTCGCGAGCGGGCGCGACGGCGGCCACCTGGACCTGCCGCGGATGCGGGAGGGCGGCATGAAGGGCGGGATCTTCGCCCTCTTCACCTCCTCGCCCGGGGAAGAGGAGGTCGAAGGGCAGGTCTTCGGCGGCAACCCGTTCTCCGAGCCCCTGGCCGAGCCGGTCGCCCACGAGGTCGCCGCCGCCGAGACGACGGCCGCCGCCGGGCGCCTCTTCGCGCTCGAGCGCGCGGGCGAGCTGACGGTGGCGCGAGGGATCGAGGATGTCGACGCGGCGCTCGCCGATGGCGCGCCGCCGGTCGCGGTCCTCCACCACGAGGGCGCCGAGGCGATCGACCCCGGCCTGGAATCGCTGCCCGCCTGGTACGCGATGGGCCTGCGCTCGCTCGGCCCCGTCTGGAGCCGCGCCAACGCCTTCGCCACCGGCGTCCAGTTCGCGATGCCCTCCTCGCCCGACCTCGGCCCGGGCCTCACCGACGCGGGAGTCGCCCTGGTCAAGGCCTGCGCCGAGCTCGGCATCCTCGTCGACCTCAGCCACCTCAACGAAAAGGGGTTCTGGGACGTGGCCAGGCTCGAGGCCGGTCCGCTCGTCGCCAGCCACTCCGGCGCCCACGCCGTCGCCGCGGCCTCCCGCAACCTGACCGACGCACAGCTCGACGCGATCGGCGAGAGCGACGGCCTGGTCGGCATCGTCTACGCGACCGCCTTCATCCGCCCCGACTTCGCCGACGATCCCGACACGCCGCTCTCGGTGATCGCCGACCACGCCCGCTACGTCGCCGACCGGATCGGCGCCCGGCACGTCGCCCTCGGCTCGGACTTCGACGGCGCCACGATCCCGACAGAGCTCGGCGACGTCGCCGGCCTGCCGAAGCTCCTCGACGCCCTCCGCGCCGTCGGCTTCACCGAGCCTGAGCTCGAGGCCATCGGCTGGCACAACTGGCGCCG
>JAFDWD010000536.1 GCA_018268695.1 Actinomycetota bacterium
GCCGTCACCGACACCGGGCGCGACGACGCACTCGCCGACTTCGCCGGCGACCACACCGCCTGGCTTGCCGTCGACCCGGACGAGCCGGACGCGGCCCGGTTGATCGCCGAGCACGTCGAGCACCCGTGGACGACAGCGGAGCTGGCCCCGCCTCACGCCGATTCCTGGGCTGCCGTCGGCGCCGAGCTGGCCGGCTTCGTCGAGGGCTGCGTGGGCGCGTCGGCCGCCGCCGACGTCTAGCTCGGCTGCGCGTTCTCGATGAACGCCCGGTGCCAGTAGGCGAACTCGAGCAGGCAGTAGAGGACGCGCTTGTGGTCGGCGGTGCCGCGCCGGTGCTCGTCGGTGAGGCGATGGACCTCGTCCGGGTCGATGTGCGCCGCCACCGGGCTGTCGGGTGCGTAGAGCCGGTCGAGCTGATCGCCCAGCGACGAGCTGCGGAACCAGTCGTCGTAGGGGGTGGCGAAGGGGTGCTTCCGCCGGCGCAGCGCGGGCTCCGGGACGATGCCGTGGAGCGCCTTGCGGTAGAGCCACTTGCGCTTCAGCCCGCGCACGCGGACCCCGGCCGGGATGCGCTCGATGAAGCGGATCAGCTCGAGGTCGAGGAAGGGGACCCGCTGCTCGAGGCTGTTCGCCATCGAGGTCTTGTCGCCGTAGAGCAGCAGGCTGTCGGGCATGAAGAGGTGGGTGTCTAGGTAAAGGACCTGGGAGAGCGGGTTGTCGTCATCGCCGAGATCGGCGAGCACCCCGGTCGCCAGTTCGCGGCGCTCGGCCGCCGCCGCGGCTGCCGGACCGCGGGTGAGGCGCGCCCTGGTCGGCGCGTCGGAGATCTCGAAGATCTGTAGGACCCGCTGGAGATGGTCGTCGGGGGCGAGCAGGCGGGCGCCGCGTTTGAGCCGCTCGTTGCGCGGCAACGCCTCGATCGCCGCGGTGAAGGGGCGGGCGATCGCGCTGGGCACCGCGGCGATCAGGTTCAGCATCGCCGCGCCCTGATGGCGTTTGTAGCCGCCGAGCGGCTCGTCGGCGCCCTGGCCGGAGAGGACGACTTTCACCGACTTGGCGGCGAAGCGGCTGAGCTGGAAGGCGGCCGGGGCCGACGGGATGCCGGTCGGTTCCTCGAGGTGGCGGACGCAGGCGTCGAGTTCGGCGGTGAAGTCGCCCTGTTCCATCGCCGTCGAGTGGTGGTGGGTGCCGATCATCGCGGCGTGCTCGGCCGCCGCGATGCGCTCGTCGACCTCGTGGTCGGCGCCCGGGAACCCGATCGTGAAGGTGAGAGGGGGCTCGTCGGACTGCCTGCGCATCGCCGCCGCGATCGCCGCCGAGTCGACCCCGCCGCTGAGGAAGGCGCCGTAGGGGACGTCCGACATCATCTGCCGACCGACGGCGGCCTGGAAGCGCGACGCCAGCTCGCCCGCCAGTTGATCGGCGGAGTCGGTGAGGCGGTCTCCCGGTGCCTGGCGGTAGGAGCGGACCTCGACGCCGTCGGCGTCGGCGAGCAGGAGGGAGGCGGCGGCGAGCCGCGAGACGCCGGCGAACATCGTCCGCGGCGACGGGGTGAAGCACCAGGCGAGGAAGTGCTCGAGCGAGACCTCGTCGACGGCGGCCTCGATCAGGTCCGCGGCGAGGAAGGCGCCGACCTCGGAGGCGACGCCGACCTTCCCGTCCCGCTCGAACCAGTAGAGCGGCTTCACCCCGAACGGGTCGCGGGCCGCCAGCAGGCGTCGGCGCTTCTCGTCCCAGAGCGCGAAGGCGAAGATCCCGTTGAGTCGGCCGACGCAGTCCGGGCCCCACTCCTCGTAGGCGTGGACGATCACCTCGCAGTCGGAGTGCGTGGCAAAGGTGTGTCCGGCGGCCTCGAGCTCGGCGCGCAGCTCGAGGTGGTTGTAGATCTCGCCGTTGGCGACCAGGTGGCAGGTGCCGTCCTCGGAGTGGAGCGGCTGATCGCCTCCGGCCAGGTCGATGATCGCGAGGCGGGTGTGGATCAGGGTCGTCGGCCCGTAGTTGGCCACCGACTCGCCGTCGGGGCCGCGGTGGCGCAGCGCGGCGCAGATCGACGCGGCGGCCTCGCCTGAAAGCGGGCCGCGCGGGTCAAATATGGCTGCGACGCCGCACACGGGCGCGCAACGCTAGCGCTAATGGGCCTCGCCGGAGGCGTGCGCGGGCGGGCGGGACTCCTCGGCCAGCGAGGTGATCTCGAGCGTGCCCTCCGCCGCGTCCTCGAGAACTTCGGTCGCCTCCTGGGCGGAGCGGGCGTAGAGCTCGACCAGCAGGTGGACGACGATCTGCTCCTCGTCGTGCTTGTGGAAGCGGACGTGGGTGAAGAACTCGCGGACGCCGGCGTCGCCGAACGCGCCGTAGGTCAGGAACTCGGCAGCTTCGGGACCGGAGCAGCTCTCGACCCGGTCGGCCGGGATCGTCACCGTGCAGGAGGCGACCCAGGGGGTGCCCGCGACCATCCTCGGCCAGCGGTCGTCGATCGGGACCACGCGGTCTTCCTCGAAGGTCAGGTGGGGCTGGTCGTGCATGCAGGCCAGGCACTGGACCACCGATTCCTGCACCTCGTCGACGCCTTCGGCGAGCGCCCCGGTCTCCGGGTCGACGCGGCGGATCGCGTCGTAGTGGATCTGGATCTCGAGGTCCTGCGACCAGCAGCGGTAGCAGCGCAACCAGGAGCTTCGATCTCCGTTCGTCTCGTTCATATCCTTATCTTTGCGCCTGGGGCGCGCGGGCATCGTCGCGGGAGGCGGGCAAGCCCGGACGCTACCGTTCGAACGTGCCGCGAAGCGCCAGATCCGCCGCATACGCCGCCCTCGGATGCGCCCTCGCGGTCCCGCTGCTTGCCGTGGTCGCGTACTACGTCGTGCCGTTCAGGGTCTGG
Organism: Actinomycetota bacterium; assembly: GCA_018268695.1. The sequence continues at coordinate 2,876 of JAFDWD010000536.1, forward strand.
GATGCCCACGTGGTCGACTGGCTCTCCTCCTTCGAGTACACGACCCCGACCTCCTACGTCTACACGACCACCGGGCACATCGCCAAGGCGATCACCCTCTTCGCCGAGCCGGTCCCGATGCTGGCGATCGTCGCCCTCGGCTGCGCCTATGCCGTCAGCCGCAAGCGCCCCGCCGACGCGGTGGCGGCGCTCGCCGTGGTCGGCGGCGCCAACCTCACCACGCAGGTGCTGAAGCACCTCCTCGCGCACAATCGGTTCGAGCCCTTCCTCGATCACGCACCGGACCCGACCACGTTCCCGAGCGGGCACATCACCAGCGCGGCCGCGATGGTCGTCGCGCTGGTCTGGGCGACGGCGCCTCGGCACCGGCGCGCCGTCGCCGCGGCAGGTGCCGCCTACGTCCTGCTCGTCGCCGTCTCGGTCCTGATCCTGGACTGGCATTTCCCGAGTGACATCCTCGGCGCCCTCGCCGTGACCGGCGCCTGGGGCTTCGGCGTGCTCGCCGTCTATCTCAACACGAGGCCGGGCGGGCGGCCGTCAGGCCGCGGCGCCCGCTCCCGCCCGGTCGCCGACCAGCTCGACGATCTCGGCCATGATCTGGTTGATGTCGAAGTCCTTCGGCGTGTAGACGCCGGCGACTCCCGCGGCCCGTAGGCGCTCGGCATCGGCGACGGGGATGATGCCGCCGACCACGACCGGGATCTCGAGGCCCTCCTCCTGGAGGAGGCGGACGACCTCGGGGATCAGCTCGAGGTGGGAGCCGGAGAGGATCGAGAGGCCGACCA
>JAFDWD010000537.1 GCA_018268695.1 Actinomycetota bacterium
ATCCGAAGACCGGCGCCGAAAGGAACCTCAGCCCGGACAACTCCGAGACCGGCTTCGCGGGCGTCGACCTGACCCCGGACGGGAAGACCGTCCTCGGCTACATCGGCGGTTACGAAGGCGGCAGCAACTCGTTGAAGATCGCCTCGGTCCCCTACAAGGGCGGCAAGGCGAAGGTGATCGTGAACGGCGGCTTCAACCCGTCCTGGGGAGGTTGATCGGATGATTCGCGCAAAGGCCTTTTCCGTCCTGCTGGCGGTCGCCGCGCTGTTCGCGCTGCCCGCGGCGGCGAACGCGACGCTCTCCTACACCAAGGGGCTCCAGAAGCCCCGCGTCTACGTCGCCGAAGACAACGGCAAGGGGGCGCGGCAGGTCGGGACGGGGCGCAACTCGCACGTCTCGCCGGACGGCGAATGGGTCGTCTACGAACGCGAATCGAGCAGCGGGACCAGCGAAATGCGGCTCTACCAGGTGGACATCCGCAAGAGCCAACGCCTGCTCAATCCGTGGGCCGAAAGCTTCGTCTTCGCCTGGTCGCCCGATTCGACCAAGATCGCGGCGATCACGGGTAAGGCGTTCGGCAAGCGGACCCTGATCGTGATCGACCTGAAGACGGGCAAGCGCGAAAAGGTCGCGCAGGGCTACTTCAACGGCGTGAGCTTCTCGCCCGAAAGCGACGAAATCGCCTACGGCGTGTCGCAGACCGAAAACACGCTGAAGAGCGATGTCTTCCGCTACACGCTCGGCGGCACCGCGCCGAAGGCGCTGACCAAGGGCAAGGTCTCGGCCTATCCGCTCTGGGGTCCCAAGGAACAGATCGCCTTCGTCCGCTTCAGCGGTACCAACAAGAAGTACGAAGCGCCGTCGGGCCAGATCTTCGTGATGAACCCGGAAGGGCAGCGGATCAGCCAGGTGACGCACACCAAGCTGAACCAGTTCCAGACCGGCCTGATCCCGGTCGACTGGTCGGAAAACGGCGCCCGCCTGCTGACCGAGTTCGCCGGCCAGGACGAAAGCTACGCCGTCGCGGTGAGCACGGTCACGGGGTCGGAAAAGAAGCTGACGAAGGATCATCAGACGGGGCTCATGGCCGCCGCCCTGTCGCCCGACGGGTCGACCGTCCTCGGTTCGTCCGGCCTCGGCTTCGGGCCCCCGGACAGTCCCAAGGTGGTCACGGTGCCGTGGGGCGGAGGTCCCGAAAAAGTCCTGGTATCGGGCGGTTACGAACCCTCCTGGGGCAGCTGAGCCCCGGGGGGTTGCATAGCCCCCCTATAATTCTCGGACCCGCAAACCCGTCGCGCGCCCGCTCGAAGAAGGCGCGGAACCCGGGAGGTCTAGATGTCCAGTCGTCAGTCCGACGCCGTCGAGCGTCCCCAGCCGGTCGAGCGTTACGCCTGGGACCGCCCCTATAAGCCTTTG
>JAFDWD010000538.1 GCA_018268695.1 Actinomycetota bacterium
CGTACCCGTTGTGCCAGTAGAAGGAGTCGACCATCCCGTGGGAGTTGGTCCCCGGTTCCTGGCGGTAGAAGTAGTAGTGGCCGGTGATCGTCGGCGTCGAGGGCTTGCCGGTCGACACCGGGTAGATCTCGGAGGGCTTGCCATCTTTGACCAGGACCAGGACCTGCTTGTCGAGCGGGACCTCGGCGTGTTCGCCGGCGTCGGGGTACTTGACGTGATAGGCGCCCTTGTTTTCGAAGACCGCTTTGACGACTCCGGGGCCGGCCTTTTTGGTGCGGTCCATGTCGTTGACTTTGCGGTAGGCGAGCACCTCGCGGGCGAGCCGCGCGGTGAAGCACTTGCCGCCGCCGCTGACGTATCCCATCCTCGCCAGGTGGGCTTTGAAGCCCTGGACGATCGGGCCGCATTCGCCGTGGTTCAGGCCGGGGAAGCTGACCGTCCAGCTTTTGCGCACGGTCGAGTCGGCGCCCAGCGCGGCGGTCGCGACGTGGGTCGCGGAGACCGCGTACTTGCCGCCTTCCTTGACCACGACGCTGGTTTCGAAGGTCCCCGTTTCGTTCGGGCCCTGCTGGACCGCGACCTGGCGCTTCACCACTTCGGAGCCGTTGCGGAAGAAGTTGACTTCGACGTGCTGGCCGTCGACGTAGGGCGACACCGTGCCGACGACGGGCACCGTGTCGAGGATCTGCGCCTTGCCGCCGTCGAGGCCGCGGACGTCGATCTTCACCGTCGCCTTCGGCGGCGCTTCCGACTTCTTCGCCGCTTCCTGCTTCTTCGGCGGCGCGCCTTCCTGTGGCGCGGCGACCGCGGTGGCGGGCACCGCCAGGAGCGCGGTGGCTCCGACGGTGAGGGCGAGACGGCGGATCACGCCGGAAATCCTACTGGCCCAGCAGGGCGATGGAGTTGTTGATCATGTGCAGCAAGATCCCCGGCACGATCGAGCCGGTCCGCTCGTAGAGCAGCGCCAGCAGGAAGCCGAAGACGATCAGCGGCGGCACCGCCGTGATCCCGGTTAGCGCGTGGAGGGCGCCGAAGATCAGCCCGCAGATCAGCGCCGCCGCCAATCGCGGCAGCTTCTCCCGCAGCCCGCCGAAGAGCATCCCGCGGAAGCACGTCTCCTCGGCGATCGGCGCCGCGATCACGATCAGTAAGACCTGGATGGCCGTCGGCCCGAAGCTTTCGGCGATGTCCTTCTGCTTCGGTTCGGTGATCACCAGCGAGTAGAAGATCGTGAAGCCCAGGTAGAGGACGAAGGTCAGCGCCATCCAGCCGAACGCCGAGCGCTTGAAGCGGCGGAAGCCGAGCCGGCGGAGCGATTCCTGGATGCTCGAGGAGCCGCGCATCGAGGCGAGCGCGAAGGGGACGAGCAGGAACCCGAGCTCGGTCCCCAGCTGGGAGATGATCGAGCCCAGCGTGGTCAGCTTGCCGTCGAGTTCGCGGGCGACGAAGAGGTGGCCGGAGCCGGCGAATTCGACCGCGCTCACCGAGTTCCCGACGTAGACCTTGGCGCCGGTGCGCTGCGGGGCTTCGCTGCCGGACGCGCGTCCGTATTCGTAGAGGTCGCCGTTCGGTTCGGCGATCCAGAGGTTGCCCTTCGAATCGACCGCGAGCGCGGCGAATTCGTCACGGGATTCGGGCTTCAGTTCCCAGAGGTACCGGCCCGCCGGCGAGAAGGCGAAGACCTTGCCGTCGCCCTTGCCGGAGAGGACGTAGACGGTGCCGCGCCCCGCCCCGGGGGCGGTGTCGACGGCGATGTCGTTGTCGTCGGTGCCGAAGTCGAAGCTGGACGCGCCGGAGCTTTCGGCGGGCGTAAGGGCGTTGACGCTTCCCCCCGCCGCGTTCAGCACCACGACCTTGTCGCTGCCCTTGTCGATCACGTAGAGCGAGCCCTTCGCGGGCGCGTAGGCCATCCGTTCCGGTTCGAACCCGGCGCCGCCGACCTTCAGCGAGGCGAGCCGGCGCGGCTTGCCCTTCCCTGCCACGTCATAGGTCTGGATCCGCCCCGGGCCCTCCTCCGAGACCGCGAGCACACCGCGGCTCGGGTCGAACGCGAGCCCGTGGGAATCTTCGAGCCCGCCGATCCGCGCGGCGCCGATTTCCTCGCCGAGCGCCCCGAAGGCGCGCACTTCGTCTTCGTGGTCGGCGAACAGGCGATTCGTTCGCCCGTCGACCGCCAGCGCGGTCGCGTCGCCCTTGTCGAGGCTCGCCCCGCTGGAGTAGCTCGGCGGGAAGAGCGCTTCGATCTTCCCTTCCTGGCTGCCGACGAGCAGCGCCGGGACGGAGAGGAAGAGGCCGACCGCGAGCGCCGCGAAGACGGCGAGGATCGCCGCCCAGGGTCCCCAGTTCGAGTAGGGGAACTCGCGCTTTGGCCGCGCGGCTTCGGTGTCGACGAGGTTCGCCTCCATGGCCCGGGCAGTCTCACACAGGTCGCGCCGCGCCACCGGTCCGTAGGCTCTTTGGGATGACGCAGCGGGGACGGCGTCGGCAGCGGCGTCGGGGCAGCGTGGGCACCAAGGTGGCGATCGCCATCGGGGTCGTCCTTGCGGTGATCGCGATCGGCGTGATCGGCGTGACCAGCTGGGTGCTGAACGTCGCCGCCGACGCGCCCTCGCTGGCGAGCTGCAAGCGGGCCGAACGGCACGGCAACTCGGTCATCTACGCGGCGAACGGGGAACGCCTCGGCGCGATCGTCTCCCCGGAAGCGAGCACCCCGGTCGCCGGGCGGAAGATCCCGCGCAAGCTGGAGCTGGCGACGGTGGCGATCGAGGACCAGCGCTTCTTCCAGCACGGCGGGCTCGACACGCAGGGCATCCTGCGCGCTGCCGTCACCGACATCGAAGCGGGCGAAGCGGTAGAGGGCGGCTCGACGATCACCCAGCAGCTGGTCCGCAACCTCTGCATCCAGCACCCGAAGAAGACGCTCGAACGCAAGATCGAAGAAGCGAAGCTGGCGCTCGAGTACTCCGAACACCACACCAAGGGCCAGATCCTCGGCCAGTATCTGAACACCGCGACCTACGGGACGGTGGAGGGCTCGACCGCGGTCGGGGTCGGCGCCGCGTCGCGGTTCTACTTCGGGCGCCCGGTCTGGAAGCTCGACACGGCGCAGATGGCGCTCCTGGCGGGCCTCCCGCAGGCCCCCTCCCAGTACAACCCGCTGCTCTATCCCAAAGCGGCGAAAGCGCGGCGCAACGAGGTGCTGCAGAAGATGGCGAAGTTGGGCTACCTGGCGCCGGAGCGGGCGCGCAGGCTCGAAAAGCGAGGCCTGGGGCTGAGCCCGTCCCATGACTACTTCGACCACAAGGAGCCCTACTTCTTCGACTACGTCGAACACCTGCTGATCGCCCACTACGGCGCCGAAAAGGTGCGGCGCGGCGGCCTCCAGGTCCACACCACGCTCTCGCCGGAGCTGCAGCGGGTGGGACGCGCGGAGATCGCCGAAGCGCTCTACGAACCGACCGACCCGGCCTCGGCCTTCGTCTCGATCGACCCGCGCAACGGCGACATCCGGGCGATGGTCAACAGCACCTCCTACGCCGAAGATCAGTTCAACCTCGCGGCGCAGGGGCACCGCCAGCCCGGCTCGACCTTCAAGGCCTTCGTCCTCACCACCGCGATCAAGCAGGGGATCGACCCCTACACGACCTACTACGAATCGAAGCCCCTGGACCTGACCCTGCCGGACTACGGCCACTGGGAAGTCCACACCGCCGACGAGGGCTACCAGGGGACGATCAACCTCCAGCAGGCGACGGTCACTTCCGACAACACCGTGTTCGCGCAGCTCGACCTCGACGTCGGCCCGAAGAACGTCGCCGCGACGGCGAAGTCGATGGGGATCACGACGCACCTGCAGGGCCTCCCCGCGGAAGGGATCGGCGGGCTCAAGTACGGGGTCAGCCCGCTCGAAATCGCCGACGCCTACTCGACCCTCGCGGCCGGCGGCATCCGCCACCGCCCGGTGGCGATCGCGAAGGTCGTCCTCCCCGGCGGCAAGGTCGAACACCCGCAGGGCCCGGAACCGACGCGCGTCCTCAGCCCGGCGGTCGCCTGGCAGGTGACGCGTCTGCTCCGCGACAACATCACCGAAGGCACCGGCACCGCCGCCTACACCGGCTGCGTCGGCCAGGCGGGGAAGACCGGGACGACCGACAACGAGACCGACGCCTGGTTCTCCGGCTACCAGCCCAAACTGGCGACCGCGGTCTGGGTCGGCTACCCGGAATCGAACGCGATCTCGATGACCAGCGTCCACGGCATCACCGTCTTCGGCGACACC
>JAFDWD010000539.1 GCA_018268695.1 Actinomycetota bacterium
CGGGCTGCCCCAGTCGCGGCGGTGGGCGAAGGTCCAGTCGACGGTGACGATCAGGCCCGCCGCGCCGGCGCGGCGGGCCCGGTCGAGCACCCCTTCGATCCGCTCCCGCGAGCCGAGCCAGTAGACCTGGAAGAAGGTCTTCGGGTTCGCCTCGACCACCGGCTCGAGCGGCTTGGAGGCGAAGGAGCTGAGGCCCATCGCGGTCCCGGCGCCGGCGGCGGCGCGGGCCACCGCGAGCTCACCCTCGGGGTGGACGGCCTGCACGCCGGTCGGCGAGATCAGCACCGGCAACGCGATCTCCTGGCCCATCACGGTGGTCGCCATGCCGCGCCCCCCGCCCATGCCGGTGGCGATCCGGGGGACGAAGCCGAGCTCACGGAAGGCGCCGACGTTGTCGGCGAGGCTCGTCCCCGCCTCGGCCCCGGCACGAAGCGCGCTGAAGACCGAGGACGGCAGGCGGCGCCGGGCGCGGCGGCGCGCCTCCTCGACCGACTCGAACCACTCGGCGCTCGACGCCACCTCAGGCCTCCGCGGCGATGAAGTCGGCGAGGGGGTTCTCGTCGCAGACCTTGGCGGGCGGGCGCGACCGTGACGGCTTCACGCGGGAGTGGTCGACGGCGGGTGCCGGGATCGCGAGGTCGGGCCCGCGCGCCGCCAGCAGCCCCTCGCCGTGGCCGAGGGCGCACTCGGGATCGGGCCCGTCGAGCGGCAGCCCGGTGAAGAACTTCGCCGCCATGCAGCCGCCGCGGCAGGCGTCGTAGTGCCCGCAGGATTCGCAGGCGCCGCCGGACTGCGGCCGGCGCAGCTCGGTGAAGAGCTCGGAATCGCGCCAGACACCCTCGAAGCCGCGCGGCTCGCGCACGTTCCCGGCGAGGAACTCGTCGTGGATCGCGAACGGGCAGGCGTAGACATCGCCGACCGGGTCGATCAGGCAGACGACGCGCCCGGCGCCGCAGAGGTTCAGCCCTGGCAGCGCCTCGCCGTAGGCGGAGAGGTGGAAGAAGGAGTCGCCGGTGAGGACGTCGTCCCCGTGCTCCAGCAGCCACATATATAGAGAGCGCTGTTGGTCGGCCGTCGGGTGCAGCTCGTCCCAGACGTCGGCGCCGCGGCCCGAGGGCCGCAGCCGGGTGATCCGCAGCTGGGAGCCGTAGCGGTCGGCGATCGCCTTGAAGTCATCGAGCTGGCCGGCGTTCTGGCGGGTGACGACGACCGAGATCTTCGGCTTGCGGAACCCGGCGGCAGCGAGCCGCTCGAGCGCGCCGAGCGCGGTGTCGAAGGAGCCGGGGCCGCGGACCGCGTCGTTGACCGCGGCGGTGGCGCCGTCGATCGAGACCTGCACGTCGACGTAGTCGGAGGCGGCGAGGCGGCTCGCGGCGGCGGCGTCGATGCGGCTGCCGTTGGTGGAGAACTTGACCCCGACCCCGTGCTCGGCGGCGTGGTCGAGAAGCTCCCAGAAGTCCTTGCGCACGGTCGGCTCGCCGCCGCCGATGTTGACGTAGAAGACCTGCATCCGTTCCAGCTCGTCGATCACGCCCTTCGCCTCGGCGGTGGTCAGCTCGCGCGGATCGCGCCGGCCGCTGGAGGAGAGGCAGTGCACGCAGGCGAGGTTGCAGGCGTAGGTCAGCTCCCAGGTGATGCAGATCGGCGCGTCGAGGCCGAGCTCGAACTCGTCGACCAGCTTCATGCGACCACCTCCTCGACGCGGGCCTCGGCGGGGACGATCATCCCGGTCTCGGCCAGAGTCGCGAGCGCGCGGCCGTAGCTCGGCAGCTCGGCGTCGGGGACACCGGCGGCGCGGCAGGCCGCAACAGGGTCCGGCGCCGCGCCGAGCCCCTCCACCACGTCCAGCAGCCGCCGACTCTTCAGGAACGAGAGTCGGCGGGTGCCGTAGTGGTAGGCGAGCGCGCCGAAGCGCTCCGGCCGCAGGGCGACCTGGGGGTGGAGCCGCCAGCGGCCGTCGAGGGCAATCTCGGCGCTCATCGAGATGGACCTAGTAGACGCCGCACATGCCGTCGATCGAGACGTCCTCGACCAACAGATCCTCGACGACCAGCTCCTGATCCTCGTTCTCAGGCGTCGGCTCGGCCGGCTCGTTCGGTGCAGATCCCATGCGATCCTCCTCGGTGGATTACCGTTCCCAGGATCCGACTTATAGCACTCGGTGTCAAAAATTTCGATCTTCCGGTTTGGCCGGCGCGTTTGGCGCTCCAGGCATAAGCGTGCGACGATGGCCACGCGTATGTCAATGCCGGAGAACACCATCGCCCCACAGCCCATCAACCGCGACCGTATCGCCGAGCTCACGCAGCGCGAGTCGGAGGCGCTCGACCGACGCACGCAAGGATCGAAGGCGATGTTCGAACGGGCGCGCGCCTCGCTGAGCGGCGGGATCGCCTCCTCCTACCAGGCGCGGGCCCCCTGGCCCATCTACCTGGAGCGCGGCGCCGGGTCGAAAGCGTGGGACGTCGACGGCAACGAGCTCTACGACTTCCACAACGGCTTCGGCTCGATGGTCCAAGGCCACGCCAACGAGGCGATCGGCCGGGCGATCGCCGACCGCTACCACAAGGGCACCCACTTCGCGGCGCCCACCGAGGACGGGATCGTGGTCGCCGAGGAGCTCGCGCGTCGCTTCCTTCTGCCCCGGTGGCGCTA
>JAFDWD010000053.1 GCA_018268695.1 Actinomycetota bacterium
GCTCTTCCACTACCGAACCGGCAACGACCAGATCGACCTCGTCCTCGAGGATCGCCCAGGAGCGATCGCCTGTCTTGAGGTCAAGGCGGCGGCAACGGTCCGGGAACGAGACTGGAAGCCAATGGCGAAGATCCGGGATGCTCGCAGCGAGGACTTCCGCGCCGGGTTCCTCATTCATGCAGGCGCCCAGACCGTCCCGCTCGGCGATCGACTCTGGGCGGTTCCGATCAGCGCTCTCTGGACATAACCGGGACGCCGCAGGCATCAAAGCCAAGCTCCATCGGATTGAAAGGACAAGGTGCGTTGGCTTGGCAGGCGGACTTGCAGAAGCGATGCGACCGCCATGAGACCCGGAGCCGCTGATCAGCGATCGTAGGCCCGACCGCGAGGCAAGATCCGCAGGACGATGATCACCTGGTTCCCGTCGTCGAAGCTAAAGCGGACGCGCCAGTCGCCGATCCGTAGACGCCACTGGACCGAATCTAGCTTGCGGATGTCGCCGCTGCGCGGAGCGGTGATGAACCTGTCGAGCCCGTCCAGGATGCGCCGCTGAACCGGTCGATCTAGCCGCTTCAGATCACGCCGCGCTGACGGCATGAATCGCAGCGACCAGCCGGGCATCAATCGAGTTCGAGCTCAGCCCGCAAGTCGGCCGAGGAAATACCCTCACCTCTCCGGTAGGTAGACAACGCCTCATCCGCGCCGGCGTCCTCATCGGAATCGGAGGGCTCGTCATCCAGCGGAGCGGCGGCCAGCGCTTGGAGCATGGGGTCATCGCGCCGACGCTCGACGATCATCAAAGCGGCCTCGGCCTCCTGGTCCGACAACTCGTCGACCAGCTTATGGAGTCGCTCCTTCGTGGTCATTGGCAGATAGTAACGCCGACCAGATCTCAGCTGGGTGGCATTTCGTCCCGCTTGGTCGACCACCGCGAGAGCCTCAGATGGTCGAAGTTCAAGATCGGACCTCTCCCCCAGGAAGCGCTTCGCGCCCAGGGGCAACGGAGGTCAGGACGGACCGTCTTTAAGGAAGAGTGCCTATCCAAGGCACAAGATGTTGGCCAGGACTCCACAGCCGTGAATCACTAAGAGGACGCCCGCCGCGATGGTGAGAGCCAGCCAAGATATGTAGGCGCAGGTCTCGGCCCATTCGATCAAGAAAATTGCTCGACGATCCCGCACCTGAGGGCGGCGGATCCGCATCATCCGGCGTGTAGCAGTCGGAGCTGGCGAGCTTCTACTAGTCGTCTCGACCATGGAGCCATGATGCATGGTGTAGCATAAGTGCACGATTTATGCACGATCCTAGCTCGAAAAGCGCCCGAAACCTAGCCCAAACGATCGAAGACGGTCTCAGGAAATTGGCCAGAGTCGGAGATGTCGGGAGGCCAACTCTCATGTTCGAGATACCCGACACGCTCAACTCCCTCCAGCAGATGCGTGTGGTCGAGGAGGGCGAATCGCCGGTCCCGCTCCTCGCGAGAGCAATCGCAGGTTCCATCTCAGAAATGCCCTCCCGAGACATGGAGGCCAGCGAAATACTTTTCGGCCTAACGGAAGCCGCCAATGGACGCCGGCTGGGCGAGCGACGAGAGCTCGCGGCGAAAGAACTCAATATCTCGGCCGGAACGTTCCGGAATCGCCACGAAGGCCGCCTGATCGAGGAACTCGCGCGCAGAATAGCTGCGCGACTTGCGCCTTCCGGGCATGTGGACGCGTCGCGTGTGCCTATCACGTCAGAGGCCGCGCTCGGTTTCTGGAGCTATGTCCATGAGGATGACTTGGGCGACGGAGGGCGGGTGCTTACACTAGCGGACGACCTTCGGGCCCAGTATCGGATGAGAACCGCAGAGGACCTCGTCCTCTTCATCGATCGAGAGTCAGCTAAGTGGGGAGAGAAATGGAAGGAGCTGATCAGCGACGCGATCGCCGGAACGACTTTTTTCATCCCGATCATCACTCCGAGCTATTTCCGCAGCAACTCCTGCCGCCAAGAGCTTCTCAAGTTCGTCCGTGAGGCAGACAAGGCGGGCCTCGAGCGCCTACTGATGCCGGTCTACTGGATAACGGTCCCAGCGTTAGAGCGAGAAGGACCGGACGCCGAAGATGAAGCCATCGCCGCAATTGCGAGGCATCAATGGCGCGACCTAAGGGATGTCCGACTGGAGGATCGAAGCTCGTCCGTCTATCGAAAGTCCGTAAGTGCCCTGGCGGAAGAAATTGCGGAGCGGGCCTCCGAGGTAGCCGAAACCATCAACGACCTGCCGTCGGCAAGCGGCCAGGAGGACAGTCCGGCGAAACCGCGCGACGACGACGGGGACGACGCGCCCGGACACCTCGAGCGGTTGATAGAGGGCGAAAGTGCGATGGAGTCCCTGACGAAGCTCATGGCGGGATTCGGAGAGGACATAGAGGTCATCGGGAATATGGCCAACGAGGCTGCTGGAGAACTGACTCAGGCTGCGAGTGACGGCCAGGGAACGAAGCGTGCTCTCGTGATTACGGAGCGATTCGCAACCGAAATGTCAGTGCCGGCATCTCGGATGCAAGAGCGTGGGGCGGAGTTCGCCCGGCTACTCGTCTTGTTGGACCGGGGAATGCAAACGCAGTTGGATCTGATCGAAGCGAGCGGCTCACCCGATTCGGATCAACGGGACTCGCTGCGAGCAATTGAAGAGATGGCGGGCACCGCAGACCAGGCACTGGACGCTCTCCAAGAACTAATCGAAAGCATCGAGCCCACTGCAAAGTTGTCCCGGTCGCTCCGTGCGCCTATTCGCCAGATGAAAGCCGGACTACAAAGTGTCATCGACGGACGAGCCCTGATGTCGGAGTGGGGCGCTCGTGCGCGGGCGATGCGTCCGGCGTAGCAGAGGAACCCGGCCGCATTAGGTGTCTCGATTAGCGAGCTGGCAAAGCTCTCGGAGAAGCACGAATAGCCCTAGCCCGCCTCCGCGAAATGAGACACGGATGCGACACGAAGTCACCAGAACGCATCTCCGACCTGAGACCGAAGACTTGGCTCTGCACCGGACCTCACCGGCACTGTCCGGAACTGCGAAGAATGCGCCCGACCAGATTCGAACTGGCGACCTTCGGCTTGAAAGACCAAGACGACTGCGGCGGATCTCGGCTTGACAAGGCGGGATCCGCCCATTCCATTTCCGAAGGGACCGGCAAAGGGACCGAATCGAAGGGCTTCCCATCGGACCGGAATGCGAGGTCGAGTTCGACCCGGCCCGCCATCCTGCGCCGCGTGGCGCCAATGATGCCAGCGCACCAGCATCTTGCTCGCCGCGACTGAGGGACGCCGCCGAGGAGGACGCCCGAGCCGCTCGTTGGCCGGCTCAGCATGGAGGTGCCCGTCTGGTCGCCAGCCACCGGTGACCTCGCTCATGGCTGCCAGCAGCGGCGGCCATCTCGGCGTCCTCGCTCCGTAGAAGTCCACAAGCTCCAGGTAGGGGATCGTTCGTGTAGCTAGGGCGTCCTCCTGCCAGCGCAGGCGCCGTCTGTGATGACCAACAAATGGGTATCCAGGTCGCATCCGATTGGATGGCTACCTTCGAGACCCAGATGCGGTTCCTAATGAGAACGCTCTGGCATCCAGGAGTTCGTCCGCGTGCTCCGATCGAGTTTCGTCGCGCGACTACGATTTGCTTGGTAGGGTGGCGGACCGCTCGCGTACCGATCGCCTGCCATGTCAAGTCAAACCAGAACTGCCTCTCGGGCTGCCGCCAAGAAGAAGAAGTCCTCTCGGTCGGCCAAGCACCGGGACAGCGACCGGTCCGCGATGGACCGGTACTCGCGCAAATTGCCGTATCACCACGACGAAGAGATCGAAATTGAGCAGGTCCGATCCGGTGATCACGCCAAACCGAAACACCGACGCACGCTGTATTCACTTGGGCTTAAAGGCGTCGGCGATACCTCGATCATCAAATTCGACGACGCCAAGGCCGGAGAGCTCCACTCGGTCGGCCACTTGGTCAAGGTCCTCACGGCGCCATCCAGGAGGCCGCACCCGACGAAACCCCGAAGGGTTCGGGCTGAGAAAACCAAAGAGGTCGACTCACGCAAGGAGGAGGTGAAGGCGGTGACCGTGACTACGTACATCTCCAGCGGAGGCGACTCCCAGATCCTCGGAGTCAAGGGCGGTGGTCTCTTCCGAATCGAGATCCAAGAAGGTGGATTCGCACTGATGTGGCCTTCGCCGCTCAGCTTCAACGACTTTCTGGCGATGGCCCGCGAACTTTGGTGGCCTGAGGATGACGGGCGGGTTTCGATCTTCCCGAACGAGGGGGAACCGATCCTCGATCAACCGGTGAGTTCCCTCTCCGAGTCCGACGGGACTGGCGAAAGCCCAGGGTTCGTGCGGATCGATTTCAAGGATCGCTCCCTGACCTGGGCCGACGACTACGAGGACCCCGACCGAGTCCCCGACGCCGACCCCTTCCGCCCGAGCGGTGTTCACGAGGTGTCCGTCGCAGGGACGAACTTCGATCGTGAAAACATCGCGAAGCTCCTCCGAAAGACGGCGACCGAGCCTCTCGCGGAACTGTCCAAGCAGCTGATGGCGAGCGCGGCCGAGACGCTGGAACAGTAGGCGGATCGTGAGTGAGATTTCGGAAAAGGCCCACCAGGGCGTGCGGTCGATCGTGGCTCGCGGGAACGTGATCAGGAATCTCGTTAGCGACGTCGACCCCGCAGAGATTGGCCACATCAAACCGAGCGACCACAAGGTGACGGTCACGACGTGGCTGACCATCGAGGTCGAAGTCGAGGTCACCGCCGCGGGTAAAAGTGACGAGACCTTCCTCTTCAACAATGACGAGGACTATTGGAGGGGAACCTGCACTATTGGCGGTCACTCATCCCCAGAGGCCAATCGGACCGATTTTCCGAACAAGGTGAAGGCGCATCCGAAGTTCGACCCGGCCGCCAGGGGCAACAGCCCTGGCGTCAACGTCAGTACCAAAGTCCGGTTCAACAAAGGCCGATGGACGGACGATGCCTCCCTGGTTCATCCGGTACGGATCGACCCCCGCTAAGCGCTCAGGATGACGCCGTTTCAAGCGGCCGCCCCGTTCCTGCTCACTGCCGTGATCCTGGGGGTCGGTGCCCTGGTGACCGGCCTCGCCTTGGACGTCGTCGTAGAGAAGAGGTACAGGTCGCGCTTCGACAAGATTCCACTCGAACATCAAGTCGTGGAAATGAACCCCGCGGTCATCCGGAGCTTCTTCCTGTGGGCCATCGATGCCTCGCAGATACTCGTTATCGCGCTGGGCCCTGCCGTCGGCCTCATCTTTCTGATCGGTGACGCCGGGCCGGCTCTGATCGCTGTGTACACGGTCGTCCTAGTGATGGCGCTCGGGGCCTCCGTCCGGTTCATTAGGAAGGTCAATCCAACCGACTACGGACCGGTGGTCATCGGTGGGCAGGAAAGCCGCATCTCGAAGCTGCTGAGGAGATGGCCTTGGCTGACCGCGGTCCCCCTCGCCGGCATCCTCCTGAATCTCGTCGCGGCGGCGATCGCCGCCGGCATCGTGCTCTTGTCATAGGCGTACGACCCCAGCGACATTGTTCAACTCGGTGAGCCAGATCCGGGCGATCTGTGGCCGAGGGAGCCGTGCGGTCGACTGCGACCGCCCTCGCCACGTCCCCCGCCATCCTGCAAGCCTAGAGGCCGGGGGGCGGAACCTGGGCCGCGAATCGTCGGGCCGCCGCCGGGAGGGGCCTGGGGAGCGACTGCGCCGCGTGGTGTTGCTCAACGTCGAGCGAATCGCCCGGCGTCGCCTTCCGAGGAGCCGGGGAGCGCACCTGCGGTCGAGCACACCTTGGCCCCTAGTCTGGTCGGGCGCATTCCGGTTCTCGCAGTCCGATGCGGTCAGACGGCTCTGGCCCAGGCGCAGGACCGGCTAGCGTCACGGCATGGAGGCACGCGGGCAGTTGCTCGACGACCTGTTCAAGGTCTCTCCGGCCGATCCCACGCATCGGCTCGGGCCGATCACGGCGCTTCGCGAGATAGTCGCGGTCTGCGGGTCGGTCCAGACCGGCCGCGGCGCTCCCAATGCGGCCGACCGCCGCTCGTTGCAGAGCGATGTGCTGCTTGCGCTGGCCGCTGTGGGCGATGAGCTCGGGCGGCATCTGGAACCCGCCTTGAAGGACTTCCGTGACCGCGAGCTGGATGAATTGCCCGCGCTGCTCGACGCCGGGGGAGTCGGCAGGTTGCGTGCGGCCGCAGAGACGCTGATCGAGCTACTGCGACTCCCGGGGGCCGCGCAGGCGGCTTGGCGGGATCTCTTCGATGTCGAGGGCAGCTCGGTGACGGTTGACGGCATGAAGCATCTAGCCGCCGTCCTGCGCGAGATCGACGAAAGCCTCGGGCACGAGTGGAGGTGGCGGGTTAGGCGCCTACGCGATGCGGCGTTCTCGGAATCCGCAGTCGAAGGTGAGGAGATTCTCGGCGCCTCCCCAACCTCGACGGCGAAGGTCGCCTGGTTTATCTTCGCCGACGCCGAGCTTGCGACTCCGAAGGGATACCTGCGGATCGGACAGATTCAGTTCTTTTCCCAGCGGCTCTGGCCCGCGGGCGTCACCAGCCGCGACTTCATGGCAGCTTTCCCGGAGAGCGAATTCCCCGAGGAGCTGGATGCCGATGCCTTGGAGGGCTGGTTTCAGGTCGACGATTCATCTGAATTCCTGGTCTACGCCCGTATCGAGTTGGATGGCCCGCGGGCGGAACCGCCGCGGACGCCGCAGGCCCAGATGCGACCGGCGGCGGCTTGGGCGCGCAACCTGGTTGCATCCGTGGTCGAGGCCGGGAGCTTTCGCATCGGCGGAACCCATTGGCGCCTGTTGGCAGGCGAGGCCGTGTTCCACAATCCCGGCGGCTGGAGTGGATCTGGCGATTTTCAGGACCCGCGTCTCTATGAACAGAACCGGCGCTTCGAGCACCCGCTCGTCGAGCGCACCGGCGACGCATTGGAGGAGCTCGACCCTCGGGTGGCCGATCTGATCGCCGAAGACGATCGCACCGCGACGACTGCAGTGGAAGAGGCCCGCTGGTACGAAGCGGCACGGGCCCAGGGCGACCCCGCACAGCGATTGGTGCTCCACGTGCGTGCCTTCGAACGGGCGCTTCCCGTCACGCGCGATTTCCACTGGGACGACGCCGTGTCGCGGTATTTGCGGGACTTCTGGGCACTAGAGGCACTCGGAGAAGAATTGCAGCGCCTGGCTCACCTTGTTCATGCGGAACTGAGACGCGCGGCGCCCGACGGCCTTAGCAAGCTGGAGCAGTGGTACGTCGATGAGCCCCGGAACGCATTCGGCATATTCCCGGGTGCGTTCATGCGAGTGGCAGATGACGCGTATCGACTCCTCCCGCAGGCCCGGCGGCTTGCACGGCGGGAAGTGAGGCAGGTGGCGCGCTGGGCGGGGTCCACCAACGCGGCGGCCGTGCGCATCGAGGATTGGCGGTCCCGCTTTTCGGTGCTCCTGAAGCGCGCCCTACGGCAGCGGAACGCCACCATCCACGGCGTAACTACCGTTCCCGAGGTCGTCGCCTCCGTCGATGTCTTCATCGCTCAGATCGCGGCCCTGGTTGTCGTCGAAGCCATCCACAGTGCAGGCGAGGGCGGCGACCTGGTCCGGGGCCTTGAGCGTGGCCGGGTGCGCTCTCGTCGGATGCTCTGGCGACTGGGCGAAGGCGACGGGACGTCCGACCGGATCCTGTTCGCACCCGAGATCCCGGGCTGACCTGGGGTGGCCGAGCTGCCAGAGGTCGTTCTCCAACGTGTAAAAGCAACCCGCCTCGGCGAGGAACCGATCGAGCATCTCCGGTGTCACGTCGATCCCGAGTCGGGCAAGCTCACCATCGGCAAGTTCAGGACCCGACCGCCTGCCCGAAGGGGCGGCCCCCAACGACGTCATGCAGGCCCTGGTGATCAGCGCCCCGATCGGTAGGCATTCTGCGAGATCGGACCAGTCCGGCCGCGGGGCGCTCGCCTGCGCAAAGGTCCGCTGCGCCTGCAAACAGCCGATGTAGAGATCGGAGATCGCGAGCAGGCCGGTGCCCACACCGTCGAGAAGTCGTCGCCAACTGCGCGCCGAAACCCGCTCGCGGGCAAGCCATGCGCCCCCTAGACCAACAGCGACGAGCACCCACGGGGAGACTTTCTCGGCGACCCATCGACCGCTCTCGATCGCCAGCGAGATGAGCGCGCCCGGAGTGATTGCCGACAACCAGACCAACTTTCCGACCTCGGCCGCCTCGCCAGGGGAGCGCAGGACCTTCAGCCAGGACCGATGAGTCTCAAGTACAAGACCCGCGCCATAGACGGCTTCGAGCGCCGCGCGGTCATGGCTCAGGAAAAACGCCCCGAGACAGAGGGCGAGGACCGCCGAGGGCACGTCATCGGGGTCGGCCGAGATCAACCTCTCAACCCTTGCTCGCTCCTCCTCTCCCAACAGGTCGATGCTGAGGTCATGGTCGGCGATGACCCGGGCGAGCGGCAGGTACTCATAGCGCCAGCAGTCCATGAAGTCCGCCGGACCAATGCCGGCTTCGAGCGCCCACCGCCCGCCATGCTCGGTGACCTCATCGACGACATGAGAAGCCAGGTAGAGGCGAAGCGCTCCGGTGTTCGCGGCGGTCAGAAGGATGGTGCGACCCGAGCGGCAGGTCCGGATCACATCGCCTCTCAGTTCGTTCGCATCGGCCACCACCCTTGGCACCTCGGCGAGGACCATGCCGAACGCACCGCCCTCCGAAGGCGGGAAGGCGCCGTCCTCATCCGGGCCGACGATCGGGAGCGTCGCGTTTCGTCGATGCGCTTCGGCGACCAGATCCCTCAATGCTTGCGAGATGCGCCCGGCGCCCGCAGACGGCTCGTCGGCGACGACGGTTCGTGTCATCCCTGCTCCGCCCGTCGCATCTTGTTCCGGATGGGTCATCGTCTGATGATGACATCACCCAAGCGCCTCAAATCGCGTCGGCACTCCGACCGGCTCAGGTAGGGGTGTTCGGAGGGGCCGAGAGGCTTCGCTCCCGTCCGAGTCATGCTCTGGACACCTCCCGACGGTCCTGTGATCGCGGCCGGCAGTGATTTTCTACCACCTCAAGTCGGCCAGGCCGCGCAGCGAAACTCCTAACCCGCCGAGTCGTCGAGAGCGGCAAGTGGTGCCACGAATGGATGGGGCGTTGGAGGGATGAGCAAAACGACTCGTTTCCGGGCTCTAGTAAGGGCGACGTAGAGCACTCGGGACTCGCTGGCAAACGGCTCCGACGCAGAGCTCTTCGTAACCCATCCACCTTCCCGATAAACGAGGATCACCGCGTCGGCCTCTCGGCCCTTCGTCTGGTGGAAGTTCATGAGTTGGGTGGAGCCGAGTCCCGGAACGTCGGTCGTCAGCGCACTTTCGATTTGCACCTCTTCGCAGGCGGCCAAGAGGTCATCAGATTGATTCTCTGCCGACGTGTTCCCGACCATGGTTCTACGAGCAATCGCTGCGAAGGAAACGGCCGCACGGCTCCACGCGGACCTTCCGGCCGTGAGATTCATTCGCGGCCACGCCTCCATCGCCGCATCAATCAGCTCATCCCGATCCGCTGCGACTTTGAGCGAGCCAATAACAGCATCAGCACCTCTCTGAACAACCTGGTTGAGGCCCGTCACCTGGCCCGCGAGCTGCTTAGCAACCAAAGGCGCCTCTTTACCACGAGACGCAGCGGTCAGGTAGACGGCCATTTGAAGTTGAGCCTCACTCCACTCCACCGCTCCGAGACCGAACCCCACAAGCTTGGCCATCGCGATAATGGCCTCGCCATGAGCCTCCGGGAGGCCGATAAGGGTGTAGTCGACGTCGCGGTCACTGAGCTCGGCCCCTAGTCGAGCGACGGCATCATTCGTCGTCTCAAGCACGCTGATGGTCTGGCAACCGTCCTTACGCTGTCGCCCGATCTCGGCAGCAACTTCGTCGGGCGTTTGGTCTCCATCGCAACTGCGGATCTCTAGTCGACCGCTCTCAAGCGCAGCCTTGATGGCCTCCGCTCCGAACTGCCGGGCCAAGACGGCCGTGGCCATTCCGGGTATTACCTGAGA
>JAFDWD010000540.1 GCA_018268695.1 Actinomycetota bacterium
AGTTCTCGCCTTTCGAGCCGAAGATCTGGATGGCCTCGCCGACCGGGACGTCGCGGCGGGTGAAGTGCTCGTCGGCGGCGATGTGCTTCTGCATCGCCTTCTCGATCTTCGGCAGGTCGTCCTCGGTGATCCGGACGCCCTCGGGGAACTCGAAGTCGTAGTAGAAGCCGGACTCGATCGCCGGGCCGATCGTCACCTTGGTGCCGGGATAGAGATCGGTGACCGCCTCCGCCATCACGTGGGCGGCGTCGTGGCGGATCAGCTCGAGGCCCTCCGGGTCGCGGTCGGTGACGATCGCCACCTCCGCCCCGGGCTCGGGGAGCGGCGCGGTCAGATCGCGCAGCGCGCCGTTCACCTTGATCGCGAGCGCGGCCTTGGCCAGCCCCGGCCCGATCGCCGCGGCGACGTCGGCGCCGGTCGCCCCGGCGGGCAGCTCCAGCGGCTTCCCGTCAGGGAGCTTGACGACGATCTTCTCGGTTGCGGCCTCCACGGACGCCATGGTACGTGGCCGGCGTCGCGCGATGCTTTTGGGACAGGTCAGCGAGCGGGGCCCTGGCGGGCCTGGCGTTCGGCGATGAGCGGGCAGACGCTCTGCTTGGCGATCGGGCCCTTCACTTCCCAGAGGACGTAGGGCTTGGCCACCTTCTTCACCCGCAGGCCATCGAACGGCGGCTTGTGGCGCGAGCCCTGGGTGACGACGAAGCGGACCCCGGTCGGCGGCTTCCCTTCGGCTTCGGCGCGGGTCTCGATGCAGACGCGGCCGCCGCGCAGCTCCCAGGCGATGTAGTTGGTGCCGTGGTCGTCTTCGAGCAGTTCGGGCGCGGCGAGGACGACGGTCGAGCCGTTCGCGACCAGCGGACGCAGCCCGGTGAGAGCGGGCGAGTAGGTCCCCGGCCCGACCGGCGCGTTGGCGAGCGCGAGCGCCGAGCAGAGCCCCGCCGCGGCGATGAAGACGACCCAGGCGGCCGCGGCAAGCATCCCGCCCCGATCGCCCCGCCCGCCCGCCCGCGCTCCAGCTGTTCCTTTTGGACGCCTGGCGTCCAAAAGGAACAGCTGGGCGCGGTGGGTCAGGGGCAGGAGGATCGTCAGGGCGCAGAGGGGGGCGGCGATCTCGATCGCCTTCGCCGCCGTGTAGGCGGTGCCGCCGACGCGGGCGGCGAGGTAGGCGACCGCGGCGACGAAGAGGCCGGAGAGGACGACGGTCTCGCGGCGGCGGGCGCAGCGCCAGATGCCGTAGAGGAGGAGCACCGTGGCGAAGGCGGCGCCGAGGTAGTAGGCCGCGGCCGGGACGGCACCGTCCCCGGGGGCCAGGCGGAAGTCCCCGGACGGCCAGATCCCGAGCGCCTCGAACGGCGACACCTGGCCGAAGAGGTTGCCGAGGCCGGGCCCGTTGGGGTCGAAGGTTTCGAACTTGTGGAAGTCGATCATCCGCCCGATCTCGGGGGCGATCAGGACGACCAGGACGCCGACCGCGATCCCGATCGACTTGGTGAGCGGCTGACCCGGCCGCTTGCGGAGCGCCAGTTCGACGAGGGCGAAGACGACCGCGGTACCGACGAGCCAGAGCAGGCCCGGGAAGCTGTAGGTGTAGACCGCGCCGACCGCGATCAGCGCCGCCGGGGCGAAGCGCAATGGGCTGTCGACCGGTTCGCGGACGCTCTCGCGCAGGAAGAGCACGAAACCGAGGAGGAAGAACGCCAGCATCACCTCCTTGAAGGCGCCCTGGGCGAAGTAGCTGGCGAAGACGTAGGCGAGGCCGACGAGGAGGGCCGCAGCGGTGCGGGGCAGCGCCCGTAGGTCGCGGAACGCCGCGATCGCGCTCAGTGGCGCCAGCACCGCGACCGCGACGGTCATCCCGCTGAAACCCTTTACCAGGCCGATGTCGAGCCCCTTGTTGAGGGCGACGACGATCGAGTGGGGTCCGAGCGGATAGCCCTGGCGGATCAGCTGGCCGGAATGGCCGCGGGCGAGCTGGTCGGCGGCCAGCAGGTGCTGGGACATGTCGGGGTTGAAGCTGGTGCCGAGGATGCCGAAGTGCCCTTCGACGATGAACGGCAGCGAGGCGCCCAGGGCGGCGAGGACGAAGACCGGCCAGCCCTGGGTGAACGGCTCGCGCCAGACGCCGCGGCCCTGGAGGTAGGCGAGCGAGACGGCGACCAGGGCCAGGACCACGATCGCCGAGATCGAGCCGTGGCCAGGCAGCCGCACCGTCCCCCAACAGACCGCGCAGAGGATCGCCAGGCCGACGGGCGCGGCCGTCCACGACCAGGCGCGGCGCCCGCAGAGGTAGACGACGGCCTGGCCGATCGACAGCGAGGCGACACACACGGCGAGGGCGGCTGCGTAGGTCCCGATCACGAGCCCGCGAGCCTAGACTCTGAAGATGATGGCGTTCGCCCCACCCGCCCGCCACCTGCTGCGCGCCAAGGACCTCGCCGACGCGCGTTACGCCGAACCGGTCGGGGTCGAGGAGATGGCCGCGGCGGCCGGGCTCTCCCGCGCCCACTTCAGCCGCGAGTTCCGGCGCGCGTTCGGCGAGTCCCCGCACTCCTACCTCTTGACGCGCCGGCTCGAGCGCGCGGCGGCACTCCTGCGCAACACCGACCGCTCGGTGGCGGAGATCTGCCTCGACGTCGGGCTCACCAGCGTCGGCTCCTTCACCACGAGCTTCAAACGGAACTTCGGCAAGACGCCGACCGCCTACCGCGCCTCCTATCCGCCCGCCTCGGCCTGGGCGGTCGTCCCCGGCTGCGTCGTCCGCGCCAACGGCCGGCCGCGAAAGCGCACGTTTCGAGAAGACAGCCCGCCCGCCGGCTCCTAGGCTCGTCCCACAGTCGATTTCGAAACGAGATACAGGAGGAAGAGATGAAGATCGCCAACGCGCAGTTGTGGGTGCAGGACCAGGAGGAGGCGCTGAGGTTCTGGACCGAGAAGGTGGGTTTCGAGGTGCAGGCCGATGTGACGCTGCCCGAGCTGGGTGGCTTCCGCTGGCTCACGGTGAGCCCGCCCGGACAGGAGGACGTCTCGATCGTGCTGATGGCCGTACCGGGAGAACCGATCATCGATCCGGCGACCCAGGAGCAGATCCGAGACCTCGCCGCCAAGGGCTTCGCGGGCACCGTCTTCCTGAACACGGACGACTGTCGCGCCGACTACGAGAAGCTCCGCGCCAACGGCGTCGAGTTCACCGAAGCGCCAGAAGAGCGGCCCTACGGGATCGACGCCGGCTTCCGCGACCCATCAGGCAACGCGATCCGCCTAACCCAGGTAGCCATGAGCTTCAACGCGTAGACACGCGCCGGAGGAGGGGCGGCCACGGCGCCGTCCCTCTTATTCCCCGACTTTTTCTAAAGCTTCTTTGGCGGCTTTTTCGGCCGCTTTGATCGAATTCTGTGCGGCTTTGGTCGTGCTTTTCTGCAGTCGTTTCAGCTGCCGCTGGAGTTTCTTCTTCTGGGCTTTGGTGACGTTTTTCTTCGACAGCTGGCGCTGGATCCGTTTCAACTGGCGCTGCGCTTTGGCTGCCGCCGGGTTGGCGCCCGATTCGAGCTGGATCCCGCCAGGGCCGGTGCCACCGGACTTGTTGTCGTTACCGCCCGACACCAGCAGGGCGACGACGACGATCGCCAGCACGATCACGCCGAGGAAGATCCCGACCGCTTTGGTCCCGCGGCCGCGAATCGATTCGCGGAGCTTCACCAGGTCGCGGGGCGGTTTGCCTTCGCGCGCGCCGGATCCCGAGCCGGAGCCGGCTCCCGAGTCCCCTCCGGTCGCCGCCGCGGCACTCTCGGCCGTGTGGACGTGTTCGGTCCACCGCTCGCCGTCCCACCAGCGCAGCCCTTCGCCGCTTGGATCGTCGTACCAGCCGGCCGGGATCCCGGGCCCGCCCGGCGTGTCGGTCGAGTTCACGGGCGCGATTATGCCTTGCCCCGGGGCGGAACTTGTAAACGGCGTCGTTACATCTCTTTTGCGATCGGGCCCGGCCACGGAAAAGGGCCCCTTGCGGGGCCCTTTGTTTCCGAAGGACGTACCACCAGCGACAGAGACGCCAGCTGGCTCGTCGGTCCTCAAGCCTTGAAGTTTCGGCCGCCGTGTTTTCGACGACTCCCAATAAACCCCTGCTCCCGAGAAAAGTTGCAGTCTCCAGGGAAGTTCGTCACTAGTCGGTAGGCCTCCCATGGCGACATCCGCCCCCGCCGCGCTGCTAGATTCTCCCGCCCCGGGCGTTTAGCTCAGTTGGGAGAGCGCCAGCTCGACAAGCTGGAGGTCACTGGTTCGAGCCCAGTAACGCCCACTCCCCGGGATCCCTCAGGTAGCGGGCTTCGCGCTCAACTGCCAGGAGACGCCGAAGCGGTCGTTGATCCAGGCGAACCGCGGGCTGAACGGGTAGGCGTCGAGCGGCATCAGCACCCCGCCGCCCTCGGAGAGCTTCGCGAACGCGGCGTCGACCTCCTCGGGCTCGTCGAACTCGACGAATAGCGAGATCGCCGGCGTGAATCCGAAGCCGTGCTCGACCGGGCTGTCGAAGAGGCGGATGCGCTGTTCTCCGAGCCGCAGGAAGGCTGCTTCGATCGTGCCGTCCTCACGGCGGTCGAGATCGACGACCTCGGCGTCGTCGAAGGCGGAGACGTAGAGGTCGAGAGCGTCGCCCGCTTCGCCCTCGAACATCAGGAAAGGGACGAGCTCCGGGGCCATCGCCTAGATGTGGTCCGAGGGGAGGTGCCAGCGGCGCGGGGCGATCAGCTGGTCGATCTCCCGCGGGCCCCAGCTGCCGCGCCAGTAGGGGATCGCGGGCGGCGGGTTCTCGAGCACGGGCTCGGAGATTTCCCAGAGGCGCTCGATCGCGTCGGAGCTGGTGAAGAGGGTGCGGTCGCCGTTCATCGCGTCGTGGATGAGGCGCTCGTAGGGATCGAGAGCGGCCTCGTTGTTGCCGAAGGCTTCCGCATAGGTGAATTTCATGTGGGCTTCGCCGAGCTGCATCGTCGCGCCGGGGACCTTGGCGAGGAAGGAGGTCGAGATCGAGCCGGGCTCGCCGAGCTCGAAGGTCAGGTGATCGCGCCCGAAGCCCTCCGGGATCAGGGCCTGGTCGAGCGGGAACATGCGGCGGGGCGGCTGTTTGAAGGCGATCGTGAGGACGTGGTGGCTCTCCGCCATCCGCTTGCCCGATCGGAGGTAGAACGGCACGCCCTCCCAGCGCCAGTTGTCGACGAAGGCCTTGACCGCGATGAAGGTCTCGGTGTCGGAGTTCGGGTCCACCCCCTCCTCTTCGCGGTAGCCGACGTATTGGCCGCGGACGACGTCCTCCGGCTTCAGCGGGAGCATCGAGTCGAAGACCTTCTCGCGCTCGAGGCCGAGCGGTTTCGGCTCCAGCGAGGTCGGCGGCTCCATCGCGACGAAACCGAGGACCTGGAACAGATGGGTGACGAGCATGTCCCGGAACGCGCCCGTGTCCTCGTAGAAGCTCCCCCGCATCTCGATCGAAAGCGTCTCGGGGATGTCGATCTGGACGTGGTCGATGTGGTTGCGGTTCCAGACCGGCTCGAACATGCCGTTGGCGAAGCGCAGCGCCAGCAGGTTCTGCACCGCCTCGCGCCCGAGGTAGTGGTCGATCCGGTAGATCCGGTTCTCCTTGAAGACCGAGTGCAGCCGTTCGTTCAACTCGTGGGCGGAGCGCAGGTCGGTGCCGAACGGCTTCTCGGTGATCACCCGCGCGTCGTCACCCAGCCCGAGCTTGCCGATCTCCTCGACCGTTCCGGCGGCCGCTTTCGGCGGCAGCGAGAGGTAGAAGAGAAGGTCGACCTCGCCGCCCAGTTCCTTCTTCGCCGCTTCGACCGCCTCGCCGAGCGGCCCGAAGCCGTCGCCGACGCCGACGAAGCTGAGCGACTTGGCGAACTCGTCGAAGGCGTCGTCGCCGTCGGGCTTGCGTCCCGAACCGCCGACGGAGTCGCGCGCAAGCTGTCGGAATTCGTCGGTGGAGATCGGGTTGCGGGCGGCGCCGATGATGCGGAAGCCCTCCGGCATCAGCCCCGTCTGCGAGAGATGGAACATGCCCGGCAGGAGCTTGCGCTTGGCGAGATCGCCGGTCGCGCCGAAGAGGACGATGACCTGGTCGGTGCGGACGCGGTCGGCG
>JAFDWD010000541.1 GCA_018268695.1 Actinomycetota bacterium
CTTCCTCGCCTCGCCGGAGGCCGCCTACGTCACCGGCCAGGTGCTTTTCGCCTGCGGTGGACGCAGCGTCGCTCCCTGATCCGGGGCGTACCTATAAAGTCCCCGTCCGTTTGAGGACTTTTACGCCAGTACGGAGGTGGTGACGACGGCCGAGGCCCGGGAAGCGGGCGGTCGGCAACGTCGCAACCGTCGTCAGGACGTCCTCGAGGCGGCGATCCGCGTGTTCCACAAGAAGGGCTACGCCTCGTCCTCGATCCAGGACGTCGCCGAAGAGGTCGGGGTCCTCAAGGGGAGCCTCTACCACTACATCGACTCCAAGGAAGACCTGCTGGCGCGGATCTTCGAGGACTCGGCCGGCCACTTCATGGAGATGCTCGACGAGGCGAGCGGCCTCGACGAGCGCCCGGTCGAGCGGCTGCGCAGCTTCGGCCGCTCCTGCTCCTTCTGGTACCTGCGCAACATCGAGCGGGTGGGGATCTACGCGACCGAGTGGAAGCATCTCACCGGCAAACGGCGCAAAGAGGTCGTGCAGATCCGCGAAACGTACGAGAGTCGCCTTGCCGGGCTGATCGGCGAGGTGAAGGAGGCCGGCGAAGCGGCCCCGGATCTCGACATCAACTTCGCCACCTACTTCATCTTCGGCGCCTTGAACGGCCTCCCCGACTGGTACCGGCGCCGCGGCCCCGATCCGGCCGAGAAGATCGCCGCCGCCTACGCCGACCAGATCGTCAACACGGTGATCGGCGGGAGGCGGTAGACAGTCTGTTGCGCGGTCTGGGTGAGGTAAGGGACGTAAGGGCTGGCGGCATGCGGTGAGGAGGTGCGTTCGTACTTAGGTGCCATATACGAGCAAAAGTACGAACGCACAACGTTTCAGGTCTGTTTCTCGGCAGCGTCGAGGCTCTTGGACGCCAGCTTCCAGCGGTGCTGGAGCTTGGCTTCGACGTCGCTCGCGGCGCAGCCGGCGGTGGCGGCGCATTCGCCCCAGGCGTTGGCGGCGCGGAGGTATTCGTTGAAGGCGTCCTCGGCGTCGGCGGCGGGGCCGGTGACGCAGGCGGCGCCGAGCTTGTCGACCGGGA
>JAFDWD010000542.1 GCA_018268695.1 Actinomycetota bacterium
AGCAGAGCGTCGATCTCGGCGATCGCCTCGTCGGTCTGTTTCTGCAGGGAGGCCTCGGCGCGGCGCTCGTCGTCCTCGCCGACTTCGCCCTCGTTCTTCAGCTCGCGCAGGTCGCTCATCACGTCGCGCCGCACGTTGCGGATCGCGACCCGCCCGTCCTCGGCGACGCCGTTGACGACCTTCACCATCTCCCGGCGCCGCTCCTCGGTCATCTCCGGGATCGCCAAGCGGATGACGTTGCCGTCGTTGGAAGGGGTCAGGCCCACATCGGACTCGAGGATCGCCTTCTCGATCGCCCCCACCGCGCTTTTGTCGAACGGGGTGACGGTGAGCAGGCGGGCTTCCGAGGCGGCCACGTTGGCAAGTTGGTTCAGCGGCGTCTGGGCGCCGTAATAGTCGACCTGGATCCGGTCGAGCAGGTGCGGGCTGGCGCGCCCGGTGCGCACGGTCGCGAGCTCTCCACGGCTCGACTCGACCGATTTGGCCATGCGCTCCTTGGCGTCTGCAAGCAGTTCGTCGGTGATTGCCACGGTCAGCTCCTCTCTAGGCGGAGGGGTCGCCCGACACCAGCGTGCCGACCGTCTCGCCGCTGACGATCCTATCTATGTTCAGCTCGTCCGCCATGTTGAAGACGTAGATGGGAAGGTCGTTGTCCATGCAGAGGCTGAGGGCGGTGGAATCCATCACCTTCAGGCCCTGCTCGATCGCTTCCCGATGCGTGATCCTGGGGATGAACTTGGCCTCCGGATTGGTCGCCGGGTCGGAGTCGTAGACGCCCTCCACCCCGTTCTTGGCCATCAGGATCGCCTCGGCGTGGATCTCCAGCGCCCGCAGCGCGGCCGCCGTGTCGGTGGTGAAGAACGGGTTGCCCGTGCCGGCGGCGAAGATCACGATCCGCCCCTTCTCCAGGTGGCGCATCGCGCGGCGGCGGATATAGGGCTCGGCGACCTCCTTCACGTCGATCGCCGACATCACCCGGGTGTGCTGGCCCATCCGCTCCAGCGAGTCCTGCAGCGTCAGCGCGTTCAGCACCGTCGCCAGCATCCCCATGTAGTCGCCGGTGGCCCGGTCCATCCCGGCCGCGGCCCCGGCGAGGCCGCGGTAGATGTTCCCGGCGCCGACGACGATCGCCACCTCCACGCCGCGCTCGCGCACGGCGGCGACCTGGGTCGCGATCCGGTCGACCTCGGCACCGTCGGTGCCGTAGGACTGGCCCCCCATCAGGGCCTCTCCCGAGAGCTTCAGGAGAA
>JAFDWD010000543.1 GCA_018268695.1 Actinomycetota bacterium
CCGCCCTGGTTGGCGATGATCGACCCCGGGAACTGCTGGATGTCGGTGTTGTAGGACTGCACGTTGGAGTTGTAGATCCGGCGCGCGGCCTGGATTTCGTCCTCCAGCTCCGACAGGTTCCGGCTCAGCTGCTGGAAGTTTTCGGTCGCTTTCAGGTTCGGGTACTGCTCGGCGACGGCGCGCAGGTCGGTCAGCGCCCCGGTCAGCTTGGTCTCCGCGGTGGCGGTGTCTTTGACGCTCTGCGCGGCCATCGACTCGGCACGGGCTTCGGTCACTTTGGTGAACACGGCCTGCTCGTGCGTCGCGTATCCCTTGACCGTCTCGACCAGGTTCGGCACGAGGTCGTGGCGACGTTTGAGCTGGACGTCGATGCCGCTCCACGACTCGTCGACGCGGTTACGGGAGGCGATGATGCCGTTGCGCTTCGCGATGTAATAGAAGACCGCGAGCAGAATCAGTACTACGACGACGATGATGACGATGACCATTGAGTCTCCCTCGAGGGTTCGATCAGGTTGGGGCGAACCTTAGCGCCGTTCGGCGGCGCGACGGACGGATTTCCCGCCTAGGATCAACGGATGGGTGCAAAGCAGGAAGCACAGGACTGGGCCGAGCTGGTGCGTCGCTACGGCGAGCGCCACGAAGTCACCTACGAGGAGGTCGGCGGGATCAACCCGAAAGACGCGCCCGTGGCGCTTTGCGTCGGCGGCGTCAATCGGCTGACCGGGCAGCTTGTCGAAGGCTTCTGGGGCGCCTCCTGCGACGCGGACGAACGGGAAATCGGCAGCTTCCTGAACAAGGCGGTGCTCCCCACCGCGATCCTCGCCAAGGCTCATATGCCCGACCTCGCCCAGGTCGTCCCCGCCTTCAACGTCGAGTCGATCGAGGGGGCCGAGCACGTCACCCAGCGCTTCTCGCGCAAGGTCGAATTCGAGTCGCTCGACTTCAACAAACGCTTCTGGACGACGGTGCCGAAGGACTACGACCCGATCAACCTGCGGGAGCTCTTCAGCCCGGGGTTCCTCGCCTGGGTGACGACGATGAACGGAGAGATCTCCTTCGGCGTCAACGACCGCCAGCTCTGGTTCCTCTGGCATCTCCGCGACCGCTCCGAGGAAGAACTGAAACTCGCCCTGAAAAACGCCGGGCAGCTGTTCCGCCGGATCCAGTCCGAGATGGACGAGAGCGGCATCCACACCTACCCGCCCGGCCCCTGGCACGCGGGGCTGGCGCCGTTCCCCGACGCGGTCAGTCCTGCCGGCGGAACTCCTGCACCAAGTTCGTGATGTTCGCCGAGTCGGCGATGCCGGGGAGGACGACCCGGGTCTCTTCGCCCTCGCTGATGACTTCCGGGATCAGCGGCTCGACCGAGCGGCCGCGGTAGGCGGCCAGCGCGTCGCTGGAGGTGGCGTGTTCGGCGAGCCAGCCGAGCTGGATGCGGGTCGGGAAGGCGAGGCCGACCCCGCCTTCGTCAGCCCCCGCGAGCGCCGCGGCGGGGCGGAACCAGCGCGCGTCGACGATCTCCGAGCCGTCGACCTGCGGCGGCGTGTGGGCGGGTGCCAAGGCCATGAAGAACCAGGCGTCGAAGCGGCGCGGGACGACCTCGGGGGTGATGAAGCGGCAGAACGGGACCATCTCCTCGTCGGCGGAGAGCTCGATCCCGGCCTCCTCGCGTAGCTCGCGTCTGGCGCAGGCGCGGAAGGCGTCGGAGCCCTCGCCGTCCTCGGGATCGCAGGCACCGCCGGGGAAGACCCAGGCGCCGGGGAAGAAGGCGGCGTTCGGATCGCGCTGCAGCAGCAGCACCTCGAGCGCCCGCTGCCCGTGCTTGCCCCCGCGCCGCATGAGGACGACCGACGCCGCCGGCCGCGGCGTCACCGGTTTGCGCTGCTCCGCTCCCATCGGGGCAGCCTATGCCCTGTGGTCGGTCAGCCGAGGGTGCGCTCGCGCAGGCGACGGATGCGGAACCGGTTCGCCAGCCAGAAGGCGAGGGCGATGAGCGCGATCGGACCGAGGATCGCGAGGCCGATCAGGGCGACGCCCGCGGCGATCGTGAGGATGTGGCCGGCGTCGTGGAGGGCGTCGCCGACGCCCCAGCTCCCGCCCTTGCCCGCGGGCGTCACCCCGGCGCCATGGTCGGTGACGATCCGCACCGTCACTTCCGACATCGAGGCGCGCCGGTCGAGGTTGTCGAGGCGGGCGCGGATCGCCGCGTGCCGGTTGCGCTCTTCGCGCAGGCGCGCTTCGACCGATTCCCGCTCGGCTTCCGTTTCCGCGTCGCCAAGTTCCTTCAGCAGGCCCTCGATCGAGGCGTTCGAGTCGCGCAGTTCTTCGGCGGCGCCGACGGTCGGCGCGGTGATGTCGTTGGTCGCGTCGTGGCGCTCCCGCACTTCGGCGATCTGCGAGAAGGAGGAGAGCGCGTCGTCGAGCTTGCGGCTCGGGATCAGGAGATCGAAGTAGGCCCCCGTCGCCCCGGCGCTGCCGCTCTGCACCTTGGAGTGGAGGACGACCCCGTCCACCGCGTGCACCGCTTCGAAAGCCTTTGCCGCCGCGCTGGAGACCTCGCCGGGCTTGGTGCCGAGCGTGATGTAGGCGGAGCGTTCGATGTCGCGCCCTCCGGCGGCCGTGCCAGCGGACTTCTCGGCGGGCGCCGCTTCGACGCTGGGGATCGCGGGTTCGAAGAGTTCTTCGCTTGGCGCGGATTCCTCGGCTTCGGCCTGGCGCGGCGTGGCCGGAGCGACCGATGATTCGGCTGCTTCCCCGCCGCCTTCGGATTCGGACGCGCCCGTCTCGTTAAGGAATCCGGTTCCCGGGTCGTTGTGGCTCGACGTTCCCGAGCCCGCGACGCCGACGACTACCGTTGCCACCACCAAGACGGCGAAGGCGGTAGTCAGAACCGGGATCAGGCGGCGGCGCGGGGTCGCCGCGCGCCAGCGGTCGGAGAGCGTAGTGAAGGGGTTCGAGGACGCGCCGTCGCGGCGGGGGAAGCCCGCCGCGGCGCGTTCGTCGAGCTCGGCCGTGAACTCCGGCCGCGGGGTCGGCCGGATCTCCCTCAGCTCGGCGAGGAGGGTGTCGTCGTCAGATCGATCCATCGAGGGCCTCCCTCAACTTGGTCACGGCGCGGTGGACGCGGGTGCCGGCGTTCGACTC
This sequence comes from Actinomycetota bacterium, assembly GCA_018268695.1. The sequence goes on from JAFDWD010000543.1 coordinate 3,148, forward strand.
GCTGATCGAGAGCACCGCGGCGATCTCGGCGTTGCCGAGGCCGGCGAAGAACTTGAGCGCGATCAGCTCGCGGTCGCGCGGCTCGAGCGTGGCGAGGGCGGCGCGCAGGGCGAGTCGCTGCTCGGACTGCTCGGCGCCCGCCTCGACCGAGGCGCCGTCCAGGTCGGC
>JAFDWD010000544.1 GCA_018268695.1 Actinomycetota bacterium
CCGATCGGCGTCGGGATCGCCGAGGGTCTCCAGACGCTCTACTCCTCGGTGCCGATCGGCTATGAGGTCGAGGCGTTCTCGCCGGTACGGGCGAGGATCCTGACCTGGGGATTCACCCTGCTCGGCAACTCCTCGGCGGTCGAACCGCAGGCCTACTTCGGCCTCACCCACACCGAACTGCACTGGGTCGAAGGGTCCTGGCGGATCGCCGCGACCCGCGCGGGCTTCGGACCGACGCCGCGCCTGGCGACGGACCCTGGGCCACTCGGCTCCTACGACGTGGTCGGCCTGGCCGCGAGGTTGACGAGCTATGTGCCGGGCGCCTAAGGCATTTGCGGTCGTGGCGGCCGCAGCCGTGACCGCGCTGACGATCGTCCTGGCACAACCATCACCCCCGGCCGCGAGGGCGAACGTCGGCTGCTCGGTCGCGACCGCACCCGCCGGGGCGATCACCGAAGGGATCGGCGCCATCACCGGCGGCGCGATCGGAGGAGGCAACCCGGTCGGCGACGCCTGCGACGCGGTGACCGACGGTGCCGTCGGGGCGGTGACGTCGCCCGTGACCTCCGCGCTGAAGGGGATCGGCAAGGGCATCCTCGGTCAGATCACCACCTGGGTCAGCGAAGGCGCGACCTGGTTGATGGCTGAAGTCGTCTCGGAGATCGATAAGACGACGACGCCGCAGCTGACCTAGGAAGGGTTCCTCTCGGAGTACGGCAAGATGACGCAGGTCGCCGCGATTCTGGCGGCGGCGATGTTCGTGATGGCCATGCTCGAGGCCGTCGTCCAAGGAAGCTGGGCCGTGCTCGGAAAGGCGATCTTCGTCAGCGTGCCGCTGGCATTCGTCGGCACCAGCATCGCCTTCGTCCTCGTGCAGATGCTCCTCGTCATCACCGATGGGATGTCACATGCGGTCACCGTGGCGACCCAGGAACACTCGACCCACTTCTTCAAGTCCGCGATCGGCGACTTGTCGAAGGCGGGCGGGACGGCGGGTGGTGCTGCGGCCGAACTCGGCCAAGGTCCCGGGACGGGCGCCGTGGGCGAAGCGGCCGGGGCGACCGCGGTGCCGCTCTTCGTCACCTTCCTGGCGGCGATCGTCGGTGCCTTCGCCGCCTTCTGCGTCTGGATCGAGCTGCTCTTTCGCGACGCCGCTGTCTACGTCGTCGTCCTCTTCATGCCGCTCGCCGCCGCGGCCTCGATCTCTCCCCGGTGGGCGCACGTCCTTCGCCGCTACGTCGAGGTGATCGTGACCGTGATGGGGTCCAAGTTCGTGATCGTCTCGGTCGTCGCCCTGGCGGCGAGCTTGATCTCCGAAAAAGGCGCGAGGGTCGAG
>JAFDWD010000545.1 GCA_018268695.1 Actinomycetota bacterium
AGAGCGCGAGCCTCGCACCAAAAGTAGGCTCAGAGGCCGAGCGAAGCGCGATCGAGGCCGACGACCCGATCTGGGAGGCGACCATCGAGGCCGGCGAACGCTGGCACGCCGCGATCCTTGTCAGCGGCTCCCCGTGCCCTGCCAGCAGGCGCTCGATGCCGCTCGGAAGCGTCTCGAGCGCCGTCGTTCAGAAAGCCCGTTTCCCAATCCGGGCGATCGACGGAATCGACCGGGACCGGCGCTCGCTTCGCCCCGCGCCAGAGCGAGCGACATGAGCGCGGCCGATCCGAGATCGACGGCGGCGGGCAGCGGTTCCGGGATCGCCGGCCAACCTTCCTCCCGGGGAACGGTCATCGTCGGCGTAGAGGGATCGGAGCGCTCGGCAGACGCCCTCGCGCTCGGGGATCTGCTCGCTGCTCGACTTGAGGCTGGGCTGCTGATCGTCCATACCCACTCCTATGGGGCGCTCTCGAGCCTGCTCGATGCGGGCCATTACGAGAGCCTGGTCCGGGAGGTTTATGAGGAGACGTTCCGGCAGGTGCAGGCGCAGATCGGCGAGGGCCGTGAGCGTGAGATGCTGGTGATCAGTGCCGACTCCCCCGCGGCGGGTCTGATCCGGGTCGCCGAGCGCGACCGGGCCCTCCTGATTGTGGTCGGCTCTACGCAGCGCTCAGGACTCGGCCGGGTTCGACCCGGCAGTGTCGGTGATCGCCTCCTGTCCGGGGCGAGCACTCCGGTGGCAATCGCGCCGCGCGGTTACGCCGAGGGTGGAAGACCGCTGACCACCATCGCTTGCGGCTACGACGGTTCGGAGGAGTCGCAGCTCGCGCTGGAGTGGGCGGCTGGTCTCGCCAAGGCAGCAGAATGCCATCTGAAGGTGGTCAGCGTCTACACCCCGCAGGTCTTCGGAAGCCTTGCGGGCGGGGGGGCGATCTCGGTCGAGTCGGTGAACTCGATGCTCGCCCGCGAACTTGCCGACGCACAACGTGATGCCATCGCTGTCGGCACTGACGAAGCGGAGGGCATCCTGCGCCGAGGCGATGCCGCCAAGGTTCTCGAGCAGGTCTCCCGGGAGACCGATCTGCTGGTCATGGGTTCGCGAGGCTATGGTCCGTTCCGCGCGGTTCTGCTCGGCAGCGTCTCGCAATCCGTCTCCCGTGACGCCGCCTGCCCTGTGGTCTTCTGCCCACGAGGGGCGGTCCCCAGTGGGGCCGATGAGGACAACCATGCATCCCGGCCATGATCGGCGCCAACGCCTTGATCGTCTCGGCGTCGGAGGGAGACCGATACTCGCCGATGTCTCCGAGGCGCCGAACGTCGATATCCCACAGCGAGAGGATGCTGACTCGCCCCTCGTCTGGACAGTGGAGCTCGATCGCGCCTCAACCTCTTGCACCAACCACGATCCGCTGCGGGGACAGTCCAGGTCCGAGAGGAGCTCTTCAAGAACTCCCGGGACCGTTCCGTGGAGACAGTGGAGTGGCTGACCGCAGAGAAACAGGTGAAACTGATCGCCGTTGGTTCCCGAGGGCGCGGCGCGGTGCGAGCCGCGGTCCTAGGGTCCACTTCCGCCTCGCGCTCGGTGCTGTTCGTGCCTCCCACCGCGACAGCACGGGCTGCCGAAAGCGCGGCGGCCGAGGCACGGAATGGGGCAAGATGTGAGTCGCGTGGCTGAACCCCAAGCCGACACCCCGACGCCGATCGGCTTGGATCGGGTGATCTGCGGGGTCGATTCCTCGCCCCAGAGCCTGGAGGCAGCGGCTCAGATGCTGGCGATAGCTTCGCCCGGGGCGAAGCTCTGGGCGGTATCGGTCTGGGACCCGTCACTGGCGCGGCACGCCGGAATTCATGCGTCGAGGGTGCGGTCCAAGTTGCGGGAAGAAGGCGTTGCTGCCCTGACCAGGGCCAGTGAGTCATTTCCCGGCATGACTCCCGTGTTGATTCAGAGCGGCGAAGTATCCGGACTGCTGAGCGCGGCCGCCGAAGAGAATGTCGATCTGATCTCCGTCGGCTCACACGGTGGTCGGCGCCTGACCGGGCTCGCCTTCGGGAGCGTCGCCAGCGCAATGGCGCACAATGCCCCCTGTTCGGTATTGATCGCTCGCCCGGCAGCCGAGAACAAGTTCCCTGGGCTCCTCGTCCACGCGAGCGATGGCTCGGCGGATTCCCTCGATGCCGCTCAGGTGGCGGGCGCGATCGCCGCCCGCCACGGCTCGAAGGTCCTCAGCGTGAGCTTCGACGACGATTTGGATCGGGCCCGGGCGGTGACGGAGGAAGCGACGGTGCTGATCGAGGGCGCGGGCGCGATCGCAGTCGCCGAGAGCCGAAAAGGCTCGCCGCATCGAGGGATAGTCAAGTTCGCCGATACCACCCAAGCCTCACTCGTGGTGATCGGCAGCCGAGGAATGACCGGTCTAAAGGCGCTCGGCAGCGTCAGTGAGCGGGTCGCGCACCGGGCTCCGTGCTCGGTCTTGATCGTCAGGCGCGCCGCCCATCCGCGCGGGGAGATCGAAGGCGAAGAGGCTGAGTCAAGCTAGCCGAGAATCCAATTGGCTCATCGAATCCATGGCCTGCACGGTCGCGTAGGAGTGCGTCCTCGATCCCTCGGGGCCAGTGATCGCTCGATGCCGGCCGGTCGCCTGTGCTTTTCGGGCCGCGGACGCGCGGTCGGCCCGGCGGCACTCGGGGCCCGTCAGCCGCCTTGTGCCCTCAAGGCACCGAGCTCGCTCTCGATGCAGGCGAGCAACTCGGCATAGGAATCACAGAAGGTCCTGAGGCCCTCGCGTTCGAGCTCATTTGCGATGGCCTCGAGGTCGATCCCGGCCCTCACGGTGTCGGCGAGAGCCTGTGCAGCGCCTGTCGGGTCCAGGGCGAGGGTCTCGGCCACCACACCATGATCGGCGAAGGCACGCAGGGTCGCCTCGGGCATCGTGTTGATCACATCGGGACCGATCAGCTCGACCACATAGAGGAGGTCGGAGTAGGCGGGATTCTTGGTCCCGGTGCTCGCCCACAACGGCCGCTGGGTCCGGGCGCCGAGGCCGCTCAGGCGCTCCCACTCTTGTCCGGAGAATCTGTCCAGGTATCGCTGGTAGGCGACGCGGGCGCTGGCGATCGCCACCTGCCCCCGTAACGGCGAGTTCTCGCCGAGCCGAGCGTCAACCTTCGTGTCGATGCGCGAGAGGAAGAACGACGCAGCCGAGGCGATCCCCTCAAGGGGCCGCCCGTCCCGTGCTCGAGCGCTCAGCCCGCGGAGGTAGGAATCGACCACCTCCTCGTAGCGGTCGACCGCGAATAGAAGCGTCACGTTGACGTTGATACCTCGGCGGATCAGCTCCTCGATCGCGGGCAGACCCGCACGGGTGGCTGGCACCTTGATCATCACGTTGGGCAGGTCGAGGCGCTGCCAGAGACTCGTCGCCTGAGCGACGGTGGCCTCGGTGTCATCTGCAAGGTCCGGGGTGCACTCAAAGGAGATGAATCCGTCGCGACCATCGCTCTCGTCATAGGTTGGTCGTAACTGGCGTGCGGCCGAGCGAACGTCCTCCAGCGCCAAGGCGAAGAACAGCTCCTGTGGGTCGGTACCGTCCACGGCGATCAGGCTCCGTAGCTGCTCGTCGTAGAGATCCGAGCCGGTGATCGCCTTGGCGAAGATCGTCGGGTTCGAGGTCGCTCCGGTGACACTGCAATCGCGGATCAGGTCGGTGAACTCGCCGCTTTCGAGGAGGCGCCGGGAGAGCGTGTCGAGCCAGATCGAGACGCCGGCGGCGTGTAGGTCGGCGAGGTTTTGGCCGGCGGGCATTTTCCCTTCCTCAGCTTCGACCCGTGGCGACGGCACCCAGCGAGTCGAGCGGCGTATCGGGGTCCGTCAACCTGGCGACGTCGACGACCTGGCGCGAGCCGATCAGGGTCCGGATCTGATCGTTGACGTCCCAGACATTGACGTTCATCCCCGCGGCGACACGCCCGTCGCGCAGCCAGAAGGCCATGAACTCGCCGCTCGCCTGCTCACCGCGGAAGACGACCTCATCCCATTGGGGCGCGTAGCCGGAGTACTCCATGCCGACCTCGTATTGATCAGAGAAGAAGTAGGGGATGTGGTCGTAGCGGACGGTTTCGCCGAGCATCGCCCGGGCGGCGGCGGGTCCCTGATTGAGGGCGTTCGCCCAATGCTCAACGCGAATCTGTCGGCCGTAGAAGGGGTGCCAGGCATTCGCCACGTCGCCCGCGGCGAATATCCCCGGAGCCGTGGTCTGCAGCGCTTCGTCGACGAGGATGCCGTTCTCGAGCGCCAGGCCCGCGTCCCTGGCGAGGTCCGTTCGCGGGACGACTCCGATCCCGACCAC
>JAFDWD010000546.1 GCA_018268695.1 Actinomycetota bacterium
AGCGCGGTGCCCCGCGCGCCCACCTGCAGCGGCGCGATGTAGAGGAAGAGCCCCATGATCAGCGGCAGGACGAAGAAGAAGATCGAGGTGGCGCCGTAGAGCGAGAGCACCCGGTTGAAGGTGTACGGCTCCATGAAGGTGTTCTCCGGGATCGCCAGCTGTAGGCGCATCAGCAGGAGCTCGAGCGCGGCGAGGAAGAGGAAGCCGCCGGACCCGACCATCAGCACTTTGGCCATCGTCTTGTGGTCGGCGCTGTTGACGAAGTCCATCCAGCCCCAGCGATTGCGCTTGGGGAAGCCGTCGACGGCGATCTCGGGACGGGGCTCTTGTGAAGTGCTCATTCCAGTAACCGCCTTACTTACCGCCGACGATGTCTTCGACCACGTAGGCCGCGACATTCTTGATTTCTTCTTCGCTCAGGACGCCGCTGAAGGGGGGCATGCCGCCGCCGCCGTTGGTGACCTGTTCTTCGGCGCTCGCCTGTTCCTGAGCTTTCGGCATCGTCGTCAGGTCAGGGCCGCCGTTGCCGCCGTGGCCGTCGGAGCCGTGGCAGATCGAGCAGTTTTCAGCGAAGACTTCGCCGCCGGCGGCGGCATCGGCGGTGGTGGCGCCTTCGGTGGCTTCAGACGCTTCTTCGCCGCCTTCTTCTTCCGTCGTGCCTTCGCCCGCTTCTTCGGATTCTTCGCCTTCAGAGCCGGATTCTTCGCCGTTGGCCTTTTCTTCTTCAGCTTCGAATTCGGCCTCTTCGGCAACCTTTTCGGACTCGATTTCCTCGGCCGCTTCGTTGCCTTTGCGGATGTTCTTCTGCTGTTCGGTGATGAATTCTTCGAAGCGTTCCGGCGAGACGACTTCCACCGCGATGCGCATCGGCGCGTAGGCCTGGCCGGAGAGGGTGGAGGACTGCCCCCAGAATTCGCCTTCGGCGTCGGCGCGGAAGTAGACCGCGGTCATCTTCCCGGGGACCGCTTCGACCTTCGGCGTCAGGTCGGGGACGTTCCAGGTGTGGATCACGTCGGTGGAGGTCAGTTTCAGCTTGATCTCGGTGTGGACCGGGATCACCAGCTTGTAGTAGCTGAAGGCGCCGTTCGGGTAGTCGTAGCGCCAGATCCACTGCTGACCGGTGGTCTTGAT
>JAFDWD010000547.1 GCA_018268695.1 Actinomycetota bacterium
CCTGATGCAGTACCACCTCTCGATCCCCAGCTCGGCGCTCGCCTACAGCGTCACCCAGATCGCCGAGATGGCGAAGATGATGAACGAAACGATCGCCTCGGTCGCGACGGAAGTGAACCCGAACCGCCTCAAGGTCGTCACCCCACCCCACTTCAACGTCGGCGTCAGCCTCGAACCGATCTACCCGTCGAGCTACACCTGCTCCTACTTCGAATACAAGGTCGACGGGCCGAGCGTCCAGTCGACTCCGGCCCAGGACGAGCTCGAGGTCAGCCACCCCCTCTCCTTCTGCTCCGGCCCGCAGGGCGGCGGCGAACCGTGGGTGATCAGCGCCGACACCGGCATCCACCCGAGCCCGGCCGGGTACCACCAGATGGCGAGCCAGGTCCCGCCGCCCGCACCCGGCGGCTGACCCGGGAGGCAAGGATCGTGGGAGCCGCCGAGATCCGCCACGCCGATCCGGCGGACGCGCCCACGATCGCCCGGATGCTCCACGACTTCAATGTCGAGTTCGACGCGCCGACGCCCGCCGCGGAAGCCCTCGCGATCCGCTGCGAGGAGCTTCTCCGCGACGGATCGATCGACGTCCTGCTGACGGGTGAGCCGCCGGTCGGCCTGGCGATGCTGCGGCTCCGCCCCTCCCCCTGGACGGACGGGGAAGAGGCATACCTGCAGGAGTTCTACGTGGCTCCGGCGCACCGGGGGGAAGGCCTCGGCAGGGCGCTCCTCGAGGCGACGATCGAGGTCGCGCGGGAAGCGGGGGCACATAGCATCGACCTCAACACCGGCGAGACGGACGTCGCCGCCCGCGCCCTCTACGAGAAGCTCGGCTTCACCAACCGCGAAGGCGGGCCCAACGACCCGCGGATGCTGTTCTACGAGCGGGAGATCTGAGCCGACGTCGCCGGGTTGCAAGGATCGGCCTTCCCCAGTCGATTCCGAGGAGGACGGATGGCAGATTCGAAGGTTTGGTTCATCACCGGGTGCTCGAAGGGCTTCGGCCGGATCTGGGCCGAGGCGGCGCTCGAGCGCGGCGACAAGGTGGCGGCGACGGCGCGCGACGCCTCGACGCTCGACGCGCTGGCGGAGCGCTACGGCGACAAGGTGCTGACGATGGCGCTCGACGTCCAGGATCACGACGCCGACTTCGCCGCGGTCCGCAAGGCGCACGACGTCTTCGGACGGCTCGACGTGGTCGTCAACAACGCCGGCTACGGGCTCTTCGGCGCGGTCGAGGAGGTGAGCGAGGCGGAGGCGCGCGACCAGATCGAGACGAACCTGTTCGGCGCGCTCTGGGTGACCCAGGCGGCGCTGCCGATCATGCGCGAGCAGGGCTCCGGCCACATCATCCAGGTGTCCTCGATCGGTGGGGTCACCGCGTTCGGGGAAGTCGGGCTCTACCACGCCTCCAAGTGGGGCCTCGAGGCGTTCAGCCAGTCGCTCTCGATCGAGGTGGGGCGCTTCGGCATCGACGTGACGCTGGTCGAGCCGCAGGGCTTCTCCACCGATTGGAGCGGCCCGTCGAGCATCCGCGCCGCGAGCCTCGGTGCCTACGAGCCGATGCGCGAGGAACGCCGACAGCAGCTCGGCAAACGCTCCGCGGGCGATCCCGGGGCGAGCGGCGCGGCGATCCTGAAATTGGCCGATGCGGAGAAGCCGCCGCTGCGCTGCTTCTTCGGCAAGGACGCCTTCGGCATCGTCCGCCCCGACTACGAGAGCCGGCTGGCGACCTGGGAGGAGTGGGACTGGCTGGCGGTGGAGGCGCACGGCGAGGGCTGACCCCCGCCGTGCGCCCCGGCGCGTTCAGCCGATCGCGGCCTCCAGCGCTGCCGCGCCACCTGCCATCCCCGCTTTGTTGGGATGGACCGGGGCCGACAGTTCGCCTGGGATCAGCGGTTCGACCCACCGGGTCGAGCTGCCCTTGCAGGCGTCATGGCCGATGCTCGGGGTGTACCAGTCGACCAGGGTCGCGCCGTTCGCCGCGGCCGTCGTCGCCAGCATCTGGTTGAGCCGTTCCTCGGTGGCGTGCAGATAGGGCACGTCGCCGAAGGAGAGCGGGATCGTCGGCCAGCAGCCGCTGCCGCTCGGCAGGATGTCCGGGTAGTTGACGACGAAGACGCGCGCGTTCGGCGAACGGGCGTGGATGCCCTGCAGCACCGCCGCCACCTTCGGCGCCGTGTTGGCGATCCGTTCGGCCAGCTGGTCGTGGCCGCCCGGGTCGTATTTGTCCTTGCACGGGGTCGAGAACGGGTTGTAGGTGATGCAGCTCTCGATGATTTCGGTGAACCCGATGTCGTTGCCGCCGATCGTCAGCGAGACGACGTTGGTGCTCGTGCTCAGCCCGTTGAACTGGGGCGGGTTCGGCCCCGGTTCGACGTTCTGAGCTTCGGTCATGTCGTTGGTCGTCGCGCCGCTGCAGCTGACGTCGGTGAGCGTCAGCCCTTTCGCCGAGGCGGTCAGGTGGGCGTAGTTGTGATCCGAACGCAGGCACCCGAGCGGGTTCAGCGACTGGTTCGGGATCAGCGGCCCGGCGGCGTAGGAATCGCCGAGCGCGGTGTAGGTGGCGGCCGACGCGCTTACTGCCGCGCCGAGCATCGCCATCGCGACCACGGCGAGCGCGAGCGCCCCCCGCGACAGTCTGGTCCTCATAGAGACTTCCATGAACTTCTCCTTCCCAATACACGGTTGACCCCTGCCTCCCGTGATCTCCCTGGGGGAAGTAATGCTCAGAATCGTTTGTTTTTAAACCCCTGCCGGACTAAATATCGATGGCGGAGCCGATCGTCACCGTGCGATCGGCGGGCAGGTGGAAGTAGTCGGCGGGGCTGGAGGCGTTGCGGGCGAGCGCGATGTAGAGCTGCTTGCGCCAGCGGCGCATGCCCCCGGGTCGGTCTGAGGGTCGGATGGCGACCTGCGAGAGGTAGTAGACGGCGTCCTCCTCGCGGGCGTTGCCCTCGAGCCCGCGGGTACAGGCGAGGGCGAAGATCTGCGGGACCTTGATCGCTTCCTGGAAGCCGACCTTGGCGGTGAGATGGGAGATGCCGTCGTCCTCGTAGCCGAGGTTGTCGACGACCAGGTGTTCCTCCTCGGAGACGTAGGGCGTGCGGGTCGTTTCGACCGAGATGATCACGATCGACTCGTGCAGCGCGTGGGCATGTTCGAAGCTGGCGCGGAGCGCGAGCGGGGTCGTCTCCCGGCGGGCGTTGAGGTAGACCGCGGTGCCGGGCGTGCGCGGTGGCTGCGGGTCGGCGGTGCGCAGTTCCTCGACGAAGGAGCGCAGCGACCCCTCCGCCTCGATCCGCGAGTCGTGGATTTCCTTGGTGCCCCGGCGCCAGGTGCTGAGCACCGCGAAGAGGACCGCGCCGACCGAGAGTGGGAACCAGCCGCCGTGGGCGGTCTTGGTCAGGTTCGCGCCGAGGAAGGCGACGTCGACGGTGAAGAAGACGGCAGCGAAGATACCGACCATCCACCCCGGTTTGTTCCACAGCGCCTTGGCGACGACGAGGAAGAGCAGGGTGTCGGCGGTGATCGTGCAGGTGACGGCGATCCCGAAGGCCGAGCCGAGGGCGATGGAGGAGCCGAAGCCGATCACCAGCGCCACCACCGTGATCAGCAGGAACCAGTTGACCGCCGGGAGGTAGACCTGCCCGATCTCCTCGGCCGAGGTGTGGCGGATCTGCAGCCGCGGCAGGAAGCCGAGCTGGATCGCCTGGTTGGTCACCGAGACGGCGCCCGAGCTCACCGCCTGCGAGGCGATCCCCGTCGCCACCGTCGCCCGCACCACCATCGGCACCCGGCCCCAGTGTGGGATGAGCAGGAAGAAGGGGTTGGAGATCGCGCTCGGGTCGCTGACGATGAGCGACCCCTGCCCCAGGTAGTTGAGGGGCAGCGCCGGGAAGACGACGAAGAACCAGGCGCGGCTGATCGGCGGTCGGCCGAAGTGGCCCATGTCGGCGTAGAGCGCCTCGGCACCGGTGATC
>JAFDWD010000548.1 GCA_018268695.1 Actinomycetota bacterium
CGTAGAAGCCGCCCTCGAACGCCACCTCCCTCCCCCGCAGCGGGACCTTCAGCCGGTCGGCCAGACGACCGGCGACGGTCGCCGCCGGCTCGGAGAGGTGGACGTGCTGGTGGGAGTCGAGGTGGCTAGGGTCGCGGCCGACCAGCAACCGGAACGACTCCAGCTGCGCGTCGCACTCGGCCTCGACGGCCGCGGCGGAGTCGGGGTCGCAGCGCCGGTAGGCCTCGGTCCATTCGCCGCCCACGTACTCCCACTCGGCGAGGTCGAGGTGAAGTCCCACCGACAGGTCCGGTAGCGAGGCGGCCCGCCGCGACGCGTCGGCCGCGGCCGCTCGGCGGACCATCAACGTGGCGCTGGTGACGATCCCGTGCTCGTGCGCGGCGAAGATGCCCTCGTTCACCGAGTCGCAGAGGCCGAGGTCGTCGGCGTTGACGATCAGGTATCGAGCCGTCAACTCAGAGCTCCAGCTCTTCGGCGATCTCGATCGCCTCCGCTGCCCAGTCGCGGCGCTGGGCGGTCGGCGGCTTCCATTCCGGCGGCGCCCAGCCGAGCCACTGGATCGCGACCTGGAAGCGGGCGAGATCGAGCGACCGGGCGGGCAGCTCGCGGCCGAGGGCCGAGCCGTATGCCCGGCGCATCGATTCGCGTTCGGGGCGGGGCCAACCGCAGACCAGCGCCCCCAGGTCGAGGGCACCGGGACCGGGACCGCAGAGCTCCCAGTCGACCGGGGCGACTCGGGTCGATCCACCGGCCTCGGATAGAAGGACGTTGGACGGGTAGAACTCGCCGTGGAGCACGGTCCGGTCCATCGCCGCCAGGGCCTCCACGGACCGCCGGTGCCGCGGCTCGAGCCAATCGAGGACCTCGTCCGGCGCGGCGCCGAACTCGCGCGCCCGGCCGAACCAGAGGCGGTGGAAGTCGGCGTCGCGGTCGACCAGCGGGGACCCGAGCGGCAGGTCGTCGAGGAGCCGCTCGAAGGTCGCGTGGAAACGGCCGAGCCAACTCGCCACTCCCTCCCAGGCCTCAACCTCGCCGACCTCCGAGAGCGGCCGACCGTCGATCCACTCGATGTAGAGACGGGCATCGCCTCCTTCTCGCTCGGCTCCGAGGAAGGCGGGCGGACCGTCGGGCCCGTGCGGCAGGAGGGTCTCGTAGACGAAGGGCTCGCGCTCCTCGGCGTGGAGGAAGAGCGGCTTGGCGAGCCGGGCGGTCGCGTCCAGGGCCTCGCGGTCGAGGCGCTTGCAGACGATCCTCGAGCGCCCCCGCCCCGGCGACTCGAGCTCGATATCCTCGATCGGGAAGCTGGTCCGGTAGTCGGACGGGCGACGAGCGATCACCCTGGCGCTCACCGCGCCACCCCCTGCGGCTCGGGCACGGCGAGCCGCTCCAGCAGCGCGGGCAGCACCCGCCCCGAGTCGAGGTACTCGGTCGCGATCTCGCGAGCCGCGCGGCGGTGTCGGGAAAGGTCGGCCTCGACCGCCTCGATCGCGGCGGCGGCCCCGGCGGCATCGTCGAAGGCGAGCAACCCCGAGCCCGTCGGCAGCGCCGCGCCGAACCCGGTGTCCTGGGCGACTACGGGGCGGCCACTCGCCAGATACGCGGCATCGCGATCGCTGAACCAACCGCCGCGACTGACCACATAGCCCTCCTTCGCCACCCCGAGCGCCCCGCGGGAGCCGCGGACGAACCGCGCGTAGGCGGCCGGCGTCCCGGCCACCGCCCGCGGATCGACCAGGGGCCAGCGGTTCTCGGCGAGGGCGGCGAGGTCCGAGCGCTCGTCGGGGTGGATGTCGAGGGCGAGCTCGAACTCGGCGGCGCTCCGTCGCGGCAGATCGATCAGCCCCCGCATGGAGTGCGCACGCTGGCCGTATCGCACGCCTTCGTAGGTCGGCGACCCGTAGCTGCGCCAGTTGCCGACCGTGGTCCAGGCACGCCCGTCCCCCGCCGCCAGGCGCTCGGGAAGCACGACCGGGGGCAGGGTCGGCAGCCAGCGTCGCCCCAGGGTCGGGATCGGGCAGTCCGGCTCGCCGATCCGCACGCCGACCGAGGCGCAGTGGGTGTGGGCGTCGAGGCCCAGGTCGAAGCCTTCGGCCCCCCAGACCTGGTTGAAGCCGGGATCGAGATCGAGGAAGACGCGGACCGGGACGCCTTCGAGGAGGCGCTCGTCGCGGAGCATCCCGGAGATGTTCAGCAGCAGGTCGGCCTCCCGCGCGAACCGCGCGATCTCGGCGTATGGCAGGCCGACCGTCTCGGTCCCGCCCCGCGCCAACAGGGCGGCGCCGCCGGCGAGCGGGGCGAGCGTTCGAAAGTAGGAGGCGACTGGCCCGTCGCCGGCCAGCGACTCGACATCGACCGGCTCGACCAGCAGAACCTCGTGCCCGAGCCGCCGCAGCCCCTCGACGTACTGCAACACGGCCGCGGTCGCCCCTCCCTGCCACGGGTCCCCGGCGACCATGCCGCTCACCAGGATCTTCAGGCGTTCGCCGCTCATGCCACGCCCGCCCCCAGCCCGAGGCGTTCGAGCAGGCCGCCGAGGACGAGATCGGAATCGAGATGCGCCCGGGCCAGCTCGCGGGCCGCCTCCCCGTGCCCGATCGGGTCGGCGACCAGCCGCCTGGCCCCCGCCTCCGCCCCGGCCAGATCGGCGAAGGTCACGAGGCCCTCACCGACCGGGAGGCGGCGCCCCACCCCGGTGTCCTGGACGAGCACCGGCCGACCGCTAGCCAGGTAGGCGGCGCTGCGGTCGCTGAACCACCCGGAGCGGGACGCGACGTAGGCCCCCTGGGCGACCGAGAACTCGGCATCGGAGGCCCGGACGTAGGCGCCGAACCCCGCCGGCGTCGAGGCGACCGCGCCCGGGTCGACGACCGACCAACCCGCGCCGCGCAAGGCGTCGAGGTCGGCGGCGTCACCGGGATGGATGTCGAGGGCGAGCTCGAAGGTCGCGCCGGAGACCCGACCCGGGAGCGCCGACATCCGGCGGAACTCGTGGTGCTTGCCGCCCGCGACCTCTCCGGCGACCTCGAGCGGGCCATAGGCGCCGCGCCAGGTCGAGACCGTGGTGAAGCGCAGCGGGCCGCGATCCGGAGGCGGTGCGGCCGGCCAATGCTCCAGCACCACCGGCGGCAGGGTCGGGATCCAGTCGACGCCGGCGCTCGGCAGCGGGCAGCCCTCGGCGCCGACGCCGAGACCGACCGTGACGTGGCGGTCGTGGCCGGCGACGGAGAAGGCGAGCGCCGGATCGGCCGCCCAGACCTGGGTGTAGGCGGGATCGAGATCGACGTAGACCCGCAGGCGCGGGGAGTCACGGACGGGCCCCGGCCCGAGGTGGCCGCTGTGGTTGAAGAGCACCTCGGCCTCCGCGGCGAGCGCCTCGACCTCCTCGCTCGGGCGACCCGCCATGCTCCTACCGCGACCGTCGAGCAGCGCCCAGTCGTCCCCGAACCCGTGCGCCTCCATCGCCGCTTCGAGGTGCGCCAAGGCCGCGGGCTCCGGACTCCCGGGGACGACCTCGACGAACAGCACCTCCCAACCGAGGCGCCGCAGGCCGAGCAGCCAGTTCAGGCGCACCCAGGCCTCGCCGCCGTTGCGCGGCTTGTTGGCGATCGGGCCGGCTAGGACCGCGAGCGGCACTCGATCCGCCCCAGGGGCTCGCGGGTCTGGTCCTCGAGCACGGCGAAGACCTCGAGCAGGCTCTCCCCCTCCCCTTCGCCGACCAGCTCGACCCGGAATCCGCAGATCGCCGCGCCGGGATGGTCCGGGTTCTGCTCGGCGACGTCGGGGCGCTCGATCGCGATCGGCGCGTTCGCCGCCTGGACCCCGTCGGCGACGATCACGACCTCGGTCGCGTCGAGCCCGCTCCCGAGGACCCAGCCGACGATCTCCAGCCGGCGCCCGTCGCCGAGGACCCGGAAGTGCCCGCGCAGGCGCTCGCCCGGCTGCTGCATCACCTCGACGATCTCGAGCCCCTCCGCGGCCGGCTGCGAACGCTGGAAGTCGATGCTCATCGGACCCCCAGACGGCAGATCAGGCGATCGAGGACGCGCCGCCCGTCGAGATGCTCCTCGGCCAGCCTGCGCGCCGCGCGGGCGTGCCGGCGAGGTTGCGCCGCCACCTCTTCGACCGCCGCCGCGGCGCCGTCGGGATCGTCGAAGCTGAGCAACCCGGCACCCGTCGGCAGGGCCGCCCCGAACCCCGTGTCCTGGGCGATGACCGGCTTGCCGCTCGCCAGGTAGGCGGCGCTGCGGTCGCTGAACCAGCCGCCCCGGGTGGCGACGTAGAGGTTCTTGGCGATCGCGATCTCGGCGGCGGAGCCGCGCAGGTAGCCGCCGTAGGAAGAGAAGTCGCCGAGCTTCCCGAGCGGGTCGACCACCTTCCAGCCTCCCCGTTCGAGGCGCACGCGGTCGGCCCCGTCGGCCGGATCGATGTCGAGCGCGACCTCGAAACGCGCTTCCACCGACCGCGGCAGCTCGGCGAAGCGGCGGAACTCGTGGACGCGCAGCCCGAGGGTCCGCCCTTCGAATTCGAGCGGGCCGAACGGCCCGCGCCAGCTGCCGACGCTGGTGAAGGCGCGCCCGCCCTCGGTCGCGGGCCAGACGGCCAGCGGTACCGGCGGCAGGGTCGTGATCCATTCGCGCCCCAGCAGCGGCACCGTGCAATCCGGGCCGCCGACGTTGGTCCCGACGGTGACGAAGTCGTCGTGACCGGCGAAGGTGTCGGCGAGGCCCTGGCGGGCCCAGATCTGACCGAAGCCGGGATCGAGGTCGAGGTAGACCCGCCGCCGCGCGTCGCCGAGGAGCTCCGGATCGTCGAGGAAGCCGTTGATGTTCAGGAGCAGCTCGGCCCCGGCGAGCCGGCGCCGCAGCGCCCGGCGGGAGAGCCCGAGTGGCTCGTCCCGCCCGCGCAGCAACGAGTAGCGCCCGCCCAGGCCGGCGACCGCCATCGCGTGCTCGAACCAGGTCGCGTCGCCGCCCGCGTCGAGGCGGTCGACGAAGACGACCTCGTAGCCGAGCTCACGGAAGCCGAGCGCGTAGGCGAGCAGGGCCCAGGCGTGCCCGGGACGACGCGGTCGCTGGGCGATCGATCCGGCGATGACGATCGTCGGGCTCACGCGTAGCCGAACGCCTCCAGCTCCGGCGCCAGGAGCTCGTTGGTTTCGGCGGCGAGATCCTCCGGCAGGTCGCGGCGCCAGCGCCCGATCGTCTGCATCGGGTCGCTCACGGTGCGGTGCGCGTCGAGGTGCTCGGTCGGCTGGTTGGCCGCCTCGAGCACCGCCTCCACCGCGGCCTCGTCGGCTTCGATCTCGAGGTAGCCGAAGATGCCCGTCAGGGTGGCCCGCGGCTCCAGGATCAGGTCCTCGTAGCGGACCAGGAGGGCGGCGTCGCCGCGCTTGCGCCACCGCTCGATCAGGTCGTCGGCGTCGCCCCGCACGCGTTCCACCAGGTACTCCGCCTTGCTCATCGCCGCGTCGTGGCCGAAGCCGTGGTCGCCGCGTTTCTCGTTCCAGGCGAAGACGGAGCTGAGCCGGTCGCGGAAGTCGCGGACCAGGATCAGCTCCTTGGCGCCGGGGAACACTTCCGTGGTCAGGTCGAGGAGCAGCGGGTCGAGGAGGAACTTCTCGGCGAAGTAACGGGCGCCCGATTCGCCGCCCCGCCGCGCCACCTCGCGGTAGTAGGCGTCGATCCGCTCCTGGCAGATCGCCGCCAGTTGACGGACCCCCTCGTTGCCGAGCCACTCGGCCATGCCCAGGTCGACCGGTGCCGGCAGGGCGCCGGCCGCGTCGCCGAGGAACCAGCGGGGCTGATCCCAGCGCTCGGTGTGGATCTGGCGCAGGTAGCTCTTCGGCGCGCTCAGCTCGCGCAGCACGGTCATCCAGTAGGTCGCGACGCGCGGCTCGAAGACGAGCGGCTGGAACGCCAGCACCCCCGGATGGCAGCTCAGGAGCCGCGCGAGCCACTTCGAGCCGCTGCGCCCGATCGTCGTGATCATCGCCGGGTCGAGCTCCGCCTCGCGCGGCACCGCGAG
Organism: Actinomycetota bacterium; assembly: GCA_018268695.1. Next base: position 6,025 of record JAFDWD010000548.1, read on the forward strand.
CAGCTCGCGCGAGCCCGCCACCGTCGCCAGCGGCCGCGTGCCGCCGCCGGCGAGGATCGCGACCACCTCGACCGCGAACCGTGGCGCTAGCTCGATCGCCCGCACCAGCGCCTCGAAGCCGACCGCGTCGCCGTGCTCGCCCGACGCCGGCGCCGAGGGCACCTCGGCGCAGACCCGGGCGCCGTCGAGGACCCGGAAGGCGACGATCTCGGCGCCCTCCGGCGCCTCCGCCCAACCCCTCACGTTGAACGAGAAGACGTCGGAGGCGCCGCCGCTCGTCGGACACGTCAGCGCCCCGGACGGGGCGTCCTCGCGCCAGCTCACCTGCTCGATGCTCACCACTCCCATCGCTCCGCCCTCCTAGGCGCCCGCCGCCGTGTGCGGGTCGAAGCGCTCCATCAGCTCGGCGATCGCCTCGCCCCAGAGCTGGGAATGGAGCCACATGTTGTAGTCGCTGAGGCCACGGCGAGCCTCGGCGACGTAGGACTGTCCCTCGAGGTGGTACAGCTCGGCGCTCGGCAGGTACCAGTTCTCGTAGCCCGCCGCGGCGAGGCGCAGGCAGAGCTCGGAGTCCTCGTAATCGCCCTGCACGTAGTGGAGCGGCAGGCCGCCGACCTCTTCGTAGCGCTCGCGGTCGACGAGCACGCATGCCGCGGTCACCGCCGGGACCGGCTGCGCGACTTCGGCGGCGGGGAAGCTGCGGTGGAGGCCCTTGAAGCGATGTGCGTTCTCCCAGCTCTCGGTTCCCGGCAGCCGGTGGAAGTAGAGCCCCGCGTGCTGGAGCGAGTCGTCCTCGTAGAGGAGCTTCGCGCCCAACGCGCCGATCCCGTCGCCGGCGTCGTAGAACCGGCACATCTCTCCCAGCCAGCCGGGCCGGTCGGGGATCACGTCCGAGTTCAGCAGCAGGAGCTTCCTGCCCGCCGCGACCTCCACCCCGTGCCGGTTCGCCCCGGCGTAGCCGCTGCCCGCGGTCGGGTTGACGACCTTGAACGGCAGGCCGTAGAGGGCGAAGAATTCGCGCGCCCGCTCGCGCAGCTCGTCCTCCTGCTCGACCGAGTCGAGCACGAAGATCAGCTCGGCCTCGGCCAACTCCGGGTCGACCGAGAAATGGAGCAGCTGGTGCTCGAGGAAGTCGAGCCGGCGGTAGAGCGGCACGACGATCGAGACCTCCGGCGCCTCCGGCGGCTCCCCGTAGACGTCGACGGTGTCGATCTTCGCTTCGGCGACGATCCGCTCCTGCAACTTGCTGAGGGCGAAGCGGCCGTGCTCGACCGCCAGCGGGCCGGTGAGCGGGCCGCGGGCATCGAGCTCGCCGAGGATGCTCGCCCGGGCGATCTGCGGGTCGGTCTCGACCGGCGGGCCCAGCACCTCGACCGCGCCACCGTCGGCGGTGTGCAGCTCGACCACCCAGCCGGTCGCGAGGCGGCTCGGCGCGGGCAGCTCGAAGTAGGCGGTGAAGCCGTGATCGCGGTCCTCGGTCGGGCCCAGCCCGGCGTAGAAGCGGACCACGTCGGGCCGTTCGAAGCGGAACGCCCGGTCGCCGAGGTCGACCCGGGAGCCCTCGGGCGAGACGACGGCGATCCGCCCGCCGCCTTCCAGGTCCCGGGCCCAGCCGTTGATCCAGAAGGAGCGCTCGTCGATCCCGAGGATCTGTTCGACCGCCAGGCCGATCGGCTGGCGTTCGTCGATCACCGAGATCGGCAGGCGCTCGCGCAGGACCTCGCGGACCCCGTGGAGGCGCGCGCTCAGGACCGGCGAGCCGCCGCCCCGGCCGGGAGCCGATTTGGCGAGCCGGTGCATCAGGTCCCCCCGCGCGTCGGCGTCCAACCCGGCGTACTCCTCGCGCAGCAGCTCCTTCAGCTGGTCGTCGTCAAGGTCGAGCGCCTTGCGCAGCCGTTTCTCCGCAACCGTCACCTTAGGCACCGGCCATCACCGCCTTCCTGCTGTCGATCGTCTCCGCGTACAGCTCCTGCAGCCGCTCGATGTGTCGGTCCATCGCGTAGGGCTCGTCGATCCCGGCGCGCAGTTTTTTCCACAGCTGCGGGCTCCCCGTCGCCTTCTCGATCGTGCGCGCCAGGCTCCAGGCGTCGCCGGCGCGGAAGTGGAGGCCGTCGACCCCGTCGCGAACTTTCTCCGCCATGCCGCCGACGTCGCTGCAGATGATCGGGCGACCGTGGAAGAACGCCTCCTGGATCACCAGCGGCGAGTTCTCCCACCAGATCGAGGGCACGATCACCCAGTGGAGGTCCTCCATCAGGCGCGACAGCTCGTCGTGGTCGTAGGGCCCGCGGAAGGTGACCCGATCGCGCAGCTCGGCGTGGCGCGCCGCGAAGGCAGCCTGGAACTCCTCGGTCTGCAGCTCGAGGTTCGCGCCGTTCAGCCAGAGGTGGGCTTTCGAGTCCGGCTCCAACATCCCCATCGCGTCGAGCATCACCTCGGCCCCCTTGAAGCGGCTGAGCTGGCCGAAGAAGCCGATGTTGGTCGGCTCGCGCGACTGCCGCGGGGCGGGCGCCCGCTCGAGCGGCGCGAGGCGGCCGTACTCCTCGACTTCGATCCGCTCCTCCTCGATGCCCCAGCGCACGTACTTCTCCATCAGCTGGGCGCTCGGCGCGAGGAAGCGGTCGACGTTGGCGAAGTGGCCCTTGACGAAGCGTTCGCGCAGGAAGAAGGCCTGCGGGCTGAGCTCGGGAAAGCATTCGTTGCACCGGCGCGGCGAGGCTTCCGGACAGAGGTCGTCGTCGAAGGTCCGCACCATCTGGCCGTCGCGGTGACAGATCGGCAGGAACTCGTGGAGCGTGTAGACGATCGCCGCGTCGGGGAGCACCCGACGGATCTGGCTGAGCAGGTCGACCCCGATGAAGTGGGTGTGCTGCAGGTGGACGACGTCGGGCCGCTGGGCGAGCAGGAAGTCGGTGAGATGGCGGGAGTAGAGCGCCTTGTCGCGCGAGGTCAGGGTGAAGAAGTCGAAGTGCTCGGTCTCGGTGAAGACGAAGTACTGGCCGGGGTCGCCGTTCACGGCGCTGAACGGGGTGCCGGGATGGGCGACGCGGCGGCGCGCGACGTTGGTCCCGATCCGGGCCAGCAGCAGCGGGTCGACGCCGGGCGTCTCCCGCATCCCCTCGTACAGCTCCAACGCGTAGGCCTCGGCGCCGCCGGGGTGCAGCGTCGGGTGGTTGTGCGCGACGAACAGCACACGCAGGTCGCTCATCCTTCTCCTCTCGACTCGAACGCGAAGACCCGCACCAGATGGCGCTGGTCGGCGACTTTCCTCAGGTCCTCCTCCAACAGCGCCTCGACCGCGGCGTGGTCGGCCAGCCAGCGGTCGGCCGCGCGGGGGACGACGACGTATTCGGCGCCCGCCCGCCCGCGCTCGTGCAGCTCGACGATCGCGCTGGTCGAGTCGAGGCCCGACAGCGGCAGCGGCGTCGCCCGCAGGGGTGCCAAGGCGGCGACGAACGCGTCGGGGTGCTCGGCGAGCACGATCGACTCGGCGGCCGCGGGCAACAGCAGCTCGAGGTACTCGCGCAGCTGCTCGACCGAGGCCTGCGGCGGGCCCATCGGGGTCAGCAGCAACGAGGCGGTGGGTTCGAGGCCGAGGCTGAAGATCGAGCAGACCCCCGGTGCGTCTACCAGCAGCCGACCGTGGCCGCCGAGGTGGGCGGCGAGCCCCTCGTAGTAGTCGAGCCACCACTGCAGGGTCGCCGGGATCACCAGGTATTCGGCACCGCGCCGCCGCAGCTCCTCGAGTTCGCCGATCACGGTGGCGCCGTCGCGCGGGTGATGCCCGGCGTAGCCGCCGCTCCGCGACTGCGGGAAGTGGTCGGCCTGCAGCCCCGGCAGCTCGAGCATCGCCGCGTCCCCTTTGGCGGCGACGAGGACCGCCGAGCCGGCCGGCACGTTGGTGAGGACCGCCGTCTGCACGCGGCCGACCAGCTCCGCGTACTCGAGCTCGCTGAGCCGGGTGCTCATGCCGCCCTCCCGGCCAGCTCGAAGATCGTGCAGGCATCCCGGTCGGCGGCCGGATAGCGATCGCGGAGGTGGTCGGCGAAGCCCCGGTAGTGCTCGAGCCACCAGTAGGCGGTCGAGGGCAGGACCAGGTAGTCGGCCCCCGCCCGCCGTAGTCGCTCCAGCTCCGCGATCGCCTCCTCGCTGTCGCGCGGATGGTGGCCGAGGTAGCGGCCTTCAGGGTCCTGGGGGAAGTGGCCCGCGGGGCGGGCGCCAAGCGCGACCAGGGCGCGGTCGCCGCGGCTGACGACGAGGACGTCGGCGTCCCCGGGCACCGTCTCCTCGACCGCCTCGCGTACTCGATCGACCAGGCTGCGGTAGCCGAGCACGGCCGTCGGCTCGGGGAGGAACCGCTCCTGCAGCGTCCGCGCCTCGGCTTCGAGGCGGGTCGCCTCGGCGAGCAGGCCGGCGTGGTCGACGGCGACCCCGGTCGGCACCGGCAGCGGCAGCGCCGGCGGCGCGCTCGCGGCGAGCGCGGTGAGCCGCATCACCTCGGCGAGGAGATCGCCGACCTGGCGCGCGTAGGTCTCGAGCAGCCGCTCGCGCTCGGCCGCACGGCCGTCGTCGATGGCCGCGAGCAGCGGGGAGACGCTCAACCGCAGCGGGTAGGTCGCCGCGTACTCGACCTCGATCAGGCCGTCCTCGAGGTAGACCGACAGGTCGTCCCGACGGACCGCGTCGCGCCAGCGTTCGCGATAGAGGTCGACGCTTTGCGCGAAGCGATCGGAGCGCCCGCGCGAGGCCGACTCCAGGTGGACCACGACCGCCTCGTGGCAATAACGGACCTCTTCCCCGCGGGCTCCCGCCCGCAGGCAGAGGTCGATGTCCTCGAGCGAGTTGAGGTAGCCGCGATCGAAGCCCCCGAGCGCCTCGAAGGCCGCGCGTCGGACCAGCATGCAGGCGCCGGTCACCGCCTGCAGCGGGCGCGAGCGTTCGACCTCGGGCCGGTCCTCCGCGAACCCCGCGTAGAGGTTGTGCGGGTAGCCGCCCTGCCCGAAGACGACCCCCGCATGCTGGACCGCCCCGTTCGGGAAGACGAGCTTCGCGCCGACGATCGCCGCCGCGGGATGTTGCTCCGCGTGGGCAAGCATCGCCTCCAGCCAGCCCGGGCGCGGTTCGGTGTCGTTGTTGAGGAATACCAGCGCCTTGCCGTCCGCCGCCGCGGCGCCCGCGTTGCAGGCCGCGCCGAAGCCGACGTTGCGCGCCAGGGAGACGACGCGGATCCGCTCGCCGTAGCCGGCCAGGAGAGCCGCCGTCCCGTCCGGCGAGGCGTCGTCGACGACGATCGCCTCGCAGTCCACCGGCATGGTCGGCAAGAGCGCCTCGAGGCAGCGCGCGGTCAGGCCGGCGCGGCCATGGACCGGGACGATCACCGAGGCCCGCGTCACGCCGGCACCTCCGCGTTCTCCTCGAGCAGGTAGATGTCGCCGCCCCGCTCGTCGGAGTGGACCGCCTGGTAGCGCGCTTCGAGGTGCGCATGGAAGTCCTCGTAGTGGCGCAGCCACCAGCGGTAGGTGGGCGGCACGACGAGATAGCGCGCGCCGCCCGCCCGCAACCGCTCGAGATGGGCGATCGCCTCTCCCGAATCGGCCGGATGATGCCCCGCCCAGCCGCCCGACGCCGCCTGCGGGAAATGACGGGCGCGACGGCCGTCGAGCGCCAGCAGCGCATCGTCGCCGCGGGTGACGACGAGCACGTCGGCGTCGTCGGGGACGTTGGCGACGACCGCCTCGCGCAGGTGCTGGGTCTCGCGTTCGTAGCGGGGATTCGGTCGCCGCCCGTAGGGCTGCCAGTCGCGGCCCCACTTCTCCGCGTAGCGCGACTGGTTGGCGCGCAGGATCCGGCCGTACTCGCCGCCGGCGACGAGCTTGCCGAACGAGGCTTCGCCGAAGTGGTGGACGACGACGTCCTCGACGCAGCGCTGTTGGTAGCCGGCGGCGCGGGCGCGGTCGGCGTAGTCGTCGTCCTCCAAGAGGCCGACCTCGTAGCGCTCGTCGAGCGGGCCGAGGCGGAGGAAGGTCTCGCGTCGCAGGGCGAGGCAGTACATCGCCGGAGAGCGCAGCTCCAGCCAGTCGCCGGCGAACTCGTCGGCGCGGCGGGCGGCGAAGTCGAGGAACTCGCCCCAGCGCCGATAGTCGGTCTCGATCTCGGCCTCGTTGCCGATCCGGTTGGTCACCGGCCCGACCAGGCCGACCTCGGGATTGCGCAGGTGGGCGATCAGGCGGGGGAGCCAACCCGGCGGCACCATCGTGTCGTTGTTCAACAGGACCAGGTGCTCGCCCCCGGCCAGCCCGAGACCCTGGTTGCAGGCCGAGGCGAAGCCGGTGTTGCGGCCGTTGAGGAGGACGCGGACGCGGGCATCGGCGACGGCCAGCCGGGTCAGGTACTCCGGGGTGCCGTCGTTCGAGCCGTTGTCGACGACGATCAGCTCGAGGTCGACGTCGCCGCCATGGGCGAGCACGGTCTCCAGGCAGAGCCGGTTGAAGGGCAGGCCGCCGTAGGTGACGACGACGATGCTGGCACTGCCGGGGCCGAGGCGGGGCGGCTCGTCCCACCGCTGCGCGGCAGGCTGCCGGGCGGCGGTGAGGACCGTCGCCGGCGCCAGGCGGGTCGGCCGGCGCGAGACCGGTTCGAGCACCAGGTCGCGGGGGAAGACGGTGTCGGGACGGCGCGGGCGGGGCGCCTGTGGATGGATGTCGAGGTGCTCGAGCATCGCGCCGAGGACGACCGCGTGGTCGAAGTACTCGCGGGCGAGGTCGCGCGCCGCCCAGCTGTGGATCGAGTAGTCGGCGTCGACCCGTTCGATCGCCTCAACCGCGCCCGCGGGCGAGTCGAAGGCGAGCAGGCCGGCGCCGGTCGGCAGCGCCGCGCCGAAGCCGGTGTCCTGGGTGACGACCGGGCGGCCGGAGGCGAGATAGGTGGCGCTGCGGTCGCTGAACCAGCCGGTCCGCAGGCGCACGTTCTGGTCCTTGGCGACGGTGAACTCGCCCCGCGAGGCGCCGAGGTAATCGCGGTAGGTGTCGATCCCGCGCGAGACCTCGAGCCCGTCGCGGACCCGCCAGCCGTGGGCACGCAGAAGCTCGCGGTGGGCGTCCTCGCAGCTGCTCAGGGCCAGCTCGAAGGACGCCCCGGAGCGGGCGGGCAGATCCAGGTGCTTGAGGAACTCGGTGTGCTTGCTCCAGGTGTAGCGCTCGCCGGAGAAGGTGACGTCGCGCCACTCCTGGCGCCAGTTGCCGACCGTCGTGTAGAGGTCGGCGGGGTGGGCGCCGCGGTCGGGCCAGAGGTCGAGGACGACCGGCTGGCGGGTGGGGACGAAGGGGAAGCGATCCTGGGTCGGCAGGCCACAGTCCTCCCCACCCCAGTTCTCGGCGAAGGTGAAGAAGGCGGAGTGGGGCTCGAGGAACTCGATCGTCTCGGGCACGCCGCGATGGAGCTCCAGCTGCAGCTGCACCGGATCGGTCTCCAGGTAGACGAGCCGTCCGCCGGCGCCGAGCTCGGGCAGCGGCTGGGTGCCACCGTGGAGGTTCAGCAGCAGGTCGGCGGAGCCGTAGAGCCGCTCCAACTCGAGCTCGCTCATGCCGAAGCAGCTGCCGTCGTCGTGGAGGGCGCGGAAGGCCCAGCGATCGGCGAGCCCGAAGCGGCGCATGATCGCGGCGATGTACTCCGCCGCCAGCGCCGAGCTGTCGTCGTCCTTGTCCGTCATCAGCATCGACGGCGTCCGCGCGTGCGTCTCGACGTAGTAGGCGTCGCACCCGAGCCGCTCGAAGCCGAGCAGGTAGTGGAGGTTCTGCCAGACGACGCCGGCCACCGGCATCTTGCTCATCATCCCGAGCACCACGACCTTGGGACGCCTCATGCTGCACCACCCACCTGGGTCCAGGTGATCCCGCCGGTCGTCGTCACGGCCTCGCGCGCGGGGCCCCGCCCCGGCCGCCGGCGTTCGCGCGTCTGCGCGTCGTGGAGCTGGCGGAAGGCGCCGCCCGCCGCGACCAGCTCGTCGTGGGTGCCGCGTTCGACGATCCGGCCGTTGTCGACGACCAGGATCTGGTCGGCGTGGCGGACGGTCGAGAGGCGGTGGGCGATGACGAAGGAGGTGCGTCCTTCCATCAGCGAGTCGAGCGAGTCGAGCACCACCGCCTCGGTCTTCGAATCGATCGAGGAGGTCGGCTCGTCGAGGATCAGGATCGGCGCGTCCTTGAGGAAGGCGCGGGCCACGCAGAGGCGCTGCCGCTCGCCGCCGGAGAGCTGCGCCCCGCGCTCCCCCAGCTCGGTGTCGTAGCCGTCGGGCAGGTTGCGGATGAAGTCGTCGGCGTTGGCCGCCCGGGCGGCGGCGAAGATCTCCTCCTCGCCCGACCCGAGCTTGCCGTAGGCGATGTTTTCGCGGATCGTCCCGGAGAAGAGCAGCGGCTCCTGCAGCACCAGGCCGACCTGTTCGCGCAGCGCCTGCAGCTTCAGGTCGCGAAGGTCGATCCCGTCGATTTCGATGCGGCCGTGGGCCGGGTCGTAGAAGCGGACCAGGAGGCTCGCCAGCGTGCTCTTGCCGGCGCCCGTCCGGCCGACGATCGCCACCCGTTCGCCTGGCAGCGCGTCGAAGGAGATGTCCTCGAGGGTGCGGCGGCGACCGGGGTAGGCGAAGGAGACCTGGCGCGCGGTGACCCGACCGCGGGCGCGCTCGATCCCGATCGCGTCGGGCTTCTCGGTGACGATCGGCTTGGTGTCCAGCAGCCCCAGCGAGGAGTGGAACTGGACCAGCTGCTCGTGGATCGTCCCGACCGTGGTGCTGATCTGTTCGAGCGGCTGGTAGACCGAGGTGATGTAGGTGATCAGGACGATCAGCTCGCCGATCGAGATCTTCCCCTGGATCACGTGCCAGGCGCCGAGCCCCATCACGATCGAGATGCCGAGCGCCGAGGCGGTCTGGACGCCAAGCGTGTAGAGGCTCTGGCTGACCGTCAGCTTCACCCGTTCGTCGACCGCGGTCTGCCCCTGTTCGCGGAAGCGCCGATGTTCGTGGTCCTCGCGGCCGAAGGAGACGATCACCCGCAGCATCGTCATCGCCTCGTTGACGATCGAGAGGCTGTCCCACTCGAGCTTCTGCACCCGCTGCAGCCGCGGCACGATCCGCCGGCCGTAGAGGTTGAAGGAGAAGAAGAGGAAGGGCAGGATGACCAGCGCGACGAGGGCGATCTGCCAGTCGATCAGCAGCGAGATGACCAGCATCCCGACCAGCGTCAGCAGCGCCTCGGCGATCGGCGGGATCACCATCACGATCGTTCCCACGGCCGAGGCCTGCAGGTTGATCTGGCTCATCAGCGCCCCGGTCTGGCGGCGGTCGTGGAAGGTGAAGGAGAGCCGCTGGGCGTGGGCGAAGAGATCGCTGCGCAGGTCGAGGACCATGTTCTGTTCGGTCTTCGCGCCCAGGTAGTGGTTGAGCACGGTGACCCCGTTGCCGAGCACGATCAGGAGGAAGCGGGCCGAGACCATGCTGACCAGCACGACCCAGGTGGTCGGGTCCGGACCGAAGACGTCCCGCACGATCCCGGTCGGTTCGGTTTCGTGCAGGACGTTGTTGAGGATCACCGCGAGCGGCCAAGGCTCGGCCAGGCCGAAGAACGCCGCGGCGACGGTGAGGCCGACGACGAGGTAGAGGCGGCGGCGGTACGGCCGCAGGTAGGGCTTGATCCGCGGCAGCGCCTTCCATAGATCCCAGGCGCCCGCCTTGTCCCCGTCGCTCCGCGGGGCGCGGCCGAACCGGCTGCGCATCCGCACCGGTCCCATCCCCGGGCTCATCGCCGCTCCTCGCTCTCGAGGCGGCGGCCGGGGAACTGTGACCCCGGCCATTCGATCGAGGCACTGACCGCGATCCTGGTCGCCGTCGCCGTGCCCTCTAAGGCCAAGGCGAGGACGAATGCGATCGCGAGGCCGAGCGCGACCGCCGGCCCCGGCCGCTGCTGGAGGACGGCGAACGCCGTGAGGACGGCGAGGGCGCCGACGACGGTCGCGCCCGTGAGCGTCGCCCGCGGCCAGATCCTCACCCGCATGAGCTGGCGACCGTGGCCGTGCTCCTCGACCACCGTGCGCAGCCTGACCCCGCCCAGGGCTCCGGCGCGCAGGTCGAGGTCCCACCGGTCGAAGGGGCCGCCGCTGCGGACCAGTCCGCCGCGGGCCCCGAGGCCCTCCTCGAGCTGCTCGACCCACTCCTTCGGGGTGACCCAGCGCTCGCTCCAGATCGCGATCGTGCGCGGCCGCGGCAGGCTCGGGCGCGCGGGGGCGCGACGGCGCCAGGGCGAGAGGCCGTTGCGCAGTCGTCCGGCGAGCCGGGCGGCGGGCTGCAGGAGGAAGAGGAGCGTCGTCAGGTCGCGCTTGCGCAGCGTCTCCAGCCGCGAGCTGCCGGGCGTCATCGGGTGCGCCCGCCAACCGTTCGCGACCGCGCCGGCGAAGATCCAGCCGGCGACAAGGAGGAACGGGACCACAGCCACGAACAGCGGCGGCCACAGCAACCCGAAGGCGGAGACGACCGCGAGCGCGGCCGCCAGGATCAGTCCCTCCGGGCCGCCGAGGATCCCCCGCATCGCCGAGGGCGAGTCGTAGACGGACTGGAAGAGGTCGCTCCCCCACTTCCCATAACGGACCTGGGCGTTCCGTCGCCCGGCCACGACCGGCGCCTCGTAGATCCGCCCCGACCAACGGGAGGCGCCGAACCGGTTGTAGCGGCTCGGCCACTTCCGCTCCAGGAGGGCCTCGGCCTTGCCGTACCCGCACTGCTGGCGCAGATAGCGCCGCACCGATTTGCGCCGGCGGTGCATGACCACGGCGCCGGGGCTGAAGCCGAGGCGATGGCCGCTCTTCTGCAGGCGCCAGCAGAGGTCGACGTCGTCGCCGGCCACCCGGAAGCGCGGGTCGAAGCCGCCGATCGAGCGCAGGACGTCGCGGCGGAAGGCCATGTTGCAGCCGGGCACGTGCTCGGCCTCGCTGTCGGAGACGAGGACGTGGATCGGGCCGCCCGGGGCGGCGGCGACACATTCGGCGACGAAGCCGTCGTCGTCGGGCGGGACGTTCGGTCCGCCGACCCCGGCATAGACGCCGCGGCGGATCTGGTCGGCGATGAAGAGCAACCAGTCGCGGTCGGGGAAGGCGTCGTCGTCGAGGAAGGCGACGATCTCCCCCCGCGCCGCCTCGATGCCGACGTTGCGGGCGTGCCCGAGGCCGCGATGCGCCGTCTCGATGACCTGCGTCCCGTGGGCGCGGGCGATCTCCGCCGAGCCGTCGCCGCCACCGTCGACGACGACGATCAGCTCGAAATCGGGGTAGTTCAGGGCCGCGGCGCCGGCGAGGCACTCGCCCAGCGTCGTCGCCCCGTTGTGGGTGCAGACGACCACGCTCACCGTCGGCCAGCCGCCGTCGTCCTCGAACGGGGCGGCGGCGTAGGCGCGGCTCATCGCCGCCAGCGCCGGCTTCGGTTCGCGCTCGCGGTCGACCACGCCGAAGTCCCAGTCGAGCACGTCGTGGCCGCCGCGATGCCATTCGTCGGTCCAGGCGAAGACGAAGGTCCCCGCCGCACCGGCGGCGAAGGCGCGGCGGAGCTGCCAGTCGAGCGCCCGGGCCTGCCCCTCTTCGCCGTTGCGCCGGCTGTCGAGCCCGACCTCGGTCAGGAGCAGCGGGCGGTCGCCGGAGAGGTTCTGCAGGCGGTTCAGGTAGTCGGCATAGTCGTGCTCGTCCTCGAGGTACACGTTGAACGCGGCGAGATCGAGGAAGGGCAGCTCGAGGTACTCGGTCGAGGGGTAGTTGACGTAGGTGACGAGCCCGTCCGGATCGGCCTCCTTGGCGGCGTGGAAGAGGCGCTCGATGAAGCGCTCGACCGCGCGCTTGCCGTGCCAGCGGACGATCGCGGCGGGGATCTCGTTGCCGACCGAGTAGCAGAGGATCGCCGGGTGGGCCTCGCAGCGTGCCACCTCCTCCCCCAGGCGGCGGGCGATCTCGCGGGCGCGCCTGGGCTCTTCGAGGAACGCCAGGTGCTGCTCCCAGGCCAGGCCGACCATGACCCGGAGGCCGTGCTCGAGTGCCGCGTCGAGCAACCACGTCGGGGGGCACTCGTAAGTCCGCAGCGAGTTGACGCCGGCGGCCGCCATCGCGGCGAAGTCCGCCTCGACCCGGGCGGGCGCCGGGAACGCCGAGTCCGCGATCGGCCGGAAGGTTCCGTAGGTGACCCCCCGGGCGTGGAACTTCTCGGCGCCGAGCAGGAGCGACCGACCGCTGGTGCGGAAACGATTCGTCTGGATCTGAGGGTCGAGAACCGTGGTCGCTCGTCTCCACAGGCTTCGAGGGTGGCCGGGGCGCAAATCAAGTTAGAGGCGCTTTCCAAAACTTTGGACAGATATCCTCATCGTTTTTGGGGATCTCTCGTCCGCAATCTTGTTGGCGCTCCTTTGACCTCCTACATTCGGCGCGAATGAGATCCCTGGTCACCGGCGGCGCAGGCTTCATCGGCTCGAATCTGGTCGACGCGCTGGTCGCGCGGGGCGACGAGGTGACGATCGTCGACAACCTGACGACCGGCAGGCGGGAGAACCTCGACCAGGCCTTGGCCGCCGGCGCCGACCTGGTCGAGCTGGACATCCGCGACCGCGAGGGACTGATGGCCACGGTCGCCGCCGTCGCACCGGAGCGCCTCTTCCACCTCGCGGCCCAGATCGACGTCCGCAAGTCGGTGGCCGACCCGGCATTCGACGCGTCGATCAACGTCGACGGCACGGCGAACGTCCTCGAGGCGGTGCGGGGGACCCGCGTGCCGCGCCTGATCTTCGCCTCGACCGGCGGCGCGATCTACGGCGAGGGCGAGGGTCGCGACCTGCCGCTGCGCGAGGAAACGGAGGTCGCGCCGCTCTCCCCCTACGGCCAGAGCAAGCAGGCGGCCGAGCTCTACCTCGGGCTCTACGAGCGCCTCTACGGGATCTCCTCGGTCTGCCTGCGGCTCGGCAACGTCTACGGCCCCCGCCAGGACCCGCTCGGCGAGGCCGGCGTGATCGCGATCTTCTGCGGGGCGCTGCGGGCCGGCACCCGGCCGATCGTCTTCGGCGACGGCCTGCAGACGCGCGACTACATCTTCGTCGGCGATGTGGTCGCGGCGATGTTGGCCGCCGCCGACTCGCGGGCGAGCGGGCCGATCAACGTCGGCACCGGGATCGAGACGGACGTCCTGTCGCTCGTGCGCGCTCTCGCCGATCTCGAGGAGCGTCCGTTCGAGCCCGAGTTCGCGCCACCCCGGACCGGCGAGGTCCAGCGGATCACGATCGACCCCTCCCGCGCGGCGGCGAAGCTCGGCTGGCGCCCCCGGACCGGTCTCGCAGAGGGTCTCGAACTGACCCTCGATTCGCTCGGCGCCCCTGACGCCGTGCTCTGAACCTCCTATTCGGCGGCGGCCTGCTTTTCGTGGCCTTTGGCTTTGCCGTTGCCGGATGCCGCCGCGGCAGGTTCGCCGGCCGAGACCGTCGTCGGCGACACCGGAGGCACTTCGGCCACTTCCGCAGGCAGCGTCGCTTCTTCGGCGGAGGTCGGTTCGGTGACGGCGGCGGATCCGGAACCTTCTCCCGCCGAGCCGGAAGGGCCCTTGGCCTGGGCCGGATGTTCGGGATGTTCGGGATGTTCGGGATGTTCCGGATGTTCGGGATGTTCCGGGTGTTCGGCGGCGCCCGAGGATCCTCGCTGTGCGCTCGATCCGGGGCTCGCGGGACGCCCCGCGCCTTCCGGCGCCACGGCTTCTTCACTCGTGGCGTGGCCCGCGACTTCGGGTGCCGCTCCGTTCACCTGGTCGTGTTCCCCGGACACCGGCATCCGGTCCCCCGTCGTTTCCGAAGGCCCGGCATCGGCCGCGGCTCGGAGGGCCGGTTCGGGTGCCGCTCCCTCCCGGGCTTCGGGATGCGGGCTGCTCGCGGAATTCGGGACGCGCTCGCGGAGCGCCCGGCCGACCGGGCTCACCCTGACGAAGGCCGTCGTCGCCTGAGGAGCGACGCCTTCCCGGCTCGTCGCATCGCCAAGGGGCGCACCCGACCCGCGGACCTCGCGGGCGGCGGGGCTGTCCCTGGGCTCGGCCAGCCGTCCGACGACGCGAGTCCCGCCACCGGCACCGGCTGAAAACAGGGCTCCATGATCGGCCGCGACGCCGCCGACCGCCAGCAGCGCCAGCAATCCGACGCCGGCCTTGACAAGGGCGGAAGTCCCCACCGATCCGGTGAGCGCCCCGGTGCCGACCGCGACCCCGGTGCCGCCGCCTGCCCCGAGGGCACCTCCGGTGCCCGCCGTGGAGCCGCCCAACACGCCCTTCAGCATTCCCGCCGCGGTGAGCGCGGGCAACGGCGCGATCGAGGCCAGCGCCCGCTTGCGCTCCTGCATCTCGCCCTGGAAGTGCCGACAGAGGACACAGTCGCGCAGGTGGGCGCGAACCTTCCGGTGCCGCACCCGTCCGTCGACGTCGGAGAGCTCGCGCATCGCCTCGGCGCAGGCCATGGCCCGTCCCGACTCCATCTGACCGAGGCCGCGCCGCGCCTCGTAGAGCGCCTGCCGCACGGCCCCCGGCGAGATCTCGAGCACCGTACCGATCTCGCCGATGTCGAACCCGTTCAGCTCGCGCATCACCAGGGTCGCTCGCTGGCGCTCGGGCAGGTCGGCGATGTCGGCGAGCAGCGTCCTCAGCCGCGCTCCTTGCTCGACCCGCTCCTCCGTGCCGGGCCCGACCCTCTCGGCGTCCAGATCGAGTCGCTCGACCCTCCGCTCTCGGCGCCGAAGTTCGATCGCCTCGTTGTGGGCGATCCGGTAGAGCCAGGGCCGGAGCTGCATCTCGCGCTGCTCGCCCGGCAGCGCCCGCATGGCCTTCACCATCGTGTTCTGCACGGCGTCCTGAGCATCCTGCGGCTCGCGCAGGATGGCGACGCAGAAGCGGTAGAGCTCACCCTGGAAGCGGCTGAAGATCGCGGCGAAGGCCTCCGGGTCGCCGCCGGCCGCGCGCTTCGCCAAACGCTGATCGGAAGCGGACGAACGACTCGGCTTCGACACCCGGAACCGTGACATCTCCGCGAAGGTACCTGGAAAGGCTTCCCTGCCCAAACCCCGGCTCCCGGACGCTGGTCCATCCGTCCGCATGACAAACGACCTCCCGCCCCCGTTGCATCCATGTGACCCTGGCGGGCAGCATCATCTTGATCGCGATCGGCGCGACCCTGCGCTTCGCCGACTTCACGGTGGGAGGCCTGGACCTCCCGACGATCGGCCTCGCCCTGATCATCGTCGGCTGCATCGGACTGCTGCTCGGCATCTGGCAGTGGACGCTGTGGTCCCGCGGCTCCCGTCGCGAAGAAGCGAACTCGGACGCGCCGCACCCGCGACGTCCATGACAAAGACGGCCGGCCGCGTCCGCTCATGCCAAGGACCTTTCACTTCGAATTCTCAGGCCAGACCGGTTGGGAACCAATCGGGGCAGGAATCGGCGTGGGCGACGACCCAGTAGTCGAAGCGCTCGAGGAAGTTCGGCAACTTTCAGGGGGAACGCTGCCCCCCGGGATCTACCGGGTGATCGAGGCGCGCTCCGGGGACCCGCGTTGGAAGACATTTCGAATGGACTCGATCGGTCGGGTCCGCTGGTGACTCACGACCGCGGACGACAAGGCAAAGTCCACGGCTTCCGCGCGGAACGGTCAGACCCCCTATCGCGTGCCGGCTACCCGGCAAGCTCGTCGCTCTTTCCTCAAAATATTGAGGTTTAAGTGCCTTAATCCTTGATATTCTGAGGATATGCCCATTTCCTACTCTCCCGCGACCAAAGAGGGTGCACGGTTGCTCGGCGCCCGGATCCGGCTGGGCCGCAAGGAACGCCGCTGGACCGTCGGCTCGCTGGCCGAGCGGGTCGGGGTCAGCGAAGGCACGCTGAGCAAGATCGAGGAGGGCAACCTGAGCGTCAGCCTCGGTGCCGCGCTCGAGGCCGCCGTCTTGGTCGGCATCCCCCTGTTCGACCAGGATCCGGAGCGTCGTAGCCTGGAGAAAGGTCGGGTCGAGGACCGCCTGGCTGTCTTCCCGGACCGGGTCCGCGAGCCCCGCCGCCTGAACAATGACTTCTGAGCCGCAACCACAGGAGGCCTTTGTCTGGGTCTGGCTACCAGCCGCGGAGGAGCCCGTGGTCGCCGGGCGCCTCGATGCAGTCGGTCCGATCTTCAACTTCACCTACGCGCGAAGCTACCTCGAACGCGACGACCGGATCTCCCTCTACGAGCCCGAGCTGCCACTGGTCGAAAGGGTGATTCCGCCGCGGGCGGGAGCGATCGCGGGCTGCATCGCCGATGCCGGGCCCGACGCCTGGGGGCAGCGGGTGATCCTGAACCACCGGGTCGGGCGGGACGCCGAGGACACCGCCGACCTCGGCTACCTGACCTACCTGCTCGATTCCGGCTCCGACCGCATCGGCGCGCTCGACTTCCAGACCTCCCCCGACACCTACGTCCCACGCAACAAAGGTGAGGCCACGCTCGCCGAGCTGAACCTACTCGCGGAGTCGGCCGAGCGGGTCGAAGAGGGCGTGCCGCTCACCGAGGCCCTGGACGAAGCACTGCTGCACGGCAGCTCCGTCGGCGGCGCCCGGCCGAAGGCACTGCTCCGCGACGGGCCTCGGCGGCTGATCGCGAAGTTCAGCTCGAGTACCGACAAATACGCGGTGGTCAAAGGCGAGTTCGTGGCGATGGAGCTCGCCCGTCGAGCGGGTCTCGAGGTCGCCAAGGTCGAACTCACCAAGGCCCTCGGCCGCGACGCGCTTTTGATCGAGCGCTTCGACCGCCCGCCCACCGGCGGCCGGCGGGCGCTGATCTCTGCGCTGACGATGTTGGGGCTGGAACCGATGACCGCCCGCTACGCAAGCTACGCCGAGCTCGCCGTCCTGATCCGGGCGGGCTTCACCGAGCCGACCGTGACCTTGCGCGAGCTCTTCGCCCGTATCACCTTCAACATCCTCGTCGGTAACACCGACGACCACGCACGCAACCACGCCGCCTTCTGGGACGGCTTCGAACTGACCCTCACCCCCGCCTACGACATCTGCCCGCAGCTTCGGAGCGGTGGTGAGACCGCACAGGACATGGCGATCGGGGTCGACGGATGGAAGATGAGCCAGGTTGCCGGCTGCGTCGAGCGCGCCGGGATCTACAGGCTCACGGAGGCGGAGGCACGGGCGATCGTCGACTACCAGATCGAGGTGATCGAATCGGCGTGGGACGAGGTCTGCGATCTCGCGGAGATGACGCGGGTCGACCGCGAGGGCTTCTGGCGCCGCCAGTTCCTCAACCCCTACTCCCTCGAGGGCTACCGGCACTAGACCGTCTGCACTGCGCCGATCGTCTCACCGAGGCGCGGAAGGCGGCGGCCGGAGGAGAAAGAAGCGGCGACGGGGGTCGAACCCGCTACCTCAAGCTTGGGAATATTGATCCGAGGCCGAGCACCATCCGCACTCTGATGCGCTATGGCTGCAATACCTCCTTTTCGAGATGACACAAAGGGACAGTGGTGGACCCAAATGGCCAGATTTTGTTCCTACCGGGGTTCCTACCTGGCGCACCTGTTCTCGAGTCGGCCGCGGGCAACTCCGCCGGCATCAGCCGCCCGACGCTCGTCCGGAGCGGTCGAGACTGCACGGCAAGATTGGACGGCTCCGACAGGGTCGAGTAGGTCAGCGCGCGGCGCCAGCGGTCTGCGCTGAAGCGCAATGAATAGCGTGGGCGGGCTATGAACGATATGTGCGACCAAGTGACGCTACCGCGAGCGACATGATGCTGGACCAATGATCCGATCGTTCCGCCAAACGCGCCAGCGGATTTGACGGTCAGCCGTCTATCGGGTCAATCGAGCGCCCGAGCTGCCAGCCGCCGGTCGTCTCGACCAGCGCCGGGCAGCTTGACAGGATGAGCGGGAGTTGGTCGGGATCGACCGAAGCTCCTAGCTCCGCCGCCAGTACCTCCAAAGCGACGGGCTCGCGCCTGCGCGCAAGAGCGAAGACAACGGCGCGTTGGGGTCCGTTGCCGCTGCCCGACACCAGACGGGCCGCGATCTGGCTGCTGGCTTCATTGCGCGTTTTGACGATAAAGG
The DNA here is from genome assembly GCA_018268695.1 of Actinomycetota bacterium. The sequence continues at coordinate 24,148 of JAFDWD010000548.1, forward strand.
CAAGACCGCGCAGGAGATGAAGCCCGATCGCCTTCGTGCGCTCCGCGCTCAGACGAAGTCGCTCCGGCCCAAACGGGCCGAATATGCCGACGCCCAGAAGAAGGATGGCGACGGCGAACTGTGGATAACGGCGGGCCAGCTTGGCCGCTTCGCTGATCGCCAGCGCCGTCAGCTCTGGCGTAATCCTGAAAGTTGCATCGACGCCAAGGAGGGTACGGCTCAACTCTGGAACCTCGCGCCAGCCATTGGAGGCAAGCCCTCGCGAAGTCAGGTGGACATCCTCGGAGAAGGCGAGGATCGGCCCCATCAATGCGACGGCGTCGGCGAAGGGCAGATCGTCGGCATCCTCGTCCGACAGGCCCTCGCGGCGCTCGTCGTCGAGCGCCACGACCGCATCGACAACGCGGACGTGTGGGCTGTAGTGATCCCACCATGCCGCTTCGACCGACTCAACGGGGACCCGCGCCGCCGAAGCGATGCGGTGAAATTTGGCCGGAACCTCTTCGGCGACGTTCGTCGGGACGTAGAGGATGGCCGTGCCGGACTGAGCGGCGGACAGCAGGCGAGGCCGGTGCCCCTTGGAGAGGCCGTGCAACTCCTTGAAGAGAACGCTCGCGTCGAGTAGCTGAGGGAGCGGCAGGTCGATCCAGAGTTGCTCGATCGGAGCGCTCGCCACGCTGCTTCGCCGCTGCCCTTGGTAGTCCAGCATCGGTAGAGGGTGACAAATCCGGCGGCATCAGTTCCAGTTGGTGACGGCCTGCCTTGCACCCGCCTTCGCCACCATGTTCCTGCGTCTCATAGGAAAGCGCCGGGTGCTGGCGCTCCCGACCCTTGCCGGCGTGATTTCCCGAATTTCCAGCCCTTGTCGTAGGCGTTGATCCGATCCCAGTTCCGACGGAATCGCTGTTCCACCTGGTCAATCAGACAGCCCTCCCGCGCAACTTCCCAGATGCCCTCGACCACGCCGACCCGGAAATCCGCCCGACGCCTTGGCTCGACGGTCTCGCTCAGGTCTTCTGCCTCTTTCAAGACCAAGAGCGCGACCATCGCCGCATCGAATTTCTCCTGGTGAGATTTCGGCTGCATTTGTTCCATGAGATAGGCATAGCCATCCTTCCAATAGCTCCACTCCCCCTCGTACTTCATGCAGCCCGGGGCTTCTGGTGATGCGCCATCCATTCCATCCGAGGATTCGGCTTCCCAAACCTGCCCCGGCGGGAAGTCCTCTTCCGACAACGACCGATCCTGTTGTAGCTCCGGCGGGAATCTCCCTGCCGCCACGGTGTCCCAGAGTTCAATCAGGGACCGCATCGGGTCAAGCTCGGCGGCCAACTCGGGAAATGCCTCGTGGTCAAGGTCGATGGACCTGACCGAGTTCGTGAAGGACTCAAGCTGGTCGAGGTCGGAAAAGTATCGACCCGGCTTTCCCCAGGCATCACGCTCGATCGCCTCAAGAGTTCCGTGAAACCAATCGCCAAGGCCGAAACCATCCTCCCTATGGGCCTCGGCAACTCGGGAATGGCCGGTTCGGCGAACGAAGCGCTGTAGCGCCTCCAGCCCGAGGTTGTCGAGGCCCCTGTCCACCCTTCGTCTGTTCTCGATCGTTTGACGGGCTCGAGTTGGGGCGGGCCGCCCGAGCCGAATCTGAGTCTGCGGAGTCAGGCCGACTTCGTGTGCAACCCGAGCATTGAAAGCCGCCGCGAACTCGGCCCCCACCTCAGCCGGCGCGTCGAGATGAAGCCGCTTGAAGGCCGCCTCAAGGTGGCGTTCCTCTCCCAGCTCGAACCGGATGGCGTCCACTTCATCGGCAAAGCGCTCGTCCTGGTCGCGGAGCGCCGACAAGACCTCCCAAACCGGCTCAAATGCTGAACTCCGCAGGGCTTGCGCCGCACTCTGATCCTGGGGAACGAATGCCGGGACGATCACGGTTGCGATCTTCCCGGCCTCACCATTCGTCCGTAGGGCGCGGCCGACTGCCTGGATGATTTCGGATCGGGAGCGCTTCGGGTCGATGATCGCCACGGCGTCGATGCTGGGCACGTCGACCCCCTCGGCCAAGCACCGGACATTGGAGATCAAGGCCGATTCGTCGTCTCCAAGGTTGTCCAGTCGGCCAAGGACAGACTCTCTCTGGGCTGCCGACATCTTCCCCTCCACATGGCGCGCGACCAGTGCCCCGGTCGGGGCGTCTTCCTCAAGCCAATTCGCCACACCTGGGAGGCGACGTGCGAAATCCGCGGCGCGATTCACGCGATTGTGGAACGTGAGAACCCGGCGCAGTGCGAAGCGACGCATCGCACGAAGGACGACGACCTGAGTAGCCAGAGAAGCCGCATCGGTGACGTGAGAGTCGCCGATGGACACGAGCCCACGGCGACGCACCAGATCAAGCTAGGCGGCGTCGGTGACGACGCATACGACCACTCGATAGTCCGCGAGAAGCCCGAGCTGAATCGTCTCTCCGAAAGAGAGGCGATGCGCGACCGGCCCGAACAGCGCCTCGTCATCCATAGACGCGATCGGCTTGCCGTGATCGGCTGCTTCAAGCCGCTGCTCCTCCGTGATGATCCGTGGGGTGGCCGTCAGGAAAAGACGCATCGCGGCCGGAAGCCGATCGTTGTCGAGGATGGTGGCGTGCGGACTGTCCAGCAGCCCTGCCGCCCAATGCGCCTCGTCCGCAATCAGAAGATCGAATTCAACATCGCCCCCACAGGCGGCCGCGACTTGCTCGGACGATTGATAGGTCGAGAAGACGACCGACTCTCCCTCTCCTTCGAGGAATCCCGCGATCACCTCGGGATCGGTCGTTACCCGCACCCCGAGTTCGCCCGGATGCCCTTCGGCCACATCTTCCCGCTGGTCGACCGATGCGTCCGAACACACGGCAAGGCGACGGAAAGCCTTTCGGCTATGCCTCTGCCACTCCATGATGATCTGCTTCATCAGAGGAAGGGACGGAACGACGACCAAGGTGCGAGAGGCGCCGAAGCGCTCCCGTGCCTTGATCCCGACAAGCGTCTTGCCGGAACCGCAGGCCATCACCACTTGGGCGCGCTCACCATCCTTGAGGCTGTCGGCAGCCGCGTCGAGCGCGACGCGTTGATGGCGACGGAGGTCCAGCGAACGCACTGGCTCTTGGGCCTCCAGCTTCCCGATCGACGCGGGCCAGGCATCCGACTCCTTGCCGAGGGCGGAACGACCCAGAAACTCGACTGGCTTTTCCTGTTCACGCATCACCCGACGGGCGTACTTCCCTATCCGGTCGGTCGTCGCGATGAGGAGGCGCGCCTCAAAGCGCTCCTGACCGGACTCGGAGAGGAACGAATCAATTTCCCGCTTTCGGATCGCGTGATCGGGCGCGAGCGCCTTCGCCTGAACGGCAATCAACTCGCCCGTCTGTAGTTCTGCGACTAGATCGATCCCGCAGTCAGGGCCAGTTCGCTCAGGCCAATCCGCCCACATCCACGCCTGCCGGACATCAGCTCGGCAGTTGCTCAGGTACCAACAGCAGATTTCCTCGAACTGTCGCCCGCGTCTTGCAGGGTGAGGGTCGAACTGGCGTAGGAGATGCGCCAACGTGCCAGGTCGAGTTTTCCGCTTTCGCCGTTTGGGAACTCGACCAGTGGCAGTTTGAAGCGGCTTCCCCACACATCTCACGGTAGAGAGCCACCCGGTCGTCAACCGCTCATTGCGGCGCGCCTCGCGCCGGATCGTCGTCGTCGCTAACGCGACAGTTCGGCCTTCAAGCCGTCTAGGTCGGCCTGCGCCTTCTCGATCATCTCGATCGCGCAGACGACGCAGTATCCCTTCTCGCCAGCCGCAGGTCCGGTCGGCTTTACAACAAATCGCGGTTCGCCCTTGAGAATTTCATGCGATTTCTTGTGCGAGCAATGGCTAAGGCGGCCCGCTGGGCGCACCTCCAATCGCTGCAGGATGGATCTAATCCTCGCCATCGAGCTTTTCGCGCAGTTCTGCCTGGACCTCGTCGGCGATGCCATCGAGTTCGGGCAGGATTCTTTCCAGCTCCTCAAGCGTCAACTCGCGACGCTCCCCGGAACCAATCCCCAACCGCGCATTGACCGCTCGGTGCATCCGAGTGATCGTCACGCCAAGGTTGTTCTGTCCTGGCGCACCTCCCAAGAGGGCAATGCGCACGCCTCCCGGCGTCTGATCAAGGGCCTCGCAGATCCGCCCCGCCACGGCTCGCGTCTGCTCGTCCAACTGCTGTCGCAGTATTTTCCGGCGCCGCTGGGGCTGAACTGGAAGTTCCTCAAGCCTCTCGGGCGCGCCGTCTTTCTCTCTCGCGACGAGAATCCGCCGACGAAGCTCATCCCGGTCGAGCCCGAGAACTTCTGGATCGAGCCCTTGCTCCCGCATGACGCTCATCAGATTGTCGATCGCGGCGTCGTCCGTCTGGTCGAAGTACGGGTCCGAGACGAATCGATCGATGATCTCCTCCGTCACGTCCATACCGGGTCGAAGGCGGCGGCGGGTCCCATCCCCGCCACTCGTCGGAGGATCAGCCCCACCGGCGTTCAACCATCCCGCAATCACCTCTTGGTCGTCGCCGTCGATGCCTTTAAAGTCGTCCCAGTTTGAGTCTTGGTTCATGCCGACGTGCGAGACGACGACGCCTTCGTTGTCCGGATGGTTCGCAGCGTTCGGCGTGTTGACCCGCATGATGCGGCCGACAAACTGGATATAGGCGTTGAGAGATCGGAACGGCCTGAAGATTGCCCCCACCGACAGAGGCGGATGATCAAACCCCTCTCCAAGCATTTGCACCTGGACGATCACGTCCAAGGTGCCGCTCTTCAGCGCCGCCATGATCTCGTCTCGCTGATCCTGGCCGAGACCCGAATGGATCACCTCGGCGTCAAGATTCCGCTCTCGGTAGAGGTCACGCACCTGTTTAGCATGAGCCACCGAACAGGCAACCGCGATCAACTGATGATTGAAGCCGGTGCGGTTCCGCAGATACTCAAGCCATTGGATCGAAGCATCGGCAATGTGCTTGTTGCACTCGGGCGCAAGCGCAACTCCTCGCGAAAACCAAGTCTCTTCCTTTAACTCCAACAACTCTTCGAGCGAGTGCCGATGCTCGTCACCTTCCCAGGTAAAGGCGATTTCGCTCGGCTCCAAATTGACCGCGATGATCTGCTTGATGTAGCCGCGCTGCATCGCCTCGCGGAAGCTGTACTGGTAGATCACCTCTCCATGAACGGGTTGCTCGTCGGCTCGAAACGGCGTAGCCGTGAGACTGATCACCTTTGCACCCGAAAAGCGATCGAAGACTCTCTGCCAGGACGAGGCGACGTTGTGATGACCCTCATCCACCACGATCAGGTCAAAGAAGTCCTCGGGAAACGCCGGAAGCCACCGGTCGACACGCTCGGCGAGCTGATGGATGTTCGTTACGACGATGTGTGCGTCTTCGGCATCACCGAGATTCGCATCCCCGTCGAGTAGGGCGACGCTCGGGACGGCTTTCGAGTCTTGGATAACTCGCGTCTTGCGATAGAACGAATCGGGCCGCGTAACGTCGAGGTCGTCCATCAGTTGGCTTCGGATCGTCAGGTTGGGGGCAATTACCAACACCCGCCCTTTCGCGATGCCGAATGGCAATATCGCGATAAGGCCGCTCTTCCCACAACCAACCGGAATCTGCTCGATCGCCGGCTCCCACGGCCCGTCGCCAGAGAAGTGATCGGCAGCAGCCGAATATCCCTCGATCTGCGGCGCGCGAAGGCGAGGATTCCCATCGACGAGGACAGACGTGCCCGCAAAGAAGTTGGCGACTTCGGTGTTCTCCATTGATTCCCCCAAACCCAAAGGCGCCAGCTCGACAACCGGGACGAGTTCGGACCCGAATTAATACCGCAGAGTTACCGACCCTTGCTTGCCGCGTCACAGCGAAACCATCTCGACGGACGGTTGGGTGATGCTGGCACCCGAGCCCTCACACCAGCATAAGCCTGGTCCCGACGACGACCAGACTCGCGCCGTCCGTACCAATGCCCGCGGCGTTCAGCCGCCACAGGCGATGCACCTTCACCGCGACCCCGGCGCTGTCGGCGCCCGGCGTTAGCACCTCAGCCGCGATCGACTACGGCGACTCGCTGGGCCAGCCGGATTCGAGCCTGCGACTTTTTGGAGCTCGAGGTCGCAGTGGATCCGCGGCCGGACCTGCAGGATCAGCCGTTCAGCCTGCGATGGGCGATCTCATAGACGGTCGGCGCGTGGGAGCCCTTCGGGTGATGTCGCATCCCGAAAGCGAGGTAGTGAAGTCCCAGACCCAGCTCGTCGCCGGTCAGCGCGAGCACCATCCCGAACTTGCCGTCGGGCTCTGGCAGGTAGACCTTGAAGCAGGCAGGAAGCGTCGTGCCGTCCCTTCCCTCCGCCTCGCAGCGCCGCAGCGATGAGACCGCGATGCCATCGCGCTCGAATCGGGTCCTCGCCGAGCGCAGAACACCCGCCCCGGCGCGACCGCTTCGCACGGTGTCCTCGGCGTAGGCGACCTCGTCGAAGACGACCCGGGCGTGCCCCTTCTTGGCGGCCACCGCCTACCCCTCGCCGTCGGGGGGCAGGAACGGCCCATGCTCGGCCTCAAAGGCCGCGAACTCCTCCGGGGTGGCGTCTCGAGCGCCCGTTCTTTCGAGCATCGCCTTCCAGGAGGTGTCGGGCGCGATCACCAGCTCGCCTCCGGGTCGCCTCTCGGTGACCACGTAGGCCCCCTCGATGTCCCCACTGAGCGTGATGTGCGCGGGCTGCTCCATGCCAGAGATCATCGCAAAGGCTTCGGTCGGGGACAGAGAGGCGAAACCGACTGATAGAGCTCAAGCCGCCGAGATTCTGACGCTTTGCAGGTACTTCTTAGGCGATCGAACCTACGGGCCCAAGCCGTCGCCTGTTCCTACCTGCGACGATCTCCGGCAGTCATCGGCCGCATTTGGCTCTACAACGGAAAGCGGCGGACGGGGGTCGAACCCGCGACCTCAAGCTTGGGAAGCTTGCGCTCTACCAACTGAGCTACCGCCGCATTGCGGTGAAGTCTAGTTCGGAGCGGCGAAGGCGGCGCGCCGCCCGGCGCTTACTGGGGGAAGACGAAGTGCCCGAGGAAGAAGGCGATGGCGAAGACGACCAGCAGGATCTGGGAGAGCATGAAGATGACGACGAAGACCCAGAAGCCGATGCCGATTTTCTGTTCGAGATTCATCGGGTGCGGAAGTTATCGCAAAATTCCGTCGGAAATAGTTCCCCTTGGGACCTGACGAGTACCTAAGATGAGGCATGGCCGCGACGGGGACCAATCCGATCGACCTGCGCAACAAGTCGCGGGAGAGCTTGCGGGCGGAGATCGCCGAGGTGGCGTTCCGGGTTTTCGCCGAGCGTGGCTTCGACCAGGTGACCGCGACCGAAGTGGCGGCGGCAGCGGGGATCTCGCGGGCGAGCTTCTTCCGCTACTTCGACTCCAAGGAGGACGCGGTCTTCGTCGTCCAGGAGGAGGTCGGCGTCGACGTGGCCGAGGCGCTCGCCGGGCGGCCCGACGGCGAGGATGCCTGGACGGCGCTGCGGCACGCGATCGACATCGCCCTGCGGCCCTACCAGAG
>JAFDWD010000549.1 GCA_018268695.1 Actinomycetota bacterium
CGGCCCGACTGGGGAAGCTCGACCTGAGCTGGCTGGCCTAGCTCGCCGCCGCCAGGGGAATCTCGCAGTCCGACGAGAAGCCCTGCGACTCGATCCCCAGCGCCACGTTGTTGCGGGTGGAGAAGTTCGAGAAGGCGATGTAGGCGGTCAGCTCGATCAGGCCGGCCTCGCCGAGGGCGTCGAGGAGGCGAGCGGAGAGCTCGTCGGTGACGGTGAGCGGCGTCTGGGACATCGCCTCGGCGTACTCCATGACGTCGCGCTCGAGCGGGGTGAAGACGTCGGCCTCGCGCCAGCGCGGCACCTGGCTCGCCTTCGCCGGGTCGAGCTGCTGGTTCAGCGCCGTGAAGTAGCCGATGTCGAGGCACCAGCTGCAGCCGACGTAAGCGGCGACCGCCATGTGGGCGAACGACTTCAGGCTCGGATCGACCGCGGGCCAGGTGTCTGCGGCCATGCCGAACGCGAGCGCGGCCTCCATCACCGGCGGGTTGTGCCAGCCGACCTCGAGCGGCTCCGGCATCTGGCCGCCGAAGAGCGCCAGCTTGTCCTCGTCGAAGCCGGTCATCGCTGCCTTGGGGACGCGCAGTGCCATCTGTTCCTCCTTCGTTGGTGGGTTCACCAGGAGGACACGGGCGGGCCCGTGGATGTGACTCAGCGACCGGCGGCGCGCAGCGCTTTCAGCGCCTCGACGTAGATCTCGGAGAAGCTCGGGAACGGCTGGATCGTGTCGACCAGGACGTCGAGCGGGACGCGCGCGCGGATCGCCAAGGTCGCCTGCTGGAGCCACTCCCCCGCCTCCGGCCCGAGCGCGTGCGCGCCGACGATCCGCTCGCCATCGCCGAGCAGGGTCAAGTAACCGTGCTGGGTGTCCCAGGCGTGGGTGTAGGTGGCGGTCTTGGCGACTTCGGAGAGCTTCGTGGTGCCGCTGAACTCCGCCTCGTTCGCGCCCACGGCGCCCGCCTGCGGGTCGGTGTAGGTGACACGCGGCACCGCTTCGTAGTTGACCGGGCGGTCCTGGCCGAGGATGTTCGAGGCGACGACCTCGCCCTCGTACTTGCCGACGTGGGTCAGCGGCCAGGCCCCGTTGACGTCCCCGATCGCCCAGAGGCGGTCCGCCACCCGCAGGTGGTCGTCGACCTTGACGCCGTGCGGATCGGCCTCGACGCCGACCGTCTCCAGCCCGATGCCCTCGACCCGCGGGCGGCGCCCGGTGGCGACCAGGATGCGGTCGCCGCTCAGCTCGCGGCCGTCGTCGAGCTCCAGCACGTACTCCTCGCCGTCGCGCCGCGCGGCGGTCACTTTCGCGCCGAGCACCAGCTCGATCCCCTCGCCGCGCAGTTCCTCCCCCAGTGCTTCGCCGAGCGGCGCCGGTTCGCGGGCGAGCAGATGCGGGGCGCCGTCGATCACCGTCGCCGAGCCGCCGAGCCGGTTGACGACCTGGGACAGCTCCACCCCCGCCGGGCCACCGCCCAGCACCAGCAGGTGCCGCGGCACCGCCTTCATGCTGGTCGCCTCGCGCGTCCCCCAGACGCCGTCGAGCTCCCGCAGCCCCGGCACCGGCGGCACGAACGGCGCCGCGCCGTTGGCCAGCACCACGTTCGCCGCCGTGTAGGTCTTGCCATCGACCTCGACCGCTCCGGTCCCGGCCAGCCGCCCGTCGCCACGGATCAGCGTGATGTCGTTGTCGGCGAGCCACTTTTCCTGGCCGGTGTCCTTCCACTCGCTGACCATGTAGTCGCGCCAGGCGAGCGCCGCCTCGACGTCGACCTCGGCGCTCGCCGCCGCCTGCCGCGCCCCCGCGACCGCCTCGCCGGGACGCAGCAGGGACTTCGACGGGATGCAGGCCCAGTAGGAGCACTCGCCGCCGACCAGCTCGCGCTCGACGATCGCGACCCGCAGGCCGCCCGCCCGCAGCGCCCCCGCGCAGTGCTCGCCGGGCGAGCCGCCGCCGAGGACGATCGCGTCGAAGTCGTGACCGTCCCCGGCGCCCGACCCGCCCGGCGCGCTCACTGCGGCAGCTCCTCGCCGGCCGCCTCGCGCACCATGTACTCGGCGTACCAGTCGGGCCAGTTCGCGTCCTCTTCGCCCGTCCGTTTCTCGTGCTCGCCGTGCGCGGCGGCGGGGCGTCGCAGCGCCTCCGCCAGCTCCGGCGCGGATTCATACGTCGTCGCCATCCTCGCCCTCCTCTCGTCCGCCGCGCCGCTCAGCGACCCGGCGCCCGCGTGTTGATTTCCTGCAGCAGCCAGCCGTTGCCGTCCGGGTCGACGAACGAGGCGAACGACCCGTAGTCGGCGTTCTCCGGCGCTGGCCCGATCACCCGGTTGGCGGTCCCGATGTGATGGAAGATGCTGCCCGCGTCGTGGAAGACCTCCGAGACGTCGACCCCCCGGCCGACCAGGTCCTCCCGCGCCGCCGCGATGTCGGTCACGGTCAGCTGCAGCCCCTCGTAGGACCCCGGCTCCGCCGCCGTCAGCCCTTCGCCGAAGATGATTCGAGCACTCCGAGTCGGTCGGCGTGAACTGGACGATCCGAAACCCCTCCTCGTCGCCGACGTAGTCGATGTCCATC